>JANPOM010000437.1:0-1870 GCA_031427995.1 Anaeromyxobacter sp. | reverse complement strand
CCCCGACCCAGGCATACTGACCACTGCGAGCGCCGATCCTCTCGCTGCGGCAGGCGGCCTCGTCGGTCCGCTGCTCAGAGTAGCGCTGCTACGCTTCCGCTGCTCCCTCCTCGGGCGCCAGCCTCGCTTCGGTCTCGGCGCTCTCGTCGGGTCATCATGCCAGGGTCGGGGCACTAGCGCGCGTCGACGGCGCGGAAGCCGAGCCGGACGGCGCCCCAGTGCATGCCACGGATGAAGACCGGCAAGGAGAGGTCGACCATGGTCTCGCCGGTGTCACGCTGGTAGCGCTGGATGAGGAATGGGGCCACGCTCCTGGCGGCGGCCAACCCGGTCTTGTCATTGAAGATGCGCTTGGTCCGGTTGTTGACGAGATCGTTGGCCAGGTTCCCGGTGAGCGGCTGGGAGTAGCGAAGGTTGTGCGTGGGCAGGTACCCGTTCTTGTCCACCAGCACGGCGAAGACCAGGCTCTGGGAGCGGGTCATGATCGCCTCCTCGATCCCCTGGACATCGCGGTCGGCGAACCGGTCCCAGTCGGTCGTGAACTTGGGTGGGTCGGTCTTGGCGATCGGGTAGTACATCGAGGCGAAGAGACGCTCCTCGCTCACCTCCTTGGCGGCGAGCCAGCCCTCCATCGACTCGGTGACGCGCCGGGCGAAGTCTTGGGCGGCGCCGAGCATCTCCTTCTCCTGGTTCCCGAGGGCCTCGATCTGGGCGGCGGTCGGCTTGGCCTGGGCTTCGGCCCGGGCCGGGGCGAGGCAGAGCGTTGCGAGCAGCAGCGTGGCGGGGATGGTGGTCTGGTTGCGGGTCATGGTGGTTCCTCCCTCAGGCGCCGAGACGGCTCATGGCCGCCTTCATGCTGACGCGAAGCCGCTCCACCGCCTTGGTGAGCTGGCCGATCTCATCGGTCGAGTGCGCTTTGATGGGGGTCTCGAGGCCGTCGCCCATGCTGATGGAGGCGGCCGCCGCGGTCAGCTCGACCACCGGCCGCATGGCCCGCTCCACCACCACGTACATGGTGAGGATGGTGATGGCCGCGAAGGCGCCGAAGACCAGCGCCAGGGTGACGACCAGGTCCCGCTTCTTGGCGGCGATCCGCTCCATCGAGACCGCCACGCGGAACCCGCCCCAGTGCTTCCCCTTCACGTAGATGGGGCTGGAGACGTCCCACATGCGCTCGCCGGTGTCGCGGAAGTAGTCCTGCTGCAGGCTGGGGTTGAGGTTCTTGGCGGCGGCCAGGCCGACCGGGTCGTTGAAGATGCGCTTGGTCCGGTTGCCCGCCAGGTCCTTCTCGGGGGCGCCGGTGAGCGGCTGCTGGAACTTGCTGTTGTGGGTCGGCAGGTAGCCGTTGCTGTCGACGCCGACCGCGAAGGGGAAGTCCTCGGTCTCGAGGAACTTGTCCTGGAAGACCAGCATCGCACGGTCCGTGAAGGCGTCGAAGCGGGTGTGGAACTTGGGCTTCTCGCCCCAGGCCCAGCCCTTGATCTCGATGTAGGACCGGTCGAAGACGTCGTTGACGGTGAGCAGGCCGCTGTCCACGGCGTTGTCGAAGGTCTCGCCGTATTGCCGCGCGCCGAGCGACGACGCCAGCCGCGCCTTGTCGAGCATGGAGGCCTCCATCTGCTCGGTGCGGGAGTAGGTGATGATGGCTGCCGCGCCGGTGGTGAGCACGAGCAGCAGGACGGCGAGCGTCAGCGAGATCTTGATGCTGAGCCGGCTCCGAACAGCACTGGTCAGTGACATGGGGGGTCTCCGCTCCGAGGTGGCTACTTGCCGCCGGACTTCTTCAAGGCGACCAGGAAGGCCTGCCGGTCCGCCTGGTCTTCAATCCTGGTGGCCAGCGCGTCGGCCAGCGCGCGGCTGGCGGCCAGCG
>JANPOM010000436.1:0-5797 GCA_031427995.1 Anaeromyxobacter sp. | reverse complement strand
CCGGTGCTGCGGGTGATGCTCCACGCCGCCCGGCTCCAGCTGCCGCACCCGGTCACCGGCGCGCCGCTCAGCTTCGAGGCGCCGGTCCCGGCCGACTTCAGCGAGCTGGCCGAGGCGCTGGAGTGTCCGCTACCGGGGTAGAGGGCGAAGGCGTAGAGGGGCTCGGTGCCGACCTTGCTCCGGATGGCCTGCACGGCGTGGGCGGCCCGGTCGGTCAGCTCCCGGCGGAAGGCCCCGGGGTCGAAGGTGGCGCGCCTGGTCAGGCCACGCAGCGGAAGTCGCGCAGCTCCTCGAAGCCGCGCTTGGTGAGCTCGGCCCGGATCAGGTCGCGGGCCCCGGCGGCGCCGACCGCCACCAGCAGCGGCAGCCCGCGCAGCCGCTCCACCTCCTCGAAGTGGTGGACCGGAGCGCCGCGGATGGTCCGCCCCACCTTCTTGCGGTCCACCTCTACGAAGGCGGTGACCTTGATCCCGGCCCGCAGCAGCCCGTCGGCGAAGGCCCGCCCGGTCTCTCCGGCTCCCCAGAGCGCCACCTCGGCGCGGCCGCGCAACGGACCGCCGGCCAGCGCCGCGCACTTGAGGGCGACGTGCCTGTCGAGCCCGTAGCGCGGGTCGGCTCGGGTCAGCCTCCCGGCTCCCTCGCGCCAGTCGAGCAGCGTGAGCGGCAGGTTGGTGAGCCGGACCCCGGTGGCGGCGAGCCGCAGCCAGAGGTCGTAGTCCTCCGGGAAGTCGCCGTCTCGCCAGCCGCCCACCCGCGCCAGCGCGCCCCGGCGGATCAGGGTGGCCGGGTGGCAGAGCGGCGCCTCGACGAAGAGGTCGCGGGCCACCAGGGCGGGCGTGGTGAGCCCGTTCAGCCAGGCCACGTAGCGGCGCATGCCGTCGCGCAGCTGCGTCCGCGGGAAGAGCCGGACCCGGGACCCGACCACCGCCAGCGAGGGATCGGCGTCGAGCGCCGCCACCTGCGCCGCCAGCCGTCCCGGCCAGCAGACGTCGTCGGCGTCCATGCGAGCCACCAGCTCCGAGTCGCTGGCGGTGAGGGCCCGGTCCAGCGCCAGCGCGATCCCCTCCCCCGGGCCGCGCAGCACCCGCACCCGCCGGTCGCGCCCGGCCAGCCGGTCGAGCACCGCGGCGGAGTCATCGGTCGAGCCGTCGTCTACGGCGATGAGGGTGAGGTCGCGGTAGCCGCCGCGCAGCACCGAGACGGCCGCCGCCCGCACCGTGGCGGCGGCGTCGCGGACCGGCAGGAGGACGGCGACCCTGGGCATGTGTCGGGCGCCCGGTCCGCGAGCCGGCTACGGCTTCGGGCGGGCGCCGATCTCCGCGCAGAGCCACTCGGCGGCGAGGATGTAGCCGCGTACGCCGAGGCCGGTGATCTGGCCGCGGCAGGCGCCGGCCACCACGCTCTTGCGGCGGAACTCCTCGCGGGCGTGGATGTTGGAGATGTGGACCTCGACCACCGGCGCGCTCACCGACTTCAAGCAGTCGTAGATGGCGAAGCTGGTGTGGGTATAGGCGCCGGGGTTGATGATGATGCCGCGCGCCTCCTTGCGGTGCTGCTGGATGAAGTCGATGAGCCCGCCCTCGTGGTTCGACTGGTAGGCCTTGACCGGTACGCCCCAGGCGTCGCAGGCGTTCCGCAGCATGGTCTCGATCTCGGCCAGCGTGGTCGAGCCGTAGATCTCCGGCTCTCGCTCGCCGAGCAGGTTCAGGTTGGGGCCGTGGACGAGGAGGATCATGGAGGAGATCCTAGCCGCATTGGCGGTGGGGCGTCGAGGGGCTTTCCGGGGGACGACCCCTCATCTCACTTCACCGTGAGCGGTCCCAGCTCCAGCGCCCTCAACTTCGCCTCCACCTCGGCACGCGGCCCGACCACGATGACCGGCATCCGGGCCGGCTTGATCCAGGTGGTGGCGACGCGGACCACGTCGGCCTCGTTCACCCTGGCGATGCGGTCGGGCAGCAGCGCGAACCAGTCGAGCGGCAGCTTCAGCGCCGCCAGCGAGGCGACCGAGCCGGCCACCGCGTCGTTGGTCTCGAGGGTCACCGGCAGGCCGCGGATGAGCGCCTCCTTGGCCCGTTGCAGCTCGCCCTCGCGCAGCTGGCCGGTGGCCATGGCCGCCAGCTCCTTCTCGAACTCGCTCACCGACTCGGCGGTGAACTTGGACTGCAGGCCGCCCGCCGCCGCCAGCCAGCCCCGGTCGCTCTCGAGCCGCAGCGTGGAGCGGACCCCGTAGCTGTAGCCCTTGGTCTCGCGCAGGTTCTGGTTGAGCCGGCTGCCGAAGAGGCCGCCCAGCACGTTGTTGAGCACCGCCATGGGGACGCGGTCGGGGTGGGAGGCCGGGAAGAGGTCGCCCACCAACCAGACCTGCGACTGCGTGGCGCCCGGCTTGTCTACCAGGGTGACGCTGCGCCCCGCCAGCTTCGGGAAGGCCGGCCGCTTCGGCTCGATCCCGCGCCTGCTCTTCCAGGCGGCCAGCTTCTGGTCGAGCTGCTGCTTCACCTCGGCGGCGCCGACGTCACCGGCCACCGAGACGATGGCGCTCTTCGGGTCGTAGAAGCTGGCGTGGAAGGCCACCAGGTCGGCGCGCGTGATCGCCTTGATGCTCTCCGGCGTGCCGCCCGAGGGGCGGCCGCGCGGGTGCTTGTCACCGTAGACGAGCCGGGCCGCCTCGTCGGCGGCCAGCGCCTGCGGCGTCGCCTTCTTCTGCTGCAGGCCGGTGAGCCGGATGCCGCGCACCCGCTCCACGTCCTCGGGCTTGAAGGCCGGCGTCAGCAGCGCCTCGGCCAGCAGGTCGAGCGCCTCGGGCAGGGTCTCGGTGAGGCAGTTGAGCCGCAGCCGGGTCGACTCGAGGTCGGCGCTGGCGGAGAGGCGCGCGGCCAGGTCCTCGACGCGGGCGGCGTAGTCGAGGGCCGGGTGCTTCAGGGTCCCCTCGGTCAGCATGTCGGCGGTGAAGCCGGCCAGGCCGCCCTTGGCCGCCGGCTCCTGGTCAACGCCGGCCCGCAGCACGATCTCGATCGAGACCAGCGGCACGGCCCGGCTCTCCACCACCAGCAGCCTGGCGCCGTTCTTGAGCGCGGCCACCTTGGGCACCGGGGCCTGGAAGCGCGGCTCGCCCGGCGCGGCGGCCGGCTTCTGGGCGCGGAACGGGGCGTCGGGGGTCTCCAGCACCGGGGCGGGTGCGGGCGGCGGCGCCTTCACCGGCGCGGCGAGCGCGGCGGCCACCGGCGGAGCGGCAGGCTTCGGCGGTGCCGCGGCGCAGGCCAGCGAGGAGAGCAGGGCCGCGGCGAGGGCCATGGTCCGTGTCATCGGGGTGGCGATCACTTGGTCACCTTGGCCTTCGGCAGGGTGGTCAGCTCGATGCGGCGGTCGGCGGCGAGGTGCCTCTGCGCGAAGGCCTGCACCGTGGCCGGGGTCACGGCGCGGTAGCGGGCCAGGTCCTGCGCCAGCCAGCCGGGGTCGCCGAGGTAGGTCTGGTACTTGTTGAGCTGGTCGGCGCGGCTGCCGATCCGCTCCAGGCCGCGCACGCGCGAGGCGATGAACTGGCGCTTGGCCCGCTCCACCTCCTCGGCCGTCGGCCCGTCCTTCTTCAGCACTTCGATGGCCGCCTGCACCGGGGCCAGCAGGTCGGCGGCCCCCTTGCCGGCGTTGGCCACCGCCGTCACCTGAAGCCAGCCGCCCAGCCCGATGGCCTGGCAGCCGGCCGAGACGCTGGCGGCCACCCGTCCGGCGTGGACCATCGAGCGGGTCAGGCGCGAGGCGTCGGAGCCGGCCAGCACCTCGGCCAGCACGTCACAGGCCGGTTCGTCGGCGGAGTACATGACCGGGCCGTTCCAGGCCAGGTCGAGCCGCGGGACCTCGGCGACCGGGTCCTCCAGCGTTTCCCGGACCACCGCGGTCAGCATGGGCTGCGGCACAGAGGGGCGCTGCACCGGCGGCCCGGCCGGGATGGGGCCGAAGTACTGCTCCACCAGCGCCCTGGCCTTGGCCGGCTCGAAGTCGCCGACGATGGCCAGCGAGGCGTTCTGCGGGCCGTAGAACTCGCGGAAGAAGCCCTGAACCTCCTCCACGCTAGCCGCCTGGATCTCCGGGACGGAGCCGATGACGCATTGGTAGTACGGGTGGGGCGATGGGTAGAGCAGGTCGCAGAGCCGCAGGAAGGTCAGGCCGTAGGGCCGGTTCTCGTAGCTCTGGCGCCGCTCGTTGGAGACCACGTCGCGCTGCACCTGGAGCTTCCTGGCGTCGAGCGTCTCGAGCAGGAAGCCGAGCCGGTCGCTCTCCAGCCAGAGCGCCGTGGCCAACTCGTTGGAGGGGACCACCTCGTAGTAGTTGGTCCGATCGAAGTTGGTCGAGCCGTTGGCGACCCCGCCGATGGTCTCCAGCACCTTGAAGGGCGACGGCTGCACGTGCTTCGAGCCGGAGAACATCATGTGTTCGAAGAGGTGGGCGAAGCCGGAGCGGCCGGTGGCCTGGTTGGCGGCGCCGACGTGGTACCAGATGTTGACCGCCACCTGTGGCAAGCGGTGGTCCGGGCTCAGGATGACGGTGAGGCCGTTCGGGAGCTGGTACTTCTCGAAGGCGATGGTCGGATCGGCGGCGCCCGTCGCGCTGGCGAGCGCGAGGGCGGCGAGGATCAGGGTGAGGCGGCCGGGCTTCGACACGGGACCTCCGGGGGCTGGGCGATGGGCCTCCTGTGTAGGCCAGTCTCCGCGGCGGGGCAACGGCCTGGTGCCGCTCCTCAGCGCCGCGAGGCCAGCTCCGCCGCCGCCACCGCCAGCGGGCCGGCGGCAGCCGCACCGGCAGCCTGGGCACGCCGAGCGGCCGACGACCGCAGCCCAGAAGCCCGACTCGGCGAGGAGCGCCTCCGCCCGAAAGTCGATCCCCCAGCGCAAGCGATCGCAGGGACGGGTGATTCCGGAAGGCGGTCTGCAGGCCTCGACCCCGTGAACGGCTACCCTGGACCGAGGGCGCGAAGGTAGGCTTCGGCGTCCTTGCGGACGGCTGGCAGCGTCTCTTCGAGGGCTGGCAGCTTCTTCGTCAGGACGCCCCAAACCACGTCCACCCTCACCTCGAAGTAGCCGTGGGCCAGTCGATTCCGCATCCCCGTCATCAGCCGCCAGGGCACTTCCGGGTGGCGGGCAACGAACTGCGGATAGGCCTGAATCACGCGTCCGGCAGCCTCCCCGACTGCCTGGAGCGCGTTGAGGACGGCGTACAGGGTCTTTCTGTCCTCCCCGAATTCCTCTTCGGTGAGGCCATGCGCGAACTCCCGGGCTTCTCGCCCATACTCCGCCATGTGCTCGAGAAACTGCAGGAGGGTTGGTCCGGTCATACGGGCACCGCCTCGGCCAGGACCGACTGCCGGTACTTGGTCGAGATCTCCTCCGGGAGCACCAGGTCCACCCGGCATCCCAGGAGGTCCTGGAGATCCATCTGCAGTCCGCCCAGCTCGAAGAGGGTCGCGCCGGGAAGTGAGTCCACCAGGATGTCGACGTCGCTCAGCTCGGTGTCGCTGCCGTGCAGGACCGACCCGAACAAACGAGGGTTCGCGGCCGGGTACTGCGCCACCAGGGCGCGGATAGCTGCTCGATTCCGCTCGAATGACTCAGAGGGCTTCATGGTCGATCCAGACGACTTGACCAGTCTACAGTTACCATCCGATGCACACCAACGCGACTCGGCTCGGCATCGGACCTGGCCAGCCGGCGGGTGGTGCCGGGGGGAGAGGCGCCGACCGGCGCTGGGCCAGGCGACCTCCAAGTGCGCGGCGGACAGCCCGACCACTCCGAGCGGCCGACGA
>JANPOM010000435.1:0-32396 GCA_031427995.1 Anaeromyxobacter sp. | reverse complement strand
CTGCTCAAACCCTTGGAATCAGGCGCTGGCCCGTCGTCCCAGGGGATCCACACCCAAATCAATACCGGATCAGCGTCGACGGCCGGCAGAGCTGGTTCGGTCAGTGCGGAGTCGAGTCGCTGGCGCTCTGCTGGCTCTTCCCGGGTAAGTCGGTCCAGATCGAGTCTCCGTGTCTCGATTGCGGAGGGCCGATGCGGATCGTCGTTCGGGATGGAGTCATCCTGAGCCGCGATCCCGAGGAGATCGTCATCTACGTCGACATCCCGATAGGGCAGTGGTCGAAGGACTGGCCGTTCACGTGAAGCCGCATCCATCTCTTCCGGTCGGAAGATCATGCACGAAACTGGTCTGGATTCCGACCCGGAACGGACGAGGGGATTCTTCCGCTCTCCGATGTCATGTCCATCATGAGCACGCCTCGGCACATGGCGAAGCTCAACGGGCATTACCTCTCGTCGGCACCGGGATACGCACCGATATTCTTCCAGAGGCTCAGGGAGGTCACGCGCAACTCTCCGTTCTGGGACCCTCAGCGCAAGTGAACGCGCCGCGCCCGGCGTCTTGAACCAGTCGGTCCGAGTCACCATAGCGTAAGTTATCAGACGCGAACGGCGGGTTGAATGACCTACCCTCGGACGTCATAGGCGATCGAGCGGAGCTTGAACTTGCCGTAGGTGAAGGGGCCCTCGGGGTAGGCGTAGACTGCGGCACCGCGTGTGGGGAGCCGCAGGCCTTCGCGCAGCTCGTACCCCTCTATGGGCGTCGACCAGCGGTAGTTCCTGGAGACGCCTTCCACCTTGACCGGCCGGTCGTCCGAGGTGAAGTCGACCAGCTCGTCCCGCTCGTTGAAGTGGAGGGTGGCCGAGACGCGGTGGAGGCCGTTGGTGAAGGTCACCAGGGTGGTCCGGTCGTCCACCGGCTGCCACGCCAGCCTCGGGTCGACGAGCGAGCCGGGGGCGAAGAAGCAGAGGTCGTTGAGCACGGTGACGGTCTCGACCTTGCTGAAGGCCTCCCCGCCCTCGTCGACCACGTTCAGGAACGAGGCGACCCGGACCCGGAAGGTGGCCTGCCCGGCGGCGTAGTCATGGAGCACCTGGACCGGCAGGCCGAACATCCGGCTCTTCATGAAGAAGAGGCGCGTCGGGCTGGCGATGAAGTTCTGCTGGACCGAGGTGGAAATCATGGGCGAGTCACCCGGCTTGCGGAACATCTGGGCGTCGAACTCGGCCCGGAAGTTCTGCACCCGGGGGCGACCCAGCGCCCCCGAAGCGCGGATGAAGCGCTGCACCGGCGGCGGCAGGTGGGCCAGGTCGGCCTCCAGGAGCGGCGGCGCGGCGAGGAGCGGCTGGGCGCGTTGCTCGGCCGCCAGGCGTTCATCGAACCTCGACTCGAGCGTGGAGCAGCCGGCGGTGAGGGCGGAGAGGATCGACATGGCGAGGAACCTCGTGGTTGGTGTCACGTGGAGGGCGCTCCCTGGAAGGCCGGCGCCGAGGTGGGTGAGACCACGCCGAGCCAGCGGCGCAGCAGGTCGACGAGCGTCACCAGGTCGCGCCGCTCGAGGCCGGACGTCAGCTCGGCCAGCACCCCGGCCAGCCGGGCCGCCTCGGCGGCCGCGTCGAAGACCCTGGCCCGGGCGGTGAGGTGGAGCCTCAGCGCGCGCCGGTCGGCCGGGTCGGCGGCAAGCCGCAGGTAGCCCCGCGCCTGGAGCTGCTCGGCGATCGCCTTGACGTTCTGGCGGGAGCTCCCGTACCAGAGCGCCGCCTCGGTGAGCGTGGGGCTCCCGCCCGCGAAGCGGCGGGCCACGACGGCCAGCAGCAGCCACTGCTTGGTGGTGAGGCCAAGCGGCGCCAGCGCCTCGTCGCCGCGGCGGGCCAGGTACTGGGTGAGCAGGAAGACCGAGCCGAAGAGCTCGGCGCGGAGGAGATCGTTCGGGGGCGTTCGCTGCATGAGTAATATCTTACTCATCTGCGCGGCGCTGTCCACGGCCCTGCGCTCCGGGCAGATGGGGCGCGGCGGCCTGAGCACGGCGCCTGACGCACCAATTCGATAAGGTCATCGTCCATGGCTTCCCTCGGAGCACCGGCCGCGGTCAGCGTGTTTCGCGGTCGCGACGCCCTGGACGAGGCCGCGGCCGAGCAGATCGCGGACCTGGCCGGGAAGGCGATCGAGCGCTCCGGCCGCTTCACCTGGGTGCTGTCGGGAGGCTCCACGCCGCGACCCGTCTACGCTCGGCTGGCGAGCGAGCAGATGGCGGGCCGGGTCGAGTGGTCGCGGGTGCACTTCTTCTGGGTGGACGAGCGCTGCGTTCCGCCTGAGGACGCCGAGAGCAACTACCGGGCGGCCCGCGAGACGCTCCTCGACGGGGTGAACCCGCCTGCGGCGAACGTGCATCGCATCCGCGGCGAAGACCAGCCCGACCAGGCCGCCGCGTCGTACGAGCAGCTGCTCCATGAGTTCTTCCAGGTGGCCAGGGACGCCCCTCCTCCGCGCTTCGACCTGGTGCTCCTCGGCATGGGCGCCGACGGTCACACCGCCTCGCTCTTCCCCGGAACGCCGCACCTCCTGGAGACGCGGCGGTGGGTGGTCGCGAACCCCGCCGGGGACACCATCCGGTCACGTGTCACCATGACGCCGGTCATCATCAACGCGGCGGCCAACGTCACGTTCATCGTGGCGGGGTCGAGCAAGGCGGCACGCCTCAGCGAGGTGCTGCGAGGCGAACCCCGGGGCACGCCATGGCCCGTCCAGCTTATCAAGCCCGTGGACGGCCAGCTGCGATGGATGGCGGACGCCGACGCGGCGGCGAAGCTGGAGGGAGCGCGGTGAGCCCCTCCCCCGCGAGCGCCTCCACCCGGGCGATCCATGCGCAGCGCGCGGCCGAACGCGCCGTCCAGTACCTTCGCCCCTGAACCAGTCGGTCCGAGTCACCATAGCGTAAGTTATCAGACGCGAACGGCGGGTTGAATGACCTACCCTCAGTCGTCCTGCTGGTCGAGGGCAGCGAGAACATCCTCGTCGTATTCGATCACGCGGTCGTCGCTTGGCTCAGCGTACCCGAGCGGCGCCTCGCCGCGTGCGTAGCCGATCGCTCGGTAGCCGCGCAGTCGCTTCTCGAACATGCGCAGCAACATCGGCACCTCGCGGTCCACGTAGTCGAAGATCCGGACCTCGCTCTTGCCTGGGTGCAGACGGTGAAGCCGCCCGGTGTACTGCACGAGGGTGCCCTTCCACGACACGGGCATCGCGAGGAACAGCGTGTCGAGGCGCGCGTCGTCGAAGCCTTCACCGATGTATCGTCCCGTCGCGAGCACAAGCCGCTCCTCGTTCGTGGGAATGGCCGCGAGCTGCGCCCGGACGGCGCGGTGAGCCTTGGCGCCCATGCCGCCCTGAAGAACCATGAGGTGGCGAGCGACCCGTTCGAGGCGAGTCGCGAAGTACTCGAGGTGGTCTTTGCGCTCGGTCAGCAGGAGCGGGGATCGCCCGTCTTCGAGCGCGCGAATCACGTCGTTCAGGATCATCTGAACCAGCAGGCCCGAGTTACCATATGGTACGTTATCGGACTCGAACGGCGGGTTGAATGACTTACCCTCGATCCCCGCACGGTGGTCCCATGTCGCCGAAGAACGGACCGGTGCCGCATGCCGACAGCGTTGCGGCCGCAAGCAGCGGCGTGAGGCAGCCCCGGATGCCTCGATGGCTCCCTGACATGGCTCTCACCTCCCAGACGAAGTGCGACGGGAAGGTCACTCTACACCCGGAGTCGACGAGCTGGCGCGCTGAACCTGTCACCATGAGCGCCCTTATCGGACAGACCGGTGGGTTGGAAGTCCTATCCCTCGGTCGAGCCGGAGCGCGACGAGGGCTTGGTCGAGCAGCTGCGAATCTGATCCCGGCCGTTGCCGGGCTGCTTCGGTGGTCAAGCGGGCGCTGGGCGTAGCTTGGCGCGGATTCGCTGCCCTGACTGCAACTTCGAGCGGTTGGTCGCCATCTCCTGCATTGCGCGCACCTGCCCGAGCTGCAACGCCCGGCGCATGGAGGTTGCCGCCGAGCACCTCGTCCACGACGTCTTCCCGCGGGCGCCGGTCAGGCCTCGCCGAGCGTCGCCAGGAACTCGGTGGCGCTGACCACCATGACGCCCGCGAAGTTGCCGACGGCGAGCACCGCCGCGTCGCCGCTCACGATGGTCCGGGCACCAGCGGCGAGCGCGGTTGCAAAGAGGACGTCGTCGTCGGAGTCCTCCTTGACGACGCGCACCTCGCCGAGCAGCTCAGCCGGCACCATGGTGGCGATGGTCGCCAGCCTGGCGAGCACCTGTCGGGCCTGCGTCTCGCGCCCCTTCAGCCGCTTGAGGATGCGCGGCAGGTCGAGGATGCGACGGCACTCCACGGCGATGGCCGGCGTCCACACCAGCTCGTAGCGGAGCCCAGCCGCCCTGAGGACGGCCGCAGGCACGCCGGCCCGGTTGAGGATGCCGCTCACCACCACGTTCGTGTCGATGACGGCGCGGATCACCGGTGGCGGCTCCGCACCTCGCGCTTCGCCTCGGCGGCCAGCTCGGCCGCCTCCTCGTCGGTCATGTCTCCGTCGGCCTTGCCCGCGTCGAGCAGCCGCGCCAGATCGACGACCGCCCGCCGTTTGCGAGCCGCTGCGATCGCCAGCTCCCGCAGCCAGGCGGACACCGACCCGCCCGGCGCCATGCGCTTCAGGAGATCCCGATCGGCCCTGGTGACGCGGACCGGGATGATGACGTCCTTGGTGGCCATGCCCCTAGTCATACAACGTATGTTGGTGCGCGAGCAACCTGGTGTGCCAGGAGGGACGGCTTCCGGAGGTCGACTTCCGCCTCGCTCTCGGCGTGTGGGGCCGAAGTCATCGGTGCTGCACACCGCTGTCACGTGCGCGCCCAGCGCCTTGGCGAGCTGCACCGCCCAGGTGCCGACCGCCCCGGACGCGCCGGAGACCAGCACCCGCTCGCCGGCCTTCAGCCCACCCGCGTCACGCAGGCCCTGCAGCGCCGTGGTGCCCCACGGGACCGCGGCCGCCGCTTCGAACGAGAGGTTGGTCGGCTTGGGGGCCAGCAGCTTCGCGGGAATCACCAGGTACTCGGCGAAGGCGCCGTTGAGGGCCTGGCCGAAGACCTCCTCGCGGAGCCACCGCCGAGGCCTGGCGACGGCCGGGATCAGATCCTCAGCTGCTCGACCCGCGCCTCGTCGCGCTCCGGCTCGACAATCAGGGTCTCGACGCCGCCGTCGGGGTCGCGCCACGACACCTCGACCGTTGGCTGGTCCTTCCCCTTGCCGTAGCGGGCCAGGATGCGAGCCGCCAGCTGCCGCTCCTCCCAGGTCGCGACCCCCTCGACCAGGGCCACCGGGCCGGCGTGGTGGGTGGCGACCAGCCGGGCGCGGGTGGCGCCGGCGTAGGTCTCCAGCGTGCCGTTCTCCACCTCGGTCCGGCCCACCATCAGCTTCACCGTCGGAGAGAGCCGGAAGTGGCGGCCGGTGGTCATCAGCACCACGTCGTCACGGTCGATGCGGCGCGGCTCGCCGGCCGCCTCGCGCTGCCCGAGGATGTCGAAGAACTTCCTCGAGAAGCTCTCGTCGGTGAGGAAGCAGCAGCCGCCGGCCGGCTGCGGCCACTCGGCCAGCCCCATCTCCCTGGCCATGGCGATCTGCCGGGTGCGCCCGCGGCCGTTGAGATCGCCGAGCTTCGACCGGTCGAGGATCCCCTCCTGCTCCGGGATCGAGGGCGGCAGCAGCTTCGCCGAGAGCGGCCGGACCAGCCGGCCCTTCAGCCCCGACTCCCGTTCGATGGCCCAGAGCGTGTCGCGGCGCTGGCTCTTGGGGCGCTGCCCCAGCACCTCGCCGGTGAAGATGAAGTCGGCCCCTTCCCGCTCCATGACCTCCTTGGCCCGCTTCATCATGAAGATGCGGCAGTCGACGCAAGGGTTGGCGTTGGCCCCGTAGCCGTACTTGGGGTGAAGCAGCATGTCGAGGTAGCCGTCGCCGGAGATGTCGATGTACTCGATCTCGATCTCCAGGTCGGCGGCGGCGCGCAGCGCCTCGTTCTGCGGCATGGTGCCGTCCTGCCGGCCACCCTTGCGCCGCTGCGTCTCGGTGATGCAGAAGCCGGTGTAGAAGTTGATGGCCTTCACCTCGATGCCCTGGGCGCGGACCATGGCCAGCGCCAGGGTGGAGTCGAGTCCGCCCGAGATCATCGCGATCGCCTTGCCCGGCTTCTTCATGGTCGTCCCTCACGGCGCGGCGGTCGCGGCCGCTTTCGCAGGTAGCTCTTCCAGCTCGGGCCGTCCTTGAAGGTGGCCAGGTGCTGGTGACGCATCGCCTTGCACCACATGGGCATGTCGGTGGCGATTCCAGGGTCGGTGGCGATCACCAGCAGCACGTCGCCATCGCTCAGCCCCTTCACGGCCGCCGCCGTCCTGACGATGGGGATGGGGCAGAGCAACCCAGAGGTGTCGAGGACCAGGACCGGCTCGGGGAGTTGCGCGGGCGCTGTCATCGGGGCCCCACATAACGGCTCGCCGCCGCCACGGCAACCCCGCCCACCGGTGAGCGCCCTCGCCTTGCCCGACCGGCACCCCAAGGGTACTCTCCCGCGCACCGTGCGAGCCCTCCTGCTCCTCACCCTCTCCGCCTTGGCGTGGTCCGCCGGCGCGGCCCGCGCCCAGTCGAGCGGCCCGGCCGCGTCGCCGTCGGCCCCCTCCGGGGTGACCGTGGCCGCCTCGCTCGGCGCCGGCGGGGAGATGGGGCTCGACCAGGGCAAGGCGGGGCTGCTGGAGCTGGAGCTGGCCGGTGGCTGGGAGCACGAGCCGACCCGGCTGCGCCCCGAGCTGGCGCTGGCCCTCGGCGTCGCGCCCGAGGCGACCATCGCCATCCGCCCCGGGCTGCGCGCCGGCCTCGCCGAGGTGCCGGTCTGGCTGCGCCTTGCCGTCGACTTCTCCTCGGCCCGCCGCCGCGGACTCCACGCCCGCTGGCTCCTCTTCGGGGCCGCCTGGGAGCTCCAGTTCAACACCACCCTGGCCTTCGACCTCGGCCTCGACTTCGGCCTGCCGCTTCGCGGCGCCGGCGGCGTCCCCATCCTCATCCGGGCCGGCGGCACCTTCCGTCTCTAGCGCGCCCCCACCCCCTCACCGTGAGATCCCCTGGCATGAAGACGGCCGTCGCCCTCTCCCTCTCGCTGCTCTGCGCCGGTGAGGCGCTGGCGCAGGAGCTGCCTCCTCCTCCTCCGCCACCCTCGGACGAAGCGCCGGGAGCCACCGCCGCCGGCGCCCGCAAGGCGCAGCGCCACGAGGATCCACCCGGCACCATCGGCGAGGGGCCGCTGGCCCCGGCCGGCGTCATGGGCGCACCCATCCAGCCCGAGGAGCAGGTCTCCAACTGGTCCATGGCCCTCGGCTCGGGCCTGGCTGGCCGCTGGGGCGGTTACCAGCTCCAGGCCGGCAAGCCCAACGCCTCGGTGCTCCTCTACTTCGGCGGCCAGGCCGATGGCCTCTGGACCGAGGGCACGGCGCAGGCGGCGCGGCTGCGGCTCCGCATGTTCGCCGGCGGCGATGGACTACTCCTTGTCCCCAGCGAGGGAGAGGTCGAGGCCGCCTACATGCTGGGCCCGCGCGAGTTCCGCTTCGTGCTGGGGCGGGGCGAGCTGGCCCGCTACCCCGGCCTGGCGGTGCAGGCGCTGGTGCAGGCCGCCACCATCCCCAGCGTCGAGGGGGTCATCTCGTTCGGCGGCGACAAGGCCCGGCTCTTCTACGCCGTGGCCCCGGTGGAGGCTGCCTACGTCTGGTACTACGGCAAGGCCCACTTGAAGACCGCCGAGGGGTTCACCAACGAGAACCGCGGCGTCGAGGCTGCCACCGCGGTGCGCCTGCGCACCACCTTCCTCATCCCCCCGGCGGTGCTGCTCTCGGTGCAGGGCGACCTCCTGCGCATGTGGGGTCCGGGCGACCAGTACAAGACCGTGGAGGCGAGCGCCGGCTTCTCCCTCCTCCAAAAGACCGTCATGCTCGACGTGCTGGTGCGCTGGGAGAGCTACACCAGGCGCGGCAACGACGTCACCCGTCCCCCTGGCAGCATGGAGACGTCCGACCAGATCATCGCGATGGCCAGCGCCACCCTCGTCCTCTAGCACCTGTCGTCCACCAAGGAGTCGGTCATGAAGCATGTCAGCTGGATCCTCGCCCTCGTCGTCGGGCTCGCCATCGGCTTCACCTCCAGGTCGGCGCTCACCGGCGACGGGCGCCCCGCCGTCCAGCCGCCGGCCGCCCCGGCAGCGCAGCGCCCGGTCCGCCCCCAGGAGGATCCCAAGGCGGTCTACCGCATGGCGCTGGAGGACTCGCCCACCCGCGGCCCGGCCGCGGCCCTGGTGACCATCGTCGAGTCGAGCGACTTCGAGTGCCCCTTCTGCAAGCGGGTCGGCCCAGCGCTAAAGCAGCTCGACGAGGCCTTCCCCGGCAAGCTGCGCTGGTCCTTCAAGCACAACCCGCTCTCCTTCCACCAGCGCGCCCTCCCGGCCGCGCTGGCGGCCGAGGCGGCCCGCGAGCAGAAGGGTGACGCCGGCTTCTGGGCCATGCACGACCGGCTCTTCGACTCCGCCCCGGCGCTCGACCAGGCCGCGCTCGAGCAGGCCGCCACCGCGGTCGGCCTCGACCTGGTCCGCTTCCGCGCCGCCCTCTCCGGGAAGGCTTCCGAGCCGCGCATCCGCCGCGACCAGGCGGCGGTCACGGCGCTCGGCGCCACCGGGACGCCCGCCTTCTTCATCAACGGCCGCAAGCTCTCCGGCGCCCAGCCCTTCGAGGCCTTCCGCCTCGTCGTCGAGGAGGAGCTGAGGAAGGCCGAAGCGCTGGTGGCCGCCGGCACGGCGCCGGCCGAGGTCTATGCCAGGGTGATGGCGACCGCGGCCGCCGCCCCGGTCATGGTGGTCCAGCCCGGCGCCCCCAGCCCGGCCCCGGGAGCGCCGCCGCCCCCGGCCGCGCCGCCGCCGAGCCCATACAAGAAGGTGACGGTTCGCACCGACGACCCGGCCCGCGGCCCGGCCGACGCCAAGCTCACCGTGGTCCTCTTCTCCGACTTCCAGTGCCCGTTCTGCGGTCGCGTCGAGCCGACGCTCAAGCAGCTCGAGGAGACCTTCAAGGGGCAGGTGCGGGTGGTCTGGAAGCACCAGCCGCTCCCCATGCACCCGAACGCCATGCCGGCCGCGCTCGCCTCCGAGGCGGCGCGCGAGCAGGGCAAGTTCTGGCCCTTCCACGACCTGCTCATGGTGAACCAGCAGGCGCTCTCGCCGGCCGACCTGGAGAAGGCGGCCGTGGCCAGCAAGCTCGACCTGCGGCGCTTCAAGGCCACCGCCGCCGGCCCCGCCGCCAAGGCCCGCGTCGAGGAGGACCAGAAGCTGGCCGCGCAGGTGGGCGCCAGCGGAACGCCCACCATGTTCTTCAACTGCCGCCAGGTGGTGGGGGCGGTCCCCTTCGAGGCCATGAGGCCGATCGCCGAGGAGGAACTCAAGAAGGTCGACGGGCTCCTCGCCAAGGGGCTGCAGCGCGGCAAGGACCTCTACGACAAGGCCTGCGACGCCAACCTCTCCGCGGCGCCCGCCGCAGCGGCCGCCGCGCCGACGCCGGCGCCGGCGCCGGGCAAGGCCGTGGAGGTCGCCATCCGCCCCGACGACCCGGTCAAGGGGAACCCCAGGGCACCGGTGACGGTGGTGGTCTTCTCCGACTTCCAGTGCCCGTTCTGCAGCCGCGTCGAGCCGACGCTGAGGCAGGTGGAGCAGGTCTACGGCCCCAAGGTGCGGATCGCCTGGAAGCACAAGCCGCTCCCCTTCCACCCCAACGCCGTGCCGGCCGCGCTGGCCGCCGAGGCGGCGCGCGAGCAGGGCAAGTTCTGGCAGATGCACGACAAGATGTTCGCGGCGCAGCAGGAGCTCTCCCCGGCCGCCTACGAGCGTTGGGCGCGCGAGCTCGGGCTCGACCTCAACCGCTTCAAGGCGGCCCAGGCCAGCGAGAAGCTCAAGGCCCGCGTGCAGGAGGACGACGCGCTGGCCACCCGCCTCGGCATCGACGGGACGCCCACCATGGTGGTGAACGGCGAGCTGGTGGTGGGGGCGGTGCCGTTCGAGAACCTCAAGGCGGTCATCGACCGGAAGCTGGCCGCGCCGGCGAAGTGACGCCGTCGAACCAGGAGCGCGCCAGCCGGCGGACCAGGAGCGCCGGTCCGCCCTGCTCGGCGCAGAGCTCCCAGACCGTCACCTCACCCAGACCCTTGAAGGCGGCACGGCCGACCCGGCGGAACAGCTCGCCCGGCCGCCCATCGGGGTGGAAGCAGGCGATCAGCGACTGCGGCTCCGCCCCGTAGAACCAGAGGGCACGCGCCTCCTCGGGCACGGCCGACGGGTCGAGTTCCAGGCGCCGCACCAGCCGGCGATCGCGCACCTCGGCGAGGAAGGCGGTGAGGGCCTCCTCGGAGAGGGCGGCGCCGCTGTTGTAGATGTCGCCGGGTGAGTCCCCCGCCTCCCGCGCCGCCGCCTCCAGCCCGTCGCGCACCGGCGCCGCCAGCCAGCGCATGGCGCCGGCCATGTCTCCGGCGCGGGCCGCCGCCACCGCCTGGGCCTCGAGCTCGGGCGGAAAGTGGACCGCGAGCGGTCGCTCGATGAAGACGCTCCAGGCGTGGGCCAGCGAGGGCTTCCCCCGCGCCACCCGCTCGACGGCCAGCTGGGCGTCGGCGCGGAGCCGGGCCGATGCGGTGCGGGCGGTGCCGCGGGCCGACTCGTTGATCTTCTCGGCGATGGCGACGCGGTTGTGGCCGAAGACCTCGTCCTCGATCATCACCACCAGCGGCGCGTCGCCGTGACTGATGAAGACGCCGGCCTCCAGCCCCTCGCCGCGGGCCCGGGCCATGGCCCGCTCGCGCTCCCCGGCCGCTCGGGCCTCCAGCGCCGCCAGCCGGGACAGCTTCGCCGCCAGCGCGCCGCGGGCCGGATCGCCCGGGCCGACCCGGGCCAGCGCCGCCTCGGCCTCGGCCAGCGCCCGCGCCGCCTCATCGATGCTGGCCGCCTGCTGCCGCTCCAGCTCGGCCAGCTGCTGGCGCACCGCCCCGCCGTCGACCTGGCGCTGCAGCCGCGCCGCGTAGCTGTCGAAGGCCTGGCGGATGGCCACCGCCAGCTGGAGCATGGCCTCGACCCCGCCGGAGAAGCTGATGGCGTCGCCCAGCAGGTTGTTGAGGGAGACGCCGCCGCGGTCGGCGAGGTGCTGCATGCCGCCGAAGTGGGCCTTGGCCGCCACCAGGATCGGCAAGTAGAACTCGCGCCGAAGAAACTCGGCCATCGAGGCCTGGCCCAGCAGCGTGGTGCGCCGGGTGAAGTCCTTCACGTCGGCGAAGAGGTGGGCCAGCGGGAGGCGGGAGGCGGCCTTGAGGATGGGGCCGGGGCGGGAGCTGAGCCGGTAGAGCCGGCCCGCCTCGTACTCGCCCTCGGCACCCCCCTCGGCCTCGCGCCCGGTGCGGAAGGCGAGCGCCCGGTTGGCGCCGGCAGCCAGCCGCTCCAGCGCCAGGTCGGCGCAGAGCGCCGCCGCCGCCAGCGCGTACTCGGCACGGGCCGCCTCATGCGAGAGGCCGAAGACCGCCGCCGGCTCGTGCGGCCGCCAGCCCTGCAGGGCCCGCACCGCCCGGTCCAGCAGCGGGGCGCCCTCCCCGGCCGGGCCACAGGGCGTCAACTGCCGCGAGAGGACCTGGCGCGGCTGCTCGTCAGCGGCCGCGGAGGCCAGCCCTCCCGGGGTCAGCAACAGCTCGCGCACCACCGCCACCCGCGCCGCCTGTCCCTGGACCTCGGCCGCCAGCACCGCCTGGGTGAGCAGCTCGCGCAGCCGGGCCACCGCCACCGCCTGCTCCGCCTTCACGGCCACGGCGTCGTCGCCGCCGATGATCGATGCCAGCTCCCGCGGCAGCGCCGCCGCGGTCAGGCCGGCCGAGAGCCGGGTCACCACCTCGTCGGCGTGCGGCACGCCGGCCGCCAGGTCGCAGCCGTAGATGGTGGCCCCGGCCGCCTGCAGGCCGAGCCGGCCGCCCAGCAGCACCGTGGGTGAAAGGGTGGCCTCGAGCTGGGCGCGGAGCGGGTCGCCGGCCGCCAGCCCGGCGTCGCGGAAGGCGCGCTGCAGCCCGGTCTGGGCCGCGATCCAGAGAGCGCTCATGGCCCCGGCTCGCAGCCAGCGGTCGGCATGGGTGACCGGGAACGCCTCTCGGATCACCTGCTCCGCGGCGGCGGTCTCGGCCACCATCGCCAGGGTCACGATCAGCGCGGTCTCCTCGCCGCGCGAGGCGGCTTGCTCGGAGAGGGCGCGGCGCAGCAGCTCGATCCAGAGACCGACCAGTGACCGCCCCTTGCCACCCTTGCCGAGCCAGGCGGCGGCGAGGCTGCCGGTCAGCGCCGGGTGAGCCGAGGCGGCCAGGGTGGCGGCGGCCCGGAGGTCGGGACCACCGGCGCCGGCGCCGAGCCCGGCCTCCACCATGGGGAGGTGGGCGTAGTCCTCGCGCAGGATGAGCCGGTCGTGCTCCTCGGCCGGGACCAACCGCTGGTGCTGGTGAACCAGCAGCAGCGCGACCTCGACGGCGGCGGCGTGGAGGATGGCGCGGGCATCGGGTGCCACCTCGACCGGCACCGAGAGGTCGGCCAGCGAGGTCCCGAACGAGAAGCGGAGCCGCCCCGGGTCGAACTGCAGGAAGCCCTGCCCGCCGGCCTGCGCGACCGCGAGGATCTCGAGACGTCGTGCGGCGACCGGGTTCGACACTCTGAGCCGCTCATACCGCGCCGCCCGCGAGGGCGCCAACCCATGAAGCGGGTCGGCCTGGCGACGCTCCGCCGGTGCCAACGGGGCGGCGTGGACGGCGCGCCCGATGCGCCGCCGGCGCCGGCACCTGGGTCAAGGCCCGGTCTTGCGGCCATGACCACATGCGGGTAAGAGTGTCTCCCCCTATGCGCCGGACGTTCTTCAAGGCCAAGATCCACCGGGCCACCGTCACGCACGCCGACCTCGACTACGAGGGCTCGGTGTCGATCGACGAGGACCTGCTCGATGCCTCGGGGATCCTCGAGTACGAGGCGATTCACGTCTGGAACATCACCAGTGGGAGCCGCCTGCAGACCTACGCCATCAAGGGGCAGCGGGGCAGCGGCGTCATCTGCATCAACGGCGCCGCCGCCCACCTCAACCGGCCGGGTGACCTGGTCATCCTCGCCACCTTCGCCGAGCTGGAGGAGGCGGAGGTGCGCGGCTTCAAGCCGACGGTGGTGCTGGTGGACGCCAAGAACCGGCTGGTGGCGAAGGACCTCACCGAGGTGCCGGGTCCGGCGCGGCGGGTGACGGCATGACGGTGTTGCTTTGGCGCTGATCTGCGCCCCCAGCCAGACCTCCCGACGTTCCTGAAGCTCTGCCGGCCGGGGCGCGCCGTACCGGTGCGCGTCGAGGTCGACGCCGACACCGAGACCCCGGTCTCGGCCTTCCTCAAGCTCTCGCGCGGCCACTCCCACGCCTTCCTGCTCGAGTCGGTCGAGGGCGGGGAGCGGAGCGCCCGCTTCACCTTCCTCGGCGCCGGCCCGCGGCGACTGCTGCGCTGGAAGCTGGGCGAGCCGGCCGATCCCATCGACGCCATCCGCGCCGCGCTGGCCGGCCACACCGCGGTGCGCGTGCCGGGCACCCCACCCTTCTCCGGCGGCCTGGTCGGTCACGTCAGCTGGGACGCGGTGCGCCTCTTCGAGCCGCGCGTCCCCATCTCCCGGCCCGACGAGCACGGCTTCCCCGACGTGCTGCTGGGCGACTACGACGAGGTGGTGGCCTTCGACAACGTGCGCCACTCGCTCCACGTCATCAGCGAGGTGCGCTGCGACTTCGGCGACGATGCCAGGGCGCTCTACGCCGGGGCGCTGAAGCGGATCGGCGCGCGCATCAAGGCCCTGGCCCGGCCCCTCTCGGACCGCCGGGCCCGGCCCAGCGCCTCGCCGGCCACGCTGCGACCGCGGGTCGGCAAGAAGGCCTTCCTGGCGGCGGTGGAGCAAGCCAAGGAGTTGGTGCGGGCCGGCGACTGCCAGCAGATCGTCCTCTCGCAGCGGTTCGACGCCGAGGTCTCGGTGCCGCCCTTCGAGATCTACCGGGCGCTGCGGCGGGTCAACCCCTCCCCCTACCTCTTCTTCCTGCAGGACGGCGAGCGGGCCCTGGTCGGCTCCTCGCCCGAGACGCTCATCAAGCTGCAGGACGGCGAGATCACGCTCCGCCCCATCGCCGGCACGAGGCGGCGCGGGCGCGACGCCGCCGAGGACGCCGCGCTCGAGGCCGAGCTGCGCGCCGACCCGAAGGAGAACGCCGAGCACGTCATGCTGGTCGACCTCGGCCGCAACGACGTGGGCCGGGTGGCGGCGGTCGGCTCGGTGAAGCTGACCGCCTTCAAGACCGTGGAGCGCTACTCGCACGTCATGCACCTGGTCTCCGAGGTGAAGGGGCGGCTGGCCCCGGGCAAGACCGCCGTCGACGTGCTGCGCGCCGGGTTCCCGGCCGGCACCGTCTCCGGCTCGCCCAAGGTGCGGGCCATGGAGGTCATCGACCAGCTCGAGCCGGCCCGGCGCGGCCCCTACGGTGGGGCGGTCGGCTACTTCGACCGGGGCGGCAACATGGAGCTCTGCATCGCCATCCGCACCCTGATGGCCAACGGCCGGCGGGTCTCGGTCCAGTCGGGGGCCGGGCTGGTCTACGACTCGGTGCCGGAGACCGAGTACCAGGAGACGGTCAACAAGGCCCGGGCCGTCTTCACGGCGGTGGCCCAGGCCGAGGCCCGGGTGCTCGACGCCGTGGCCCGCGCCCCGGTGGCCCGCCCGGCGCGCCGCCCGTCACGGCCGGCCCGGAAAGGAAGGCGTCAATGACGACGCGTGTCCTCCTCCTGGACAACTACGACTCCTTCACCTTCAACCTGGTCCAGTACCTCGGCGAGCTGGGGGCCGAGGTCAGCGTCCACCGCAACGACCAGATCGAGGTGGCCGGGATCCGCGCCGCCCGCCCCGACGGCCTGCTGCTCTCGCCCGGCCCCGGCACGCCCCGGGAGGCCGGGGTGACGCTGGAGGCCATCGAGGCCCTCTCCGGCACCCTCCCCATCCTCGGCGTCTGCCTCGGCCACCAGGCCATCGGCCAGGTCTTCGGCGGCGTCGTGAAACGCAACCAGCGGATCGTCCACGGCAAGGCCAGCCCGGTGCACCACCGCGGCGGCGGCCTCTACGACGGGCTCCCCAGCCCGTTCCAGGCCGGCCGCTACCACTCGCTGGTGGTGGAGCGCGAGACGCTGCCGCCCGAGCTGGAGATCACCAGCTGGACCGACGAGGGAGAGATCATGGGACTGCGCCACCGCACCCTCGACGTGGAGGGCGTGCAGTTCCACCCCGAGTCGATCCTCACCGAGGCCGGCAAGCCGCTGCTGGCCAACTGGCTGCGGCGGCTTTCGCCCGGCGCGCTGGGGACCCGGTGATCCAGCAGGCGCTGGCCAGGCTCCTCGAAGCCCACCCGCTCACCCGCGCCGAGGTGGCCGGAGTGATGAACGAGATCGCCGACGGGGCGGCCACGCCGGCCCAGGTCGGCGCCTTCCTGGCGGCGCTGCGCATCAAGGGGGAGACCGTCGACGAGATCACCGGCGCCGCCGAGGTGATGCGGGCCCGCGCCGAGAGGGTCCACGTCGACGCCGCGGTCTTCGTCGACACCTGCGGCACCGGCGGTGACTCGCGCAACACCTTCAACATCTCGACCACCGCGGCCTTGGTGGTGGCCGGCGCTGGCGTGGTGGTGGCCAAGCACGGCAACCGGGCCGTCTCCTCGCGCTCCGGCTCGGCCGACGTGCTGGGGGCGCTCGGGGTCGACGTGGACGCGCCCACCGCGCTGGTGGAGCGGGCCATCGCCGAGGTCGGCATCGGCTTCCTCTTCGCGCAGCGGCTCCACCCGGCCTTCAAGGCGGTAGCCGGGATCCGGCGCGAGCTCGGAGTCCGCACCGTCTTCAACCTGCTCGGCCCGCTCGCCAACCCGGCCGGCGCCCGCCACCAGGTCATGGGCGTCTACGAGCCGCGCTGGGTGCCGGTCATCGGCGGGGTGCTGGCGGCGCTGGGCGCGGTCCACGCCTTCGTGGTCCACGGAGAGGGCCTCGACGAGATCGCGGTCACCGGCATGACCCACGTCGCCGAGGTGAAGGGGGGCGTGGTGGAGCGCTACTGCATCCTCCCCGAGGACCTCGGCCTGCCGCGCCACCTGGAGTCGGAGCTGGCCGGCTGCGACGCCACCCGCAACGCCGCCATCCTCCGCGACGTGCTCTCCGGCCAGGCCGGCGGCCCGCGCGACGCGGTGCTGGCCAACGCCGCGGCGGGACTGGTCTGCGCCGGTGCGGCCGGCGACCTCAGGGCCGGGGTGGCGGTGGCGGCCCACTCCATCGACTCGGGGGCCGCCGCCGAGAAGCTGCGCCGGCTCATCTCGATCACGCGGGCACCATGACCACCTACCTCGACGCCATCCTCGACCGGAAGCGCACCGAGGTGGCGGGGCTGGCGGCGACCACCCCCGAACGCGAGCTGATGGCCCGGCTCGGCGACGCCCCGCCGGCGCGCGACTTCGCCGCGGCGCTCTCGCCGCGCGGTGGGCCGGCCCGCGTCATCGCCGAGGTGAAGCGGGCCAGCCCCTCGGCCGGCGCCATCTCGGCCGGGCTCGACGCCGTGGCCCAGGCCCTCCGCTACCAGGCGGCCGGTGCCGCCGCCATCTCGGTGCTGACCGACGGCCCCGGCTTCGGCGGCTCGCTCGCCGACCTGCTGGCGGTCCGCGCCGCGGTGGCGCTGCCGGTGCTGCGCAAGGATTTCACCGTGGACGCCTGGCAGCTCGCCGAGGCCCGCGTCGCCGGCGCCGACGCCGCCCTGCTGATCGCCGCCGCCCTCCCCGGCGACCTGCTGCGGCGCCTCCACGACCGCTGCGGCGAGCTCGGGCTCCAGGCCCTGGTCGAGGTCCACGACGAGGCCGAGGCGGAGCGGGCGCTGGCGGCCGGCGCGCTGCTGGTCGGCGTCAACAACCGCGACCTCCGGACCTTCGCGATCGACCTCGGCACCTCGGAGCGGATGGTCCCGGCCCTGCCGTCGCACGTGAAGGGCGTGGCCGAGAGCGGGGTGCGCAGCGGCGCCGACGCGCGGCGTCTGCGCGCCGCCGGGGCGGTCAACCTGCTGGTGGGCGAGGCGCTGGTGCGCGCCGCCGACCCGGGCGCGCTGCTGCGGGAGCTCTGCGCGTGACGGTGCGGGTAAAGATCTGCGGCCTGACCCGGCTCGAGGACGCGCTGGCCGCCGTCCGGTTCGGCGCCGACGCGCTCGGCTTCAACTTCTGGCCCGGCTCGGAGCGCTTCATCGCCCCGGCCGAGGCCCGGGTCATGGTGCGCAGGCTGCCGCCACTGGTGGTCACGGTAGGCGTCTTCGTCGATCCGACCCACGACGAGGCGGTGGCGGCCGCCGCCATCTCCGGCGTGCAACTGCTCCAGTTCCACGGCGGCGAGTCGCCGCTCTTCTGCCGCAGCTTCCAGCTGCCGGTCCTGAAGGCGCTGCCGGTCGGCGGCGCCGAGGCGCTGGCCGCGGCCGAGCCCTATGACGGTCTCGCCGGGCTCCTGCTCGACGCGCCGACCGCCGGCCACGGCGGCAGTGGCCAGCCCTGCCACTGGCCCACCGCCCACGCCCTGGCCAAGCGCGGCCCGGTGGTCCTGGCCGGCGGCCTCCACCACGGCAACGTCGCCGCCGCCATCGCCGCCGTCCGGCCCTGGGCGGTGGACGTCGCCAGCGGCGTTGAACTGGCCCCCGGCGTCAAGGATCACCAACTGCTCGAGCGCTTCATCCGCGCCGCCAAGGAGTCGCCATGACCGCCCCCCCCCTGCCCGATGCCCGCGGCCGCTTCGGCGACTACGGCGGGCGCTTCGTCCCCGAGACGCTGGTCCCGGCCCTCGACGAGCTCGAGGCGGCCTGGCACGCCGCCCGGGCCGACCCGGCCTTCGAAGGAGAGCTGCGGGAGCTGCTGACCCGCTTCGCCGGCCGCGAGACCCCGCTCGGCGAGGCCCGGCGAATCAGCGCCGAGGTGGGCGGCTGCCGCGTGCTCCTGAAGCGCGAGGACCTCTGCCACACCGGCGCCCACAAGGTGAACAACACGCTGGGGCAGGTGCTGCTGGCCCGGCGCATGGGCAAGACCCGCATCATCGCGGAGACCGGGGCCGGCCAGCATGGCGTGGCCACCGCCACGGCCGCCGCCCTCTTCGGCCTCCCCTGCGACGTCTACATGGGGGCGCTCGACGTGGAGCGGCAGTCGCTCAACGTCTTCCGCATGGAGCTGCTCGGGGCCCGGGTCATCCCGGTCACTTCGGGCTCGCGCACCTTGAAGGACGCCATGAACGAGGCGCTCCGGGACTGGGTCACCAACGTCGGCGGCACCCACTACATCATCGGCTCGGTGGCCGGTCCCCACCCCTACCCGGCCCTGGTGCGCGACTTCCAGAGCGTCATCGGCACCGAGGCCCGCGCCCAGGTGCTCGAGCTGGCCGGGCGGCTGCCCGATGCCGTGGTGGCCTGCGTCGGCGGCGGCTCCAACGCCATGGGGATCTTCTCGGCCTTCATCGCCGACGCCTCGGTCCGGCTGGTGGGCGTGGAGGCGGCCGGCCACGGACTGGAGAGCGGCAAGCACGGCGCGGCGCTGGCGCGCGGCACACCGGGCGTCCTTCACGGCTCGCGCAGCTACGTGCTGCAGGATCCGAACGGACAGATCATCGAGGCCCACTCCATCAGCGCCGGGCTCGACTACCCGGGCGTCGGCCCGGAGCTGGCCTGGCTCAAGGACCAGGGGCGGCTCGAGCTGCGGCAGGCGACCGACGACGAGGCGCTCGACGCCCTCGGCTGGCTGGCCCGCCAGGAGGGGATCATCCCGGCGCTGGAGACGGCCCACGCCGTCCACGCCGCGCGCGGTCTGGCGCGAGAGCTGGGGCCGGACGGGCTCCTGATCGTCAACGTCTCCGGGCGCGGCGACAAGGACGTCGACACCGTCCGCAAGGCGCTGGCGGCGAAGGCCGCTCTGCCGCCGCGTCGGCGCGCCGCGAAGAAGCTGGCCGGCACGGCGTCGAAGAAGCAGGCGGCGCCCCGCAGGCCGGCCACCGGGGAGCCCGCGCCGCAATCGAAGAGGAAGCCGGCGGCCAGGCTCCCCGTGAAGAAACGCCCGTCGAGGGCCGGGCAGCGGACTGGCCGGGCCGGGAGGCGCTCATGAAGCGGATCGCCGCCACCTTCGCCCGCTGCAAGGCCGAGCGGCGCGGCGCGCTGATCGCCTACGTGATGGGCGGGGACCCGGACCTGGCCGGCTCCAAGGCGCTGGCCCTGGCCTGCGTGGCCGGCGGCGCCGATCTGCTGGAGATCGGCGTCCCCTTCTCGGATCCCATCGCCGACGGCCCGACCATCCAGCTGGCGGCGCAGCGGGCGCTCCGCCACGGCACCACGCCGCGCCACTGCCTCGAGGTGGTCCGCGCCGTGCGCGCTGGCGGCGAGACGCCGGTGGCGCTGATGGGCTACTTGAACCCGCTGCTGGCTGCCGGCTTCGAGGCCTTCGCCGCCGAGGCGGCCGCGGCCGGCGCCGACGCCTTCATCATCCCGGATCTCCTCCCCGAGGAGGCCGGCGAGCTGGGGGAGATCGCGGCCCGCCACGGGCTGGCGCTGATCTTCCTGCTGGCCCCCACCTCGACGCAGGCGCGGGTGGCCGCGGCGGCCAAGGCTGCCTCCGGCTTCCTCTACTTCGTCTCGGTCACCGGCGTGACCGGGGCGCGGGCCGAGCTGCCCCCGGACCTCACGGCGCGCGTCGCCGCGGTCCGGGCCGCCAGCCCGGTACCGGTGGTCATCGGCTTCGGCGTCTCCACGCCGGAGCAGGCCCGGATGCTCGGCTCGCTGGCCGACGGCGTGGTGGTGGGGAGCGCCATCGTCTCCCGCGGCGCCGCTCCCGGCTCCCGCAGCGCGCGCGCCGGGCGGGTCAAGGCCTTCGTGGCCTCGCTGGCCAGGGCGCTGCGGAGCTAGGTGCCCCGACCGGAAGCGGTCTCGACGGTCATGAGGTCTCCGAGGTCCCCCAGCGCCGGAGTGTTCGGCCAGTGTCCGGCCACGTCCCGCCCGGCGGGGACCTCGATGGCCATGGTGCGTTCCCCGTACCAAGCCCCGGTGTGCAGACGACTCACGACCCCGCCGCTCAATCTGGTCGAGGTCGGATGGCCTGTTCACCAATCGCCCGGGCGTGGAGGTCGGTGCCGAAGCAGGCCATCGGAGCTCAGGAGCGACGGACCGGCGGTGCCGAGGTTTCAAGCGGAGGCAGCAATCCCAGCGAGCGGCCGACAGTGCGCCAAGCGCCGCCCGCGACCTTGCTCACGAACTTTCCCGCGAAGCTGGCCGTCGGCAGGGGATCGTCGATGGCGAAATGGGCTGACTCCCTGACACCGCCATAAGAGCGGAGCCAGGGAAAGAACCGCAGCGTTCCTTCGCTCCGATAATGCCAGCAGGAGATGAGGTCCTTGTCTTCGACCAGCCACTTGCGCCCCCAGTGCGGTTCGGCCTCGGGTACCGGCTGTCGGGTGAGATCGAGGTACAGGGCGCGTGCCACGTCCAGGCCGTGGCGATCCACGAACAACCTGAAGGTCGCCCCGATCCGGGGGTTGATGTCGAGCACCTTGTAGCAGCCGTCGCGGTGGTCGTAGCGGTGCCCGATGTCGATGATGCCCCGGTACCCCACGGCCTTGGCGATCCTGAGCGTGTTCGCGTGGACCGTCTGGTTCGGCAAGCAGATGCCGAGGCTGGTCATGCCGGTGTGGATGGGGTGCTGTCGGAGCTTCTTCCCGGTGATGCCGAAGAGACACTCCGAGGCCTCGTTGAAGTAGCCGTTGAACATCCAGATGGTGTCGTCTTCGCCGGGAATGTACTCCTGGAGCATCAGGTTGGGATGTCCAGGCTCGTCAAGCCGATCGAACGCGTCCAGCAACTCTCGCGCGTCGCGGGCGATGAAGAGGTTCACGCCCGCGTGCCGTACCAGACGGTCCCCGTCGATGCCCTTGAGCACCAGCGGGAACTGAACCCGGTCGAGGAACTGCACCACTTCCGCCCGGGTCGTCGGGAAAAGCGTCTCCGCCGTGGGCACGCCCAATTCCTTGCACAGGTGGTACATCGAGCGCTTGCTGTAGAGTCGCTCGGCGACGCCGGGAAGCTGTCTCGCGAAGACATAGCGCTCGCCAAGCGCCGCCGCGTACTTCTCGAGGAACAGGGTCCTGGAGTCGAACGTCGGCATGAGCACGGGGCGCCCGCCGACCTGCCGAGCCACCTTGCACAGGAACTCGACCGCCTCGGCGGGCTCGGCCCGGTCGAAATCGAAGAAGAAGCGCCCGGCGCAGTAGCGGGACCTCAAGCCGTAGGCCTGCGGGGAGCTGTCGATCCCGTAGACCTTGACGCCCATGCGGCCGAGGCTGCGCACGATGCCGAGCGCGCAGTAGGTCTCCGAGCGGAACACGACGACGGGCGTCGAGACGTCCGGCTTCATCAGGCGCTCCAGGGTCCCGTGGGCTCTGGCAGCTCGCGGCCGCTCGCGCGCTCGTCGAGCACCGGTCGCATCACCAGTTCGCCGCCCGTGAGCGCGAAGACCGCCTCCAGGTCGTCCACGTGGTCGAGGATGAAATCGAGGTCGCGGAGCTGCCCGGTCCGCTGCAGATACGCCACGCTTGGGCTGCGGAGGAACGAGTCGACCGGCTGCCCGCGCCAGCGACTGACAACGTCGAGGGTCGCCTGGTTCGCGACCTGGTAGCCTTCGCGAATGAGTCCGTCGGCGATCCAGGCACAGCAAAGCTGGTCCTCCTCGCGGAACTCTCCCCGCGAGCCAGCTCCGATGACGGCAACCTTGTCAAAGCGGCCGGCCAGGTGCCTCACCTGGCTGCGGTAGTTGCGCAAGCACGCCGCGTACACGGCCGGCGCGGTTCGCCCCTCCCACAGCAGCTGCGTTCCCGAAGTCGAGAGCAGGATCATCGGGCGCATGATGTCCGTGCGCCGAGCGATCTCGGCGGGACTGTTCGTCATGTCGAAGCCGAACGGCATGTTGCCGCCCAACTCGCCGACCAGGAGCGGGTTCTGCAGCCTGGCCGCCAGGGGAACGGCCGCCTCGAGCGATGGGCTCGGAAAGCAGCGCCATCCCAGGGCAACCGCGGTGACGGCCGTGGTCGTGGCGCGGATGACGTCGACGGCCACGATGGCGTGGTCGTCGCGGTAGCCCGCCACGGATCCGGGCAGGAAGTCGATGGCAACCGAACGGCGCATGCTCAGCGGCTCCCGGCGCGGCGCCGGGCTGAGGTGGTTGCCGGCGAACCGGCCGATGCCGGTTTCGGCGGTCGCAGGTTGTCACGGAGAAACGCATCGGAGTGGATGCCACGGCGGTAGATCTCGACGCGCAGCAGCTCCTCGATCCGCACGTTGCACAGATGCACTGCCGGACCGAAGTGATCGAGCAGCGCAAACTGGCTCGCCTTGCTCGGCGCCTCGAAGATGAGAATGTCGTGCCCGAAGGCCCGCGCGAAGCGGTCGGCGAACCCGCGGTTGAGTCGGCCCTTCTCGTCGAACAGGCCCACGCTGGCCGCGCTCTCCCGAGCCTCGACCACCAACTGAAGAGCACCCGCATCCAGCCAGCTCTGGCCCTGGCCCACAAGGAACTCCACGGTCTCCTCGGTGAAGGCGCCGGTGTGCTTCTTGCCGAGTTCGAACTGCACCTCGAGACCGCGCTCCGCCGCCTGTCCAACCACGTGGCGTGGAGACAGCGGCATGTCGGTGAAGCCCTCTCCAGCCTCGATGCGCGTGAAGCCCAGGCCCGCCACCAGGTCGAGATAGGCCGGAAGCTGCCCCTGTTGGACGGCGATCTCGAAGGGTCCGCCACCGGTCACGGTCCGGACCTTGTGCCGGCGCGCTGCGGCCAGCTTCTGCCGGGTCGCCTTCTCGCTCGCCACCAGCCAGCAGGCCATCGAGATCTTGAGGATCGAGATCAGGTGGGCGCTCTGGGCAAGATGGCTCTCGAGAGTGACCGGGTCGTAGCCAGGGTCGAAGGGGCTAGTTCTGGGAGCCAGCGGCCGCACACCGATTCTCTCCAGGAAGCCCCAGGTCGTGAGCCTCGTCCTGCGCACTCTGGTCCGACGCCCGGGACCATCAGTAGGTGCCATGACCGATCCTCTCCAGTTCGTGACGGCCGCAGCGAGGTGAAGGCCAGCCGCCTCCAGACTCGCTAATGCCTGGACTACGCAGGGACGAGTGTATTGGCCGCGCACTGCCTACAGGCCAGAAGTCACTGGGGTGCGATGTGACGAATGTGGGACGGCTGCTCGCAGGGCGATCAGAATTCCTCGCCTAGGCGACGGTCTTGCGTGTCGCGGGGCGTGGTAACGTCGGCTGGCCCCGCTCGAATACTCCATGAAGTTCGCACGCTTGGGGCGTCGGGTCAACATGCATGAGGTTCCGGGGCCTCAAGTGCCGTCCAGGCGACCACCTGGGTCTTGTCGCGTCGGCACTCCCAGGTGAACATGGGCCGGTACGCTGCACAGGAGAGGCAACCGCCAAGGAAGGGGAGAGCAAGATGGGAACTCGGGGTCGCGAGATCATCGGAATGGACGTGGGTGAGCTGCTCCAGAGGCTCAACAAGGCATACGCCAGCGAATGGCTTGCCTACTACCAGTACTGGCTCGGTGCGAAGCTGATCAAGGGACCGATGAAGGACGCGGTGGCGGCGGAGCTGACCCTGCACGCGACCGAGGAACTCAACCATGCGGTGCTGGTCTCTGGCCGCATCATCCAGCTGGGCGGGAACCCGGTCACTCACCCGAAGGACTGGTTTGGCCTGAGCCCCTGCACATATGACGCGCCGGATGACTCTTACGTCGCCGTACTCCTCGACCAGAACATCGCCGGGGAGCAGTGCGCCATCTCTGTCTACAAGGACCTCATGGATGCCACCAAGGACAAGGACATGGTGACCTACAACATGGCCTTGACCATCCTGGAGCAGGAGGTCGAGCACGAGGAGGATCTCCAGAGCCTGAAGGAGGATCTGGAACTGATGGTCTCGCGCGGCAGCCGCTGAACTCCGGGCCAGCCCGAGGTATGGTAGGTCCGAGTAACCGCGATTCATCCTGGCGGACTCGATCGGTGGGTTGAATGACCTATCGCCGTTCGCCCGGCACCTGTCACTGCACCCAGGAGGAGCCACATGATCGGCAAGACGATGCAAGATGCCCTGAACGTCCAGATCAACCAGGAGCAGTACTCGTCCCAGCTCTACCTCGCCATGAGCGCCTCCTGCGACGGCCAGAGCTTCAAGGGCTTCGGGCACTGGCTGCGGGTCCAGGCGGGCGAGGAGACGGCCCACGCGGTCCGGCTCATCGAGTACCTCCTGGAGCGCGGAGGGAAGCTGGAGTTGAAGCCGGTGGCTGTCCCGCCTTCGGACTTCGGCGGCGTCATCCAGTGCTTCGAACAGACCCTGGCCCACGAGCGGTCCTTGACCGTCAGGATCGGCGCCCTCTTCGAGCTGGCACGCCAGGAGCGGGACCACGCCAGCGAGATTGCGCTCCAGTGGTACGTCACCGAGCAGGTGAAGGAGGAGGCCAGCGTCAACATGGTCGTGGACCACCTCCACGCGGTGGGCGACAAGGGCGGCGGCATCTGGTACCTCGACTCCAAGATGGGCAAGCGCCCCACCAAGGAATGAAGGGGTCAGACGCCCCGCCGCTCCAACGCCCAGGGCAGCATCTTCCTCCACCAGGGCCAGTCGTGGTTCACGTCCTGGCCCCACTGGTGTTGCCGCGCCCGAGCCCGGGGCGGCGCTATGGGGTGGCCGGGGCCGCCGAGAGGCCCAGGGCCCGCTCCAGTTGGCGCGCCTTGGCCTGGATGAGCCGGGTGTTGCGCGGCCCCATGCGCAGCAGGTGCTTGTCGACGGCGCCGAGCCGCTCCAGCTCGGGGGCGGCGAAGAAGTAGAGGGCGTCCGGTCCGGTCCCGCCCGCCTCGACCACCACGCCGCCGTCGCGCACCGGCGCCGAGGCCAGCCGCTTGAGGGCCGCGGCGGTGACGCGGTCGAGCGAGCCCTCCGGGTAGCCGAGCGCCCGGTAGGCCGCCTCGAGCGGACCGTGCAGCTCGCGGTAGGCACGCACCGCCGCCGCCACGTCGACCGAGCCGACCACGTCGGCGAAGTCGTCGTAGCGGGCATAGGCGGCGGCCGAGATCACCTGGGTGTCACCGCGCCGTGTGGTCGTGAAGCGCTCCCGGGGCGCCAGGAAGGCGAGGCGGCGGCGCGGCGAGACCCCCTCGGCGAGGTTGTCGGTCACCACCGCCCAGCGCTCCGTGGCCTCGCCCAGCGCCAGCCACTTCCGGTACCAGGCGCTGATGGAGATGGCTTCGAGCAGCTCGCGCTGGCGATCTGCACCGACCGCCTGGCCGGTCTCCGGGATCGGGGCCGGAGCCGGGGCCGGGGCCGGGCCCGGCGCGACCGGCCGCTGAGCCGCCACGGGCGGCGCCCCCCGTTGCGACCACCACCAGGCCACCCCGCCGCCGATCACCGCCACGACCAGCAGCACCATGACCCAGTCGCTTCCGCCAAGGGGCGGGCGCGCCGGCCGTCTGGCCTCTAGGTCCTTTTTCATCTCCTGGCCGTCCATTCGAGCCGCTCCTTCCATGGGTCGAGCCGGGCGATTCTCCCCCGCGCCGCCTCCGCTGTCAGCAATCGTGGCGCCCCACCTCGCCACCCTGATCTACTCGCCGGGCCCGCGCCTCTCTCCACTTCCTGGCGGGGCCCGCTTCATGCTCCACTGGGCGCCGCGGCGACCGCTCGGCTGAGGCGTGAGGCACTGAAAGGGTGGGACGGGGATATGCGGCTGCTCAACCGGTTGGTGCTCAGGGCCCGGCGCGCCATCGCCGAGGTGACCGACGCGGCGGTCCTCAACCGCGTGGAGCGGCGCACCACCCTCGACGGACACCCCCACCCGGTCCTCATGCTCCACGGCTTCTTCTCCACGAGGCGCACCTTCGACTTCCTCGAGGCCCGGCTGCGGCGAGACGGCTTCGGCGTCTTCACCCTCAACCTCGGCGGCCTGAGGCGGGCCTACAACACCCGCGGCATCGACGACCTCGCCGACTACGTGCGGGCCAAGGTGGAGCGGATCTACGCGCGCCACCCGACCATGGGGCCCCTCACCATCGTCGGCCACTCCAAGGGCGGGCTGGTGGCCACCTACTATGTGAAGAAGCTGGGCGGCTGGCGCCACGCCCGGGCCGTGGTCATGCTCGGGGCGCCCTTCCACGGCACGCCCATGGCCTGGCTGGGGCTGCCGGTGGCGCTGCTGGCCCCCTCGCTCACCCAGCTGCTGCCCGGCTCACGCTTCCTGCGCCGCCTCCACGAGGGGCGCTGGCCGCCGCAGGTGCGGCTCACCTCGATCTGGTCGAAGACCGACCGGCTGGCGGTCTGGCCCTCGGGGGTGCTCGACACCCGGGACCAGCCCCAGTGGCGCAATGTCGAGGTCGACTGCTTTCACTCCGAGTTCTTGACCCGCAAGCGCGTCTACACGGCGCTGCGTCTGGCGCTGGACGCTCACCAGGCGCCGTCCCGGCGGGCGGCGCTCAGCGTCGTCGCCGGTGGGCAGACCGGGTAGGGTGGACGCGTGCGGGACAGGCGCTACGACTGGCTCTACGAGCGGCAGAAGCAGCCGATCAAGCAGTACCTGCTGGAGCGCTTCGCCGCCGAGCTGGCCGCCGAGCTCGAGGCCTGGCCACCCCATGACCTGGAGTGGGAGTCGGAGGCGCTGCGGCGCCGCTGGCAGGCCGGCGCCACCAGGCCACCCGGCGAGCTGGTGGTCCGCTACGCGCTCCAGATCGCCCGGCTCGACCTCGACCGGGAGTGGGAGGAGATCGACCGGAGAATGCGCGGCGAGGCCGGCGGCTGGTGGCACTCCCCCGAGGAGAGGAGCGCCGGGCAGCTGCTCGTGAAGCTGATCACCGAGCGCTGCCTCTGGCTCAAGGAGCGGGCCAGCGGCGCCCGGCTGACCCGCGCCGACCTCTGCGGGGCGCTGGACTTGGTGGAGAGACGGTTGTTCAAGGTCAGCCTCAGTTAGGTATCGCCCTCCGGGACAGCTGAACCCGGCTTGCGCCGGCGCCACCAGAAGCCGGCGCCGGCACGACTGGCCCCGCCGCGACTGGCGCCGGCACGACTAACTCGAGGCCGACGTATAGCGCCGGATGGCGCGCGTCCAGGTGAGGCGCGCCGCCACCGCGAAGAGCAGCGAGCCGCCCAGCGCCTGCGCCGCCACCGCCAGGTCGAGCTTGCCGAGCAGGGCCAGCGCCGGGTAGGTGGTGAGCAGCGCCAGCGGGATGACGAAGGTGAAGAGCAGGCGCAAGAAGCCGCGGAAGACATCGACCGGCCAGCGCGCGGCGTCGTAGATCGAGGCGAAGAGGTAGGAGAGGTTGTCGATCTTGACGAGGTAGAAGGCGGCCGAGATCACCAGGATCCAGAGCGAGTAGAGCACCAGCGTGGCGCAGAGCAGCAGCACCAGCGCCGCCGCCATCGACCCGGCCGAGGGCCAGCGTCCCATGCGGTGGAAGGCCACTCCGAAGATGGCCAGCCCAGCCAGCACGTCGATGATCCGCCAGGGCATGAAGCGGGCGGTGCTGACCAGGAACTGGGCGTCGGCCGGCTTGAGCAGCACGAAGTCGAGCGTCCCCTTGCGGATGTGCTCGACCACGCTGGCCAGCGAAGGGTTGACGGCGCCCTCCAGTATCCCCTTCATCAGCGTGAACCAGCCCATCACCACCAGCGCCTCCTCGAAGCTCCAGCCGGCCACCCCGGTCCGGTCGGAGTAGACCACCAGCAGCGGCACCAGCGACCAGCTGGTCCAGAGCAGGGCCAGCGCCCCCTGGCCGAGGAACTCGAGCCGGTACTGGAGCGCCAGCGCGGTCGAGGCGCGGAGCTGCACGGCCAGCAAGCGGAGGTAGCGGGCCACGGTCAGCCTCCAAAGGCGGCGAAGCGGCGCAGCCCGGCCCGCCAGGCGTACTTGACGGCCAGCAGCAGCCCGGCGATCCAGCACCACTGCACGCCGAGCTCGAGCAGCGCCTGCTGCCGCGTCAGGTGGCCGGTCACCAGCTCGACCGGGAAGCCGAGCATGGAGCGGAAGGGGAGCCAGCGCGCCAGCGCCGCCACCCAGGGCGGGAAGAGTTCGAGCGGGACAAGGTAGCCAGAGAGCAGCATGTAGAGCCCCATCCAGATCTCGAAGAGGCTGGTGGCCGAGTCGGCGCGGAAGGCGAGCGTGCCGACCAGCGCCATGGCCAGGAAGGTGATGAGCCAGGCCCCCAGCACCGTGACCGGGAAGAGCAGCAGGCGCAGCGGGTCATGGGTGAGCGAGCCCCCGGAGGTGAGCCAGAGCCCGGCCAGCGCCACCGGGAGCGAGATGGCGAGCCGAAGCGGCATGGCGGCGACGTTCTCGGCGGCGTAGGCGATGAGCGGGTGGAGCGGACGCAGCAGCCGGTAGGAGAGCGTCCCCTGCCGGATCTCGAAGGTCAGCTCCCAGACCACCCAGGCGCCGGTGAGCAGCCGCACCACCAGCGCCGCCAGGTAGTAAGCGACGAATTCCTTCTGGTCGAAGCGCCCCACCGGCGCGTCGCGCGCCACCGCGCTCCAGAGGGCCAGCATCACCAGCGGCATGTTGGTGGCCAGCAGCCAGACCAGCAGCTCGGCCCGGTAGGCGACCGCCTCGGCCAGCCCGATGCGCAGCAGGGTCGGCAGGGCTCGCAGCGTCCGGGTCACCGCGTCTCGATCCCATCGGCGCGGGGGCCCTGGGCCCCGACCCGATCGGCCAGCCGCGCCGCCAGCGCCGCGAGCCGGCGCGCCCCCTGCTCGATGGCGAAGGTCCCCTCCAGCGCGTTGGCGCTGGCCCCCTCGATGAGACCGAGGGCGATCACCATCTGCTGCACGCCACCCACCTGCTGGCGCGTCTGCAGCGCGATGGTGCGCCCCGCCTCGCCCGACTCGAGCACCACCTCGCCCAGCCCGTCGATCACCTTGCCAGCGCGCAGCGCCAGCGCCGTCGCCTCGCGGGCTCGCCGGCTCCCCTCGGCGGTGGCGTTGACCGCCTGGCGGGTGGCCCGGGCGATCTCGGCCAGCACTCCGCGCACCTGCGCGGCGGCGCTGCGCGACTGCTCGGCCAGCCGCCGCATCTCGGCGGCCACCACCGAGAACCCCTGGGCCGCCTCGCCGGCCTTGGCCGCCTCGATGGAGGCGTTGAGCGCCAGCACGTTCGACCGCTCGGCCACGTCGATGGCGGTCTGGGTGATCTCGCCGATGCGGACGGTGCCACCGGTGAACGCGGCCACCGCCACGGCGATGGCGTCCACCTGCTCGCGAAGCCGGGTCATCCCCTCGATGGCCTCGGACACGGCGCGGGTCCCCTCGTCGGAGAGCGCGTCGGTGCGCTGGCTGCTGGCGGCCATCTGCTCGGCGCGGGTGGTGACCGTCTCCGAGGCGTGGGCCACCTCGGTCACCGCCAGCGAGGTCTCCTGGACCGCCGAGGCCTGGTCGAGCCCCATGGCCGCCTGCCGCTCCACCGCCACGCGGATGGCGTGGGCCTCGCGGGCCACCTCCTCGGCGGCGGCGCGCACCTCGGCCTGCGAGGCGGCCAGCGCCTCGCGCATCCGCAGGAAGGCCATGCCGAGCGCCCCGATCTCGTCACTGCCGGCCACGCGCAGCGGGAGAGCCAGGTCACCGCTGGCCACGCCGGCCGCGGCGTCCGCCAGCCGGGTCAGCGGGGTCACCAGCCGGCTGGCCAGGAACCAGGCCACCGCGAGGCAGACCAAGGCCGTGATCAGCGCCACCACCACCAGCTGGCCGAGGAACTGGCGTGCCAGCTCGGCGCCCAGGATGCGGTGCGAGAGCCAGCTGAAGGCGGCCAGCAGGGCCAGGCCGAGCGCGAGGAGCGAGCCGCCGATCAGGCCGACCATCTTCCCGCGCAAGCCGATCCGGAGCGTCACCCGCCGACTCTACCCCTGCTCCAGCCAGGCCCGGTAGGCGTCGAAGCGGGTGGGGCGGCCGAGGAAGGCGGACACCAGCGCCGCCGCCGGACGCGAGCCGCCCGGCTCCAGCACCTCGGCCCGGTAGCGGCGCGCCGTGGCCTGGTCCATCAACCCGGCCTCGCGGAAGGGGGTGAGCAGGTCCTTGGCGATGACCAGCGACCACATGTACGTATAGTAAACGGCCGAGTAGCCCTCGAGGTGTCCGAAGGCGAGGTGGAACCAGGTGCCGGGCACCGGCCGGAAGGGTGTGTAGCGGGTCAGGAGCTGGTCGCAGAGGGCGCCGGCGTCGAGCCCGGCCGGGTCGCGCCGGTGCAGCTCCAGGCTGACCGCGGCGTAGAACATCTGCTGCCGGACCATCAGCCCCTTGCCGTATTCGTCGGCGGCCCGCATCTTCGCCACCAGCGCGGCCGGGATGGGCTCGCCGGTCTCGAGGTGGCGGGCGAAGCGCCCCAGCACCCCCGGGTCCCAGGTCCACTCCTCCAGCAGCTGGCTGGGGGCCTCGACGAAGTCCCACTCGGTGGCCACTCCCGAGTGGGCGGCGAAGCGGGTGCGACCGCCGAGCAGGTGGTGGAGCAGGTGACCGAACTCGTGGAAGAGGGTCTTGACCTCACCGTGCTCGAGCAGCGCCGGCGCACCGGGCCTGGGCTCGGTGAAGTTGCAGACCAGCACGCCCTCGGGCAGGCGCAGGCCGCGCTGGCCGCTGGAGAGCGTGAACTGCGCGAAGTGCTGGTACTTGCCCTGTCGCGGGTGCATGTCGAGGTGGATGCGGCCCAGCAGCTCGCCGCCGTCGAGCGCGTCCCAGCTCTCCACCGAGCCGTGCCAGCTCGGCGCCCCCTCGACGCGCCGCCAGGTGAGGCCGAAGAGCGTGCCGGTCACCTCGAGCACGCCGTCGACGACGCGACGGTACTCGAACCAGGGGCGGACCGATTGGGCCTCGAAGCCGTGGCGCTCCGCCTTGATCCGCTCCTGCAGGAAGGCCGAGTCCCAGGGCTCGACCCTCCCGGCGGCCGGCGCCTCCAGCCGCTTGCGCTCCAGCAGCTGGGCGTACTCGGCCGACATGCGGGGGCCGGAGAGGCCGGCGATCTTCTCGATGAACTCGGCGGCGGCGGTGTCGCTCCCGATCATCTTGTCGGCGGTGGCGAAGGCGGCCCAGCTCGGCCAGCCGAGCAGCCCCGCCAGCTCGGATCGCCTGGCCAGCAAGGCGGCCAGCACCTCGAGGTTGGCCGGGTGGGCGCGCTGGCGGGAGAGCGTCCAGAGCGCGGCGCGGGCCTGCTCGCTCTTCGCATAGGTCATGAACGGGAGGTAGTCGGCCGGGTCGGTGCTGACCTCGCAGAGGCCGTCCGCTCCGGCCTGGTGGGCGCGGCGCCAGTCCTCGGGGAGGCCGTCGAGCGCCTCGGGGTCCAGCCGCAGGGTGCGGCGGTCGTCCTTGATGTTCCGGCCGAAGGCCTGGCCGATGCGGACCAGCTCCTCCTGCAGCGCCTGGATGGCGGCGCGGGTGGCGTCGTCGCGATCGACCCCAGCCCGGCGGAAGTCGCGCAGGCTCTTCTCCAGGAAGAAGCGGCTCACCTCGCCGGCGCCGGCCGGGTCGAGCGAGGCGAGCACCTCGTAGAGCCCGCGGTCGAGCGAGAACTCGGTGGCCAGCGCCGCCACCTCCTGCTCGGCCTGCTCGGCCGCCTGCCGCACCGCCTCGTCGGGGTGGACCGAGCGGGCCAGGCTGGCGCGCGAGCTGGCCTCGGCCAGCGGGGAGAAGACGGCGTCGAAGGCGGAGAGCGTCGCCTCGAGCGGCCGGGGCGCGGCGGTGGCGCGGAGCGCGGCGGCGGCGGAGCGCGAGCGGGCCACTTCGGCGCGGCAGCCCTCCAGCAGGGCCTCGGGGCCGAGGGTCAGGGCGCGGGCGGCGTCGGGGGGCGGGAGCGTCTGCATCCCGGTGTTCTGACCTCGGACGCCCCGAGGGTCAAGGGCGTTGGCCCCTTACAGCCCCAGCAGCTTGCGCCCGGTGACGAAGCGCAGCTCGTCGGCCGGCGCTACGTTCTCCGGGTCGGCCATGGCCAGCACCAGCTCGGCTGGTGAGCGGGCGAAACTTCGCACCCTTCGGGGCAGCCTCACCCGGCCGGCGGCGGCGTCCCGCCGGGCCCGGCCTGCCGGCGCAGCGCGTCCACCTCGAGCAGCAGCCGCTCCAAGGTCAGCTCGTTCTTCAGGTTGACGCGGTAGTCGGCCTCGGCGGCGGCCCGGTCGGCCGCCACCTCCCGGTTCTGGGCCATCATCAGCAGCGGCCC
>JANPOM010000434.1:0-1031 GCA_031427995.1 Anaeromyxobacter sp. | reverse complement strand
GTTCTCCGGCCGGCGGAGCGCCTGCTCCTCGGGCGGGATGGTGGCCTTGATGGGGAAGGAGCAGGCCGCGACCAGGAGCAGGGTGAAGGGGACGGCTCGGCGCATGGGGTGGGGTCCTCTCGGGGCCAGGTGGCTCAATTGTCCAGGGGGTTGGGGACCTCGGAGGCGAGGCCCGTGGCGCGGGCCGGTCCCGGGGCGGTGCGGACCAGGTCCTTGCGGTTGATGCCGGTGGCCCGGGCGACGGCGGTCCGAGCCTCCTTCACGTCGCGAACCAGCGCAACGTACTCCGAGTCGAGGCGGCCGAGCTGGCGCTGCTCCTCCACCTGCTGCAGCAGCCCGGTCGCCTCCCGGCGGGCGGCGAGCGAGGCCTTGATCGACTGGGCCGAGGCCAGGATGTTGCCACCTACCTCGGCGTAGTCGCCGCCGAGCCGCTTGGCCAGGTAGAGCGCGTCCTTCCGGTAGTCCCGGGCCGCCGCCAGCTGCCCGAGATCGCCCCGGAGGTTCTCGGCCCGGTCGGCCGCGTCCTTGATGGCGAAGGCCGGATCGGCGGTGGTCTTGAGGATCCGGGTCAGCTCGTTCCAGGCCCGCGAGTCGGACCGCACCTCGTCGAGCCGGGCCTGCGCCTTGGGGGTGGCGTGGAAAAGGGTGGTGAGCGCTAGCGAGGCGCCCCGCTCGTAGGCGGCGTCGACCGCCCCCTCCAGCTCCTGGGCCGCGTCGCTGAGCCCCCGCGAGGCGCCCTGCATCTCCCGCCGCGCGGCGATGGCGGCGACCTGCGCCGTGGCCAGGCGGTCCTCCAGCTCCCCCAGCCGGCCGGCCAGCACCGCCACGTCGGCGTTCTCGGCGGCGAGGCGCGCCAGCCGCTCCGAGGCGAGTGCCGAGGCCGAGGGGGGCGCCGGCGCCTTCGCGAACGGGTTGGTGGGCGGGTCGAAGAGCCCGACCGTCCCCGACCCCCCGAGCCTGACCGGCCCGGCACTGCCGGGAGCCACCGGCCGGCCGACCCAGGGGTCCGAGAGCGCCGCGGCCATGTCCTC
>JANPOM010000433.1:0-2754 GCA_031427995.1 Anaeromyxobacter sp. | reverse complement strand
CGTTCTACCGTGCAAGTGGCTAAGTTACCGCGTGATGTGTTGGTGGAAATCGAAGCGATTGTATCTTTGTAAACCTAAACTGAATTAGATCGTTACTTACAAGCAGCGGACCGACGAGGCCGCCTGCCGCAGCGAGAGGATCGGCGCTCGCAGTGGTCAGTATGCCTGGGTCGGGGCACTAGCCCAGCGTCCCTCACCTCGCGGCTGCCTCGGGTGCTCCCGACCGGGAGCGCTAGACGCCTCAGGTGCCACCGAACCCGACCGTCACCCGACCTCGCTCGACGATCAGCGGCACGCGCCGCTCGCCGCCCGAGAGTTCGAGGAAGCGGACCATCGCCGCCGCATCGACCTTCACGTCGAAGTACTCGACCGGGCAGCCGCGCGCCAGGTAGTCCTTCCGGGCCGCGCCGGTGTAGGCGCAGCTCTCCTTGCCGTAGATCTGGACCGGCTCCCGGGAGGCCATCCGCTACCCCTCTCCGGCCGTGGGCGCGCTGCTTCCGGGCATTGGCCTGGGGACGACGGTGTCGCCAGGCCTCGACTCGGGGCGGACCGGCGCTTCGAGCGAGACCAGCGCGATGCCGATCTGCTGCGCATACTCGAAGATGCGGTTGTCCCGGTAGAACTCACCGAAGACGATGCGGCTGGCCCCCGAGTTGGCGATCAGCTTGAAGCAGGGCCAGCAGGGCGAGGCCGTCGTGTAGACGGTGCAGCCGTCGATGGCCACGCCGTTCTTGGCCGCCTGGATGATGGCGTTGGCCTCGGCGTGGACGGTCCGCACGCAGTGCCCCTCCTCCATCATGTGCCCGGCCCCCGAGCAGTGCTCCAGGCCGCGAATCGAGCCGTTGTAGCCGGTGGAGAGGATGGTCTTGTCGCGGACCAGCACCGCGCCGACGTGCTTGCGGTCGCAGGTGGCGCGGGTGGCGACCACCCGGGCGATGTTCATGAAGTACTCGTCCCAGCTGACGCGGCTGTCCATCAATCCTCCGGCGGCCTGGTGAGCCGTGAGTCTACCCCACCGCTCCGGTGTCAGGATCAGGTCCACGCCCCGACCACGAGTTCTGCCGTCGCGGCCCGCCGCGTAGTACGCTCCCGCCACCATGAACAAGCTGGGACCCGAGACCATCATCGGGATCGATCTGGGCACCACCAACTCCTGCGCCGCGGTCGCTTACGGCGACGGCCAGGTGAAGCTCATCCCCTACAAGGGCGGCGACTCGATCATCCCCTCGATCTTCGCCATCGACGACAAGGGGAACGAGCTGATCGGCCACGAGGCCAAGCGCCAGTGGCAGCTCAACCCTCGCAACACCCTCTACGCCACCAAGCGGCTCATCGGCCGGGCGCCCAAGGACGACGTGGTCGAGTCGGTACAGCGCTCGGTGCAGTACCAGGTCCACGCCGGCACCGAGAACGACGTGGCCCTCGACTGCCACGGCAAGTCCTTCTCGGTCCACGAGGTGAGCGCCAAGATCCTGCACAAGATCCGCGACGTCGCCTCCGACCACCTGGGCTTCAAGGTGACCCGGGCGGTGGTGACCGTCCCCGCTTACTTCACCGACCGGCAGCGCCAGGCGGTCAAGGAGGCAGGCAGGCTCGTCGAGCTCGAGGTGGTGCGGATCATCAACGAGCCGACCGCGGCTGCCCTGGCCTACGGCCTCGGCAAGCAGCTCAACGAGCGGGTGCTGGTCTACGACCTGGGGGGCGGCACCTTCGACGTCTCCATCATCGAGATCCGCGACCGGGTCTTCGAGGTCAAGGCCACCGGCGGAGACATCTTCCTCGGCGGCATCGACTTCGACAACGCCATGATCCGCCACGTGCTCGATGAGTTCCAGGCCAGGCACGGCGTCGACCTCTCCACCGATCCGGTGGCCATGCAGCGCATCAAGGACCTGGCCGAGCGGACCAAGATCGACCTCTCGTCGCGGTCCGAGTCTCCCTTCTCCATCCCCTTCATCACCATGACGGCGCAGGGGCAGCCGCTCAACCTCGACGTCCGCTTCGACCGCAAGCTGCTGGAGAAGTTGACCCACCCGCTGGTCGACCGGACCCTCAAGATCCTCGGCGCGGTGATGGTGGACGCCGGGGTCACCGCCGCCGATATCGACGAGGTCATGCTGGTGGGCGGCCAGACCCGCATGCCCATCGTGCAGGAGCGGCTCACCCGGTTCTTCGGCCGGCCACCTTCGAAGGGCGTCCACCCCGACGAGGCGGTCGCCATCGGCGCCGCGCTCTACGGCTGGTCGCTGCAGGAGAACAGCGACCTCAAGCTGCAGCTCCTTGACGTCATCCCCATGGCCATCGGCCTGGAGCAGGCCGGTGGGACCATGCACGTGGTCTTCCCGCGCAACGCCCCCATCCCCAATGCCAAGGCGATCGCGGCCACCTCCTCGATGGACGGCCAGACCGAGCTGATGGTCCGGGTCTTCCAGGGGGACCAGCCCAACACCTCCGAGAACGAACTGCTCGGCGAATTCACCTTCAGCGGCGTCAGCCCCGGCCCGGCCGGCGCCGCCCAGCTCGAGATCCTCTTCGAGGTGAGCATCGAAGGAATCCTGACCATGAGCGCCAGGGACCTCGGCAGCGGAAGGAAGATGAAGACCACCTTCCGGGTCACCGCGGGCTAAGTGCCCCGACCCAGGCTTGATGACTCGACGAGAGCGCCGAGACCGAAGCGAGGCTGGCGCCCGAGAAGGGAGCAGCGGAAGCGTAGTAGATCTACGCTGAGCAGCGGACCGACGAGGCCGCCCGCCG
>JANPOM010000432.1:0-1783 GCA_031427995.1 Anaeromyxobacter sp. | reverse complement strand
CGCCGGGGTGTTCATCGACGGGCGCTACCGGGTGCAGGTCCGCGCCCAGGTGGCGGCGGACTTTACCCCTGTGCATTGGCCCGAGGTCGCACGCTCCGGCCAGCCGTTCTCTCGAACTCCTGGAAGCACGGCAGCAGCGCGACGCACTCAAGTTCCTGCTCCGAACCGAGCAGTCGGCCATGGCCGACTTCCTCGTCGCGCTGGCCGACTTCGACCGCCGCCGCGGCTGGGAGCCGCTCGGGCATGCCAACCTCTTCGCCTTCATCCTCGCCGAGCTCGGCCTCTCCCCGGCCCCGACCTTCTGGCGGCAGGAGGCGGCCCGCCTGCTGCAGCGCTTCCCGGAGCTGGAGCATCCGCTCCGCCAGGGGCAGCTCTGCCTGAGCACCATGGGCGAGCTGGCCAAGGTCCTGACGGAGGAGAACTGCGAGGCGGTGTTGCCTCGGTTCCTCGGCATCTCCACCCGCGAGGCCAGGGAGATCGTCGCCGAGCTGCAGCCGCGCGAGTCGCCGCCCATGAGGACGGTGGTCAGGCCGCTGGTGCCGGCTCGTCGCGACGAGGCGGAGCTCGCCCTGCTCGCCACGCCCATCTCGGCGGCGGCGATCGGGTCGGCAGCCCCGGCTGGCCAGCCGCCGCGGTCCGACGCGAAGGACACGGACCCAGAGTCACTTTGGACGTCCAAAACGCCAGTCGCGCCCCCGGCGCGGGTCGAACCGCGCCGGGACGAGGTCGACCCGCTCACGGCCGAATTGAGCCGCCTCAGCACCACGGTCAGCCGCCGCTTCCTCGCGAAGCTCAAGACCGCACGCTCGGGCCTTTCGCACGCCATCCCCGGCGCCACCACCGAGCAGGTGCTGGAGGTGGCGCTCGACCTGCTGCTGGAGAAGCAGGCCAGGGCGCGCGGTCAGGTGAAGAGGCCGCGAAAGACGGTCGCCGCGACTCCGAGCGAGCCCCTGGCATCGCCTCTGCCTCCGTCCACGCAGGCGATTTCGAACAGGGAGACGATTTCGAACAGGGAGGCAAACCCGACCATGCGGCCGCCCCCGGCCGCGGCCTCGATTCCCACCGAGCCCCCGCCACACCGCCGCGACGGCCACCGCGCGTCCATCCCGGCCGCCGTCCGGCGCGCCGTATGGCAACGCGACGTCGGCCGCTGCAGCTGGCCGACCGATGGCGGCGACACCTGCGGCTCGACGCACCGGCTGGAGCTCGACCACATCGTCCCCTGGGCGGAGTGGGGCGGGGAGACGGAGGCCAACCTTCGCCTGGCCTGCGCCGCTCACAACCGGCTGGCCGCGCGGCAGGCGTTCGGGGAGCGGGTGATGGGGAGGTACCTCGGGGTGAGAGAGCCGGTGGTGGCCTACGCAGCGGCCGATCGCCTCGCGGCGGCCACCGGATGAGGGGCTGCAGGGAGGCGTTGGCTGTAGTCCTGGCCTCAGCCTGGGCGCCCTGAAGGGCGCCCTATTGGGCCTGGGCGGCCTGAAGGCCGCCCGATTAAATACAGCGCCAGTACGCCGTCCCCACCAGGGTGCGGCGCTCCTTCGGCTCGGCCTTGCGCTTCGGCTCGGCCACCGAGCGGTCCCGCTCGGCGTAGCGCGGCGCCCCAGGGGCGCGCAGCTCGTCGAGCTTGCGCCGGTACTCGCGTTCGGCCCGCTGCCAGGCCTGCCGCGCCGGCTCCACCGTCGGCAGGCGCATATCCTGTGAACGGCGGCCTCGAATTCTCCCCATCTGACGGCCGGGCGGATCTTCCGACCGGGCCGGTGTGTCGGAGAAGGGCCATGGCCGG
>JANPOM010000431.1:0-12203 GCA_031427995.1 Anaeromyxobacter sp. | reverse complement strand
GACCGAAGCGAGGCTGGCGCCCGAGGAGGGAGCAGCGGAAGCGTAGCAGCGCTACTCTGAGCAGCGGACCGACGAGGCCGCCTGCCGCAGCGAGAGGATCGGCGCTCGCAGTGGTCAGTATGCCTGGGTCGGGGCACTAGGGCGCTCGATGGACTTCAACCTCACCAACGAGCAGCAGCTCCTGGGCGACACCGTCCAGCGCTTCCTCGCCAAGGAGTACGGCTTCGAGGCGCGCCGGAAGATCGTCAAGTCGGAGGCCGGCTGGAGCCGCGACAGCTGGGCCAAGCTGGCGGAGATGGGGCTGCTCGCCCTGCAGGTTCCCGAGGAGCACGGCGGGATGGCCCCGGCCAGCATCGAGACCCTGCTGACCATGGGCGCGTTCGGCAAGGCCATGCTGGTCGAGCCGTACCTCGAGAGCGCCATCCTCGCGACGGTGCTGCTGCGCGAGCTCGGCTCCTGCGCCCAGCAGGACGAGCTCTTCCCGGCGCTGGTCGCCGGCGAGAAGATCGCCGTCCCGGCGCACGGCGAGCACGGCGCGCGCTACGAACTGTCCCGCGTGGCGACCCGCGCCACGGCAGAGAAGGACGGCTTCGTCCTCGACGGGCGCAAGGCGGTGGTCTCGCTCGCGCAGGCGGCGGACCTCCTGTTGGTCTCGGCGCGCACCGGCGGCGAGGTCGACGCCGAGCAGGGGATCTCGATCTTCCTCGTCGACCGGGGTGCGCCGGGCGTGGCCCTCGAGGACTACCCGACCCTCGACGGCCGGCGTGGCGCGGACGTGGTGCTCAGCGGCGTTCGGGTGCCGCGCCAGCGGCTGCTTGGCCCGGAGGGCGGCGCCTTCCCCGGCCTCCAGGCGGCATGGGAGGCCGGCATCACCGCGCTCTGCGCCGAGGCCGTCGGCGCGCTGCAGGCGATCTTCGAGGCGACGGTCGAGTACGCCAAGATGCGCAAGCAGTTCGGCCAGCCCATCGGGAAGTTCCAGGCGCTCCAGCACCGCATGGCCGACATGCTCATCCAGGTCGAGCAGGCCAGGTCGATGAGCTACCTGGCGGCGATGCGGTGCGGGGACCCGGATCCCGGCGTCCGGCGGAGCGCGATCTCGGCCGCCAAGGTGCTGGTTGGCCAGGCTTGTCGCCGCGTCGGCCAGGAGGCGATCCAGATCCACGGCGGCATCGGCATGACCGACGAGCTGAACGTGAGCCACTGGTTCAAGCGGCTGGTCGCGATCGAGCTCTCGCTCGGAGACACCGAACATCACCTCGAGACGTACGCCCGGGGCCTCTCGGCGCAGGCGCGCTGAGCCACCCGCGGCTCCACTTTGATCTCACGGAGGACGCATGAGCGCAACCAGCTACACCATGCAGCGAACCGTCGCGGTGATCACGCTCCAGAACCCGCCGGTGAACGGACTCGGGCACGAGGTGCGCCGCGGCATCGTCGAGGGGCTCGACCGCGCCGTGGCGGACCCCGAGGTGAAGGCGGTGGTCCTGGTCGGCGCCGGCCGGGCGTTCTCGGGCGGAGCGGACATCCGGGAGTTCAACACCCCGAAGGCGACCGCCGAGCCGGCGCTCGGCACGGTCATCCGCGCCATCGAGGCGAGCCCGAAGCCGGTCATCGCGGCCATCCACGGCGTCGCCATGGGTGGCGGGCTCGAGCTGGCGCTGGCCTGCCACCACCGCGTGGCGCTCCCCGGCGCCCAGATCGCCCTCCCCGAGGTGAAGCTGGGCATCCTGCCGGGCGCCGGCGGGACCCAGCGGCTGCCGCGGGTGCTCGGTCTCGAGGCGGCCCTCAGCATGATCGTCTCCGGCGAGCCGGTTCCCTCCGAGAAGCTGGCCAGCTCGGCGCTCTTCGACGCCCTCCTCGAGGGCGACCTGGTGGCGGGCGCGGTCGCCTTCGCCGAGAAGGTGGTCGCGGAGCAGCGCCCCCTGCGGCTGGTTCGCGAGCTGAAGGTCGAGCACCCGAACCCCGAGGGCTTCCTCGCCTTCGCGAAGACGGTGGTGGCGGCGGCCAGCAAGGGGCTGCCAGCGCCCTCCAAGTGCGTGGAGGCGGTGGCGGCGGCCGCGTCGAAGCCATTCGACGAGGGGCTGCGCGTCGAGCGCGAGGCGTTCCTCCACCTGGTGCAGACCGGCGAGTCGAAGGCGCTTCGCCACGCCTTCTTCGCGGAGCGGACGGCGGCCAAGATCCCCGACGTGCCGGAGGACGCGCCCACGCGGACCATCCGCCAGGCGGCGGTGATCGGCGCCGGAACCATGGGCGGCGGCATCGCCATGAACTTCGCCAGCGCCGGAATCCCGGTGACGGTGCTGGAGGTCTCGGCGCAGGCGCTCGAGAAGGGGCTCGCCGTCATCCGCAAGAACTACGAGGGGAACGTCAAGAAGGGGAGGATCACGGCCGCCCAGCTCGAGGAGCGGATGGGGCTGATCCGTCCGACCACCAGCTACCCGGACATCGCCCAGGCGGACATCGTCGTCGAGGCGGTGTTCGAGGACATGGCGGTGAAGGAGAAGGTCTTCAAGCAGCTCGACGAGGTGATGAAGCCGGGCGCGATCCTCGCGACCAACACCTCGACGCTCGACGTCAACAGGATCGCGAACTTCACGAGGCGGCCGCAGGACGTCATCGGGACCCACTTCTTCAGCCCGGCCAACGTGATGAAGCTGCTCGAGGTGGTGCGCGGCTCGGCCACGGCCGTCGACGTGCTCGCCACGGTGATGGCGCTCTCGAAGAAGCTCAAGAAGGTGGCGGTGGTGTCGGGCGTCTGCGACGGGTTCATCGGAAACCGCATGCTCGAGCAGTACATCCGCCAGGCCATGTTCCTGCTCGAGGAGGGCGCCACGCCGCAGCAGGTCGACCGGGCGCTGGAGGGCTGGGGCATGGCCATGGGCCCGTTCCGGATGGGCGACCTGGCCGGGAACGACATCGGCTGGCACATCCGGAAGCGCCGCTACCTCGAGAAGCCGCACCTGACGTACTCGCGCGTGGCCGACGGGCTCTGCGAGCTGGGGCGCTTTGGCCAGAAGACCGGCGCCGGCTGGTACCGCTACGAGGCGGGCAAGCGCGACGCCATCCGCGATCCGGCGGTCGAGGAGCTGATCACGGCCTACTGCGCCAAGATCGGCGTCACGCGCCGGAAGATCTCCAGTGAGGAGATCGTCGAGCGCTGCATCTTCGCGCTCGTCAACGAGGGCGCCAGGATCCTCGAGGAGGGGATCGCGCAGCGCGCGTCGGACCTCGACGTCGTCTACCTCTTCGGCTACGGCTTCCCGGCCTGGCGTGGCGGGCCGATGCACTACGCCGACTCGGTTGGCCTCTACAACGTGGCACGGACCATGAACCGCTTCGCCGCGAACTCGCACGGCGACCCCGGGTTCTGGAAGCCCGCGCCGCTGGTCGGGAAGCTCGCCGCCGATGGGAAGTCCTTCACCTAACCGCCGGAGATCCACATGACCGACGCCGTCATCGTTTCGACCGCCCGGACCGGGCTCGCCAAGTCCTGGAAGGGCGCCCTCAACATGACCAGCGGGGCCACCCTGGGCGCCCACGCCGTCCAGGCCGCCGTCCAGCGCGCCCGCATCGACCCCGGGGAGGTGGAGGACGTCGTCATGGGGTGCGGGCTGCCCGAGGGGACGACGGGTGGGAACATCGCGCGCCAGATCGCGCTCCGGGCCGGGCTTCCGGTGACGACGTCGGGCACGACCGTGAACCGCTTCTGCTCGTCGGGACTGCAGGCGATCGCCATCGCCGCCCAGCGCGTGATGGTGGACCGCGTGCCGGTGATGGTAGCCGGCGGCCTCGAGTCGATCTCGTGCGTGCAGAACGAGCGGAACGGGGTGATGGCGCAGGATCCGTGGCTGGTGCAGAGCAAGCCCGAGATCTACCACTCCATGCTGCAGACCGCGGAGACGGTGGCCAAGCGCTACGGGATTCCCCGCGAGAAGCAGGACGAGTACGGGGCGCGCAGCCAGCAGCGCGCCGCGGCGGCGCTCGCGGCGGGGCGCTTCCAGGACGAGATCGTGCCGTTCACGACGCTGATGGCGGTCGCGGACAAGGAGACTGGCCGCCTCTCCACCCGCCAGGTGACGCTCTCCGCCGACGAGGGGATCCGGGCGGACACGACCTACGAGGCGCTGGCGAAGATCAAGCCGGTCTTCCCGGGCGGGGTGGTCGCGGCGGGGAACGCCAGCCAGTTCTCGGACGGCGCCTCCGCCTGCGTGGTGATGGACGGCAAGCTCGCCGAACAGCGCGGCCTGCAGCCCCTCGGCATCTTCCGCGGGTTCGCGGTGGCTGGCTGCGAGCCCGACGAGATGGGGATCGGGCCGGTCTTCGCCATCCCCCGGCTGCTGGAGCGCACTGGCCTGAAGATGGGCGACATCGGCCTGTGGGAGCTGAACGAGGCCTTCGCCGTCCAGGTCATCTACTGCCGAGACCGCCTCGGCCTCCCGGACCATCACCTGAACGTCAACGGTGGCGCCATCGCCATCGGCCACCCCTACGGCATGTCCGGCGCCCGGCTGGTGGGCCACGCGCTCATCGAGGGGAAGCGGCGCAAGGTGAAGTACGTGGTGGTGACGATGTGCATCGGCGGTGGCATGGGCGCCGCTGGCCTGTTCGAGGTGGCGTGAAGGCTGCGCCCGGCCCCGGCAACGGACCATCTCGGCAGCCGCGACGCGGGCAGCCAGCGGAGGACACCTGGACCACTATCGGCTACTCATCGACGGCGAACTCGTCGAGGGCTCGCAGGGCGAGAGGATCGAGAGCATCGACCCCGGGAGCGGGCGACCCGTCGCGACCTACGCGCTGGCGACGGCCAGCGACGCCGAGGCCGCGGTCGGGGCGGCACGGCGGGCCTTCGACGGGGGAGGGTGGAGCCGGAAGACCCCGCTGGAGCGCGCCGAGATCCTCCTCGAGCTGGCCGACCTCATCCAGGCGGATTCGCTGCGGCTGGCGGACCTCGAGGCCAGGGACTCGGGCGGCGTCATCGGCCGTACCCACGGCGACGTCTTCATGGGCGCCAAGTTCCTGCGCTCGATGGCCAACTACGCGGCCAACCACTTCCCGTGGCGGGAGGAGATCCCGTTCCGCAACTTCCCCTTCCACTCCACCAACCACCTCGAGCGCGAGCCCATCGGGGTGTGCGTCGGCATCATCCCGTGGAACTTCCCGTTCACCATGGCGATCTGGAAGATCGGGATGGCCACCATCATGGGCAACACCATGGTGCTGAAGCCCGCCAGCGACACGCCGCTCTCCGCGCTGGCGCTGGCCCAGATCATCGCCAGGAGCCGCCTGCCGAAGGGCGTCGTCAACGTCCTGGCCGGGCCGGGGCGGGAGGTCGGCGAGGTGCTGTGCAGCCATCCGCACGTCGACAAGATCGCCTTCACCGGCAGCACCGAGGTTGGGCGCCGCATCCTCGAGCTGGCGGCCAAGGGGATCAAGAGGACGACGATGGAACTCGGCGGCAAGAGCGCCAACATCGTGCTCGACGACGCCGACATGGAGATGGCGATCGACGGCGCGCTCTTCGGGGGCTTCTTCCACTCCGGGCAGGTGTGCGAGTCGGGGACCCGCCTGCTGCTCCCCGAGAGCCGGTACTCCGAGCTGCTCGCCAAGCTCGCCGAGCGCGCCAGGACCATCCGCGTCGGCTACCAGCTCGATCCGAAGACGCAGCTGGGCCCGGTCGTCAGCGAGAAGCAGCGCGCCAGCGTCGAGCGCTACGTCGAGGTCGGCAAGAAGGATGGGGCGCGGCTGGTGTGCGGGGGCGAGCGGCCGCGCGTGCCCGGCTACGAGCAGGGCTTCTACGTCACGCCCACCATCTTCGCCGACGTGGACAACCGCTCGACCATCGCCTGCGAGGAGATCTTCGGGCCGGTGCTGGCGGTGGTCCCGTACCGGACCATCGAGGACGCCGTCCGGATGGCGAACGACAATGATTACGGCCTGGCGTGCGGCGTGTGGGGCCGCGACGTGGCCCGAGCCCAGTCCGTGGCGCGAGCGGTGCGGGCGGGCACCGCCTGGATCAACGACTACCACGTGTTCAACGACCACGGGGCGTTCGGCGGCTACAAGCAGAGCGGGATCGGCCGTGAGCTCGGCCACCATGGCCTCTCGGCGTACACCGAGATCAAGCACATCCACGTCGGCACCGAGGGAGACCCCGACGCCAAGCCCGGCCCGCGGCTGCTCCTCAAGCGCAAGCGCTCCATCGCCTTCGAGTACGAGCCGACCACGCGGATCATCTCGGGTCCGGGCAGCGTCTCCCGGCTGACCGAGGAGCTGGCGCAGCTCGGCAAGCGCCGGATCCTGCTGGTCACCGACGCCGGCGTCGTCCGCGCCGGCCTTCTCGGGCGCGTCCAGGCGGCGCTCGGCGACCGCGTCGCGGCGGTCTTCGCCGAGGTGCCGCAGGACAGCGGTCTCGAGGTGATCGACGCGGCGGCCGCGCTCGGCCGCGAGCACGAGGTGGACGCGGTCCTTAGCCTCGGCGGCGGCAGCGTCATCGACACCGCCAAGGCGACCGTGGTCGCGCTCACCGGAAACCTGAAGGCGGTGCAGACCATCGGGTTCCAGCAACTGCTCGGCCCGCAGCTCACCCACGTCGTCGTCCCCACCACGGCTGGGACCGGCAGCGAGGTCACCAACGTCGCCGTCGTGAAGAACGGCGCGCTCAAGATCAAGAGCTACATCGTCGACCGCTTCCTCGTCCCCGATCTCGCCATCCTCGACCCGGTGCTCACGGTGGGCCTCCCGCCGATGATGACCGCCAGCACCGGCTTCGACGCGCTCACCCACGCCATCGAGGCCTACACCAGCCGCATGGCCAACCCCATGAGCGACGCCCAGGCGTTGCACGCGATCCGGCTGGTGGTGGCCCACCTCGAGACGGCCGTCAAGGACGGCGCGAACCTCGCCGCCCGCAGCGCGATGCAGAGCGCGGCGACGCTGGCGGGCTGGGCGTTCGGCAGCGCGAACGTGGGGCTCGCCCACGGCATGTCGCATGCGCTCGGCGCGCGCTACGGGGTGCCGCACGGCGCGGCCAATGCCGTGGTGCTGCCTCACGTGATGCGCTTCAACGCGGTCCGGCCAGAGGCGGCCCTCCGGCTCAAGGAGGTCGCGGCGGCTCTCGGCGCCGAGGGCGGCGGCGCGGATCCGGTGGCACGTGCCCGGGCGGCGGCCGACCGGGTGGCGTCCCTCCTGGTCGCGACCGGCCACCCGACCAGGCTCTCCGAGCTGCGCGTCCCCAAGGAGGACCTCGGGCCCTGCAGCGAGGCCGCCTTCCTCGACCCGGCCAACCTCACCAACGCCCGCCCGGTGCTCTCCGCCGCGGAGATCGAGCGGCTGTTCCAGGAAGCCTACTGATCCACGTCGAGCTCCCAGCTCGCGCGGCCGGCTTGGGCGGTGACCGCCATCTGGCCTGGAGGCCACCTTGAAATCGAAGATCGTGAACCGTCGTGATCTGCAGTTCCAGCTGTTCGAGGCGCTCGACACCGCGGCGCTCACCTCGCGGCCACGCTTCGCCGATCACTCGGTCGAGACCTTCATGGGGGCGATCGACACCGCGCTCGACATCGCCGACGAGAAGTTCGCGCCGCACAACCGCAAGGCGGACGAGAACGAGCCCAGCTTCGACGGGGAGCGGGTCAAGCTCATCCCCGAGGTGAAGGAGGCGCTCGACGCCTACCTCGCCGCCGGCTTCCTCTCGGCGGTGCGGGACTTCGACGAGGGCGGCATGCAGCTGCCGGTCACGATGGCCCAGGCTTGCCGGGCCGTCTTCGCCGCCGCCAACGTCTCGACCATCGCCTACGCCTCGCTCACGCTCGCCAACGCGAACCTCCTCACCGCCTTCGGGTCGCCCAGCCAGAAGCAACGCTACGCCAAGCACCTGCTGACCGGCCGGTTCTTCGGGACCATGGCGCTCACCGAGCCGCAGGCCGGCTCCTCCCTCGCCGACATCACCACCAGGGCCACGCCGCGCGGCGACGGGAACTACGCCATCTCCGGCACCAAGATCTTCGTCTCGGCGGGCGACCACGACCTCGCCGAGAACATCGTCCACCTGGTGCTCGCCAAGATCCCAGGCGGCCCCCCGGGCGTGAAGGGGATCTCGCTCTTCATCGTGCCGAAGTTCCTGGTGAACGAGGACGGCACGCTGGGCCAGCGGAACGACGTGGCGCTGGCCGGCCTCTTCCACAAGATGGGCTACCGGGGGACGAGCTCGACGCTGCTCAACTTCGGGGAGCGCGGCGAGTGCGTCGGCGAGCTGGTCGGCGAGCCGCACCGGGGGCTGGCGCAGATGTTCCACATGATGAACGAGGCGCGCATCGGCGTTGGTCTCGGGTCGGTGATGGTGGGCTACACCAGCTACCTGCACGCGCTCGACTACGCCCGCGAGCGCCCGCAGGGTCGGTCGATGAAGACGCGGGACCCGCAGGCGCGGCAGGTGCCCATCATCGAGCACCCCGACGTCCGGCGCATGCTGCTCGCCAGCAAGTCCTACGTGGAGGGCGGGCTCGCGCTCTGCCTCTACGCGGCCCGGCTGGTCGACGACCAGAACACCTCGCCGGACCCGGAGGTGCGGAAGGACGCCAAGGCCCTCCTCGACCTGCTCACCCCCGTCGTGAAGTCGTTCCCGGCGCAGTACTGCGTCGAGGCCAGCAGCCTCGCGATCCAGGTACACGGCGGGTATGGCTACACGCGGGAGTATCCGGTCGAGCAGTTTTACCGGGACAACCGGCTCAACCCGATCCACGAGGGGACGAGCGGGATCCAGGCGCTCGACCTGCTCGGCCGCCGGGCCATGGCCGACGGCGGACGGGCCCTCGCGCTGCTCGGGCAGGCCATGGCGAAGGACGTCGCGGCGGCGAGCGGGGTCGAGGCGCTGCGAACCCACGCCTCGGAGCTGCAGGCGGCGTGGGAGGCGCTGGGATCGGTCACGCGCCGCCTGGCCGCCGCCAGCGCGGAGGACGCCGAGCGCGGGCTCTCGAACGCCAGCGTCTACCTCGACGCCTTCGGGCTGGTGGTGGTCGCCTGGCTGTGGCTCCGCCAGGGGACCGCCGCCGCCCGCGCCCTCGACGGCGCCAAGGGCCCGGACGCCGACTTCTACCGGGGGAAGCTCTCGGCCTGCCGCTACTTCTTCCGCTGGGAGCTGACCAGGACCGGGCCCCAGTTCGCCCTGCTCGAGTCGCTCGACCCCACCTGCCTGGCCATGAACCCGGCCTGGTTCTGACGGACCACGGGCGGCCGCACCTCCGGACCTCGATGGGAGCACCCATGTCGAGGCGGCACCACGCCTTCTGGCCGCGGCACCTGAGCCACCATCTCGGGGCGCCCGAGACCAACCTGTTCTTCAACGTCGAGGTCTCGGCGGCGCGCTATCCGCACAAGCCGTACCTCATCTACTTCAACACCGCCGTCACCTTCCTCGAGTTCAAGCTCGACGCCGAGCGGCTGGCCGGATACCTCGAGCAGAAGTGCGGCGTCCGCAAGGGCGACCGGGTGATGCTCTGCATGCAGAACAGCCCGCAGTTCGCGCTGGCGTTCTACGCCATCCTGCGGGCGAACGCAGTGGTGGTGCCGGTGAACCCGATGAACCTCACCGACGAGCTCCGCCACCACGCCGAGGACAGCGGCGCCACGGTCGCGCTGATCGCCCAGGAACTCTACCCGAACTTCGAGCCTTTGGTCGGGGTGGACCTGCAGCAGGTCGTGGTCGCCACCTACTCCGACTACCTGCGAGCCCCGACCGACCTGGCGGTGCCGGAGGTCGTGAAGGCGCCGCGGCTGCAGGTCGACCGCCCCGGCGTCGCCTCGTGGAAGGTCGCGCTCGGCCTCGGCCTCGCCCCCGGGCCGCTCACCGCCGGCCCAGACGACCTGTGTGTCCTGCCCTACACGTCGGGCACCACCGGCCGCCCCAAGGGCTGCATCCACACGCACCGCACCGTGATGCACACCCTGGTGGCGGGAGCGGAGTGGTTCGACACCCATCCGAACACCATCTCGCTCGGCGCCCTGCCGCTCTTCCACGTGACCGGGATGCAGGCGTGCATGAACGCGCCGATGTACCGGGGCTACAGCGTGGTGCTCATGCCCCGCTGGGACCGGAACGCGGCGGCGGAGCTGATCCAGCGGTACCGGGTCACCCTCTGGTCGAGCATCCCGACCATGGTGATCGACTTCCTCGCCACTCCGAGGCTGGCGGAGTTCGACCACTCCTCGCTCCAGCAGATGACCGGCGGCGGGGCGGCCATGCCGGCCGCGATCGGCCGGCGTCTCGAGGAGACCCGCGGCATCTCCTACGTCGAGGGGTACGGCCTGTCGGAGACGATGGCTCCGACCCACATCAACCCGCCGCAACGCCCGAAGAACCAGTGCCTGGGCATCCCCATCTTCGACACCGACGCGCGCGTGGTCGATCCCGACGATCTCCACGAGCTGCCTCCGGGCGAGGCCGGCGAGATCGTGGTCTCGGGCCCGCAGGTCTGCCTCGGCTACTGGAACGCGCCACACGCCGACGCGGAGGCGTTCATCGAGCTGGACGGCAAGCGGTTCCTCAGGACCGGCGATCTGGGCCGGACCGACGAGGACGGGTACTACTTCCTGGTGGACCGCCTGAAGCGGATGATCAACGCGTCGGGCTACAAGGTGTGGCCAGCGGAGGTCGAGAGCATCCTCTACCAGCACCCGGCCATCCAGGAGGTGTGCATCATCTCCGCCCAGGACCCCTATCGTGGCGAGACCGTGAAGGCGGTGGTGGTGCCGAAGGCCGAGGCCCCCGGAAAGGTCTCCGGCCAGGAGATCATCGAGTGGGCGTCGAACAACATGGCGGCCTACAAGTACCCGCGCATCGTCGAGTTCGTCGAGTCGCTCCAGAAGGGCGCGACCGGAAAGGTGAACTGGCGGGCGCTGCAGGAGCGCGAGCAGGCCAGGGGCTGACCGCCGGTCTCCTCCGCTCCCCGCCCCGCCCTCACCGGTAGTAGCGCACCAGCCAGGCGGCGACGAGGCAGGGCTTCTCCGAGGACTCCCGCTCGACGACCACGTCCCAGGTGACCTGGAGGCCGCCCTCGAGCTTCTCGCACCTGGCCGGGGTGAAGCGCGCCCGGATCCTCGAGCCCGACGGGACCGGGGCGGTGAAGCGCACCCGGTCGAGCCCGTAGTTGACGCCCATCCTCCGATCGGCGAGCGCGAATGCGCCTTCGGCGAGCTTCGGGAGCAGGGAGAGCGTGAGGAAGCCGTGGGCGATGGTGGAGCCGAAGGGACCGCTCCGGGCGCGCTCGGGGTTCACGTGGATCCACTGGCGGTCCTCGGTCGCCTCGGCGAAGGCGTCGATCCGCTGCTGCGGGACCTGGTACCAGGGTGAGACCGCGACCTCCTGCCCGATGCGGGCCTCGATGTCCTGGATGCGAAGGGGGGTGGCGGTCATGTTCGATCCTTTCGTGCTGGAGGCCAGGCCCTCGGTGGACGGCTCACGGGTCCCACCTCTTGAGCAGCGCCGCCATCATGCGCTGGCGCCGCGGCTCGGGGAACTCGATCGACTTGCGGGCGCGGAGGTCGATGGCGACCGCGATGACGTCGCAAGACGCCACGCACTCCCGCGCTTCCTCGTCGAAGAAGAGGTGGATGACGTGCTGGGTCCTCCGCGAGACGGAGCGAAGCCCGGACTGGATGGTGAAGAGGCTGCCGGCCCGCAGCGGCGCGTGGTGGACGATGCGGAACTCCACGACCGCCCCGCCCTCGATGCCCTCGCCTCGCCGGGCCAGCTCCTCCTCGGTCTGGAACCGGGCCATCAAGTTCACCGCGCCGTCCGCCACGCGCCCCACGTACTGGAACGGCTCGAGCTCGCCGTGGGCGTCGCACTCCGCCGCGCCGACGCACCCGCGGGAGATCTCGACGAAGCCGAGCTCGGCGAGGGCGCCGCGGGGCGGCGGCCGGCCCGGGCCGTCGCCGGTCACGCCGCGGGCCCTGCCGTGCTCGGGCACTTCGCAGCGCAGCTCGGCGCACGGCGGTGGGACGGAGACCCGCCGCCCGTCCGGCGCGAACAGCGCGACGTCGGTGACCAGCGTCGCCAGCACCGCTCCGGTCAGGCTGTGCCGCACCTCGCTGAACACGGAGAGGCCGTCGGGGTGGTGGCGCGAGATCCCCGCGTGGACGGCGAGCGGGGTCGCCATCCGCGCCTCGCGCAGGAAGCGCATGTGCTGACGGAGGACCCGCGGCCG
>JANPOM010000430.1:0-1889 GCA_031427995.1 Anaeromyxobacter sp. | reverse complement strand
GAGCTCGCCGGCCAGCAAGGCGATGCCGGCGATCATCCCCGAGAGGCTGCCGACGCCGATCCAGGTCACCAGGAAGTAGGGGACGGCCAGGGTCCAGCGGAGCCACGGCGGGGTCTCCTGGCCGAAAGCCGCCTTTCCGATCGCGTACTCGAGGGCGTTCCAGGCCACGATCGCGGCGCAGACGGTCCAGGCCAGCGCGTCGAGGGGGGCGAAGTCCTCGAGCCGGGGGTACTTCCGGATCAGGCTCCAGGCCAGGAGGGGCATGGCCACCAGGAAGGCGACGCCGACCCGGAGGAGGGGCCGGTGCTCGCCGGGGATCGGCAGTCCTGCGTTGGTCGGCTCCATGGCGTCTCCTGGTCTAGGGTCCCTAGCGGAGGAACAGCAGCGTCACCACCACGAAGAGCGGCAGCAGGATCGCCCCGCTCCAGGCCATGTAGCCGAAGAAGCCGGGCATCTTGACGCCGCCACGCTCGGCGATCGCCTTCACCATGAAGTTCGGGCCGTTGCCGATGTAGGTGTTGGCGCCCATGAGCACGGCGCCGAGCGAGATGGCCGTCAGCAGGGCCGGCCCGCGCTCGGTGGCCAGCAGCTGCCCGAGATCGGCGGCGTTGGTGCCCACCAGGCCGCTCGCGGTGGAGGCGAAGGTCAGGTAGGTCGGCGCGTTGTCCAGGAACGAGGAGAGCAGGCCGGTGGCCCAGAAGAACTGCCAGGGCTCGGTCAGCCCGAGCTCCCGCCCCCGCACGTTGAGGATCTCGAGCGCCGGGATCATGGTGGCGAAGATGCCGGCGAAGAGGACCGCCACCTCGACGATCGGCTCCCAGGTGAACCTGTTCTCGACGCGCAGCGCCTTCGGCGTGAGCCAGAGGGAGAGCGCGGCCATGGAGAGCATGCCGACCTCCTGCACGCCGGGCGGGAGGCCGAGCGTGCCGGAGGCGACCAGCACCGCCACCACGCCCGCCAGGAAGAGCAGGTTGGCCAGCCCCACCACGTGGACCGGCACCTTGTGGTGCACGGCGATCTCGTCGAGGTCGCCCGGCGTGGCCAGGTCCTCCTTCCGGAAGATGGTCGAGTCGATGATGAAGAAGAGCAGGATGAGCGACGCGTTGACCAGGAGCCAGACCGGCGCCAGCCGCAGCGTCCAGGTGAAGGGCACGCCGCGCAGGTAGCCGAGGAAGAGCGGTGGGTCGCCGAGCGGGGTCAGCAGCCCGCCGGCGTTCGACACCACGAAGATGAAGAAGACCAGGATGTGGGCGGTTCGCTTCCGCACCGAGATGGCGCGCAGGAGCGGCTGGATGAGCACCAGCGAGGCGCCGGTGGTGCCGATGAGCGAGGCCAGCAGCGCGCCGATGGCCAGCAGGAGCGCGGTGACGCCCGGCGTGCCGGCGATGGTCCCGCGCACCACGATCCCGCCGGAGATGACGAAGAGCGAGCCGAGCAGGACGATGAAGGAGGCGTACTCGTGCGCCGCCTGGCCGACCGCGGCCGGGTGGAGCATGAAGATCCAGGCCGCCACCGGGAGCCCGAGCAGGGCGCTCAGCAGGGCCTTGTTCCGGTTCTGTTCCCACCAGTGGCCCGCCGCCAGCGGCAGGACGGCGATGCAGAGCAGGAGCGCCGCGAACGGGGCGACGCTCCAGACCGGCAGGACCTCACCCAGCGCACGGGCGCTGGCGGTGGCCGGCGCGAGGGCCAGCGCCAGCAGCGAGAGCGGGCGCGCCAGCGAGCCGGAGAGCCGGCTCCGGACGGGGCGTGAGGCGTTCATTGGCTCAACTCCTGCGTGACGGGCTGGGTTGCGGGGGGGGGCTTCCGGGGCGGCGCAGGATAGCAGGTTGGGGAGCGGCCGTGCAGGCGCGGGAGGATTCGGCCCAGGCGTCCCGGCGCGCGCGCGACGC
>JANPOM010000429.1:0-1044 GCA_031427995.1 Anaeromyxobacter sp. | reverse complement strand
AGCTACGGCTACGACGACCGGTTCCTGGTGACCGGCGTCTCGCGCGGCGCAGAGGCCGTGACGTACGGCTACACCGCCAGTGGCGAGCGGAGCTGGGAGCAGTCGCCGGCGGGGCGCACCGACTACGACTACGACGGGCTGGATCGGCTCTGGCACGCGACCTCGTCCCGTGGCAGCACGGAGTTCGTGTGGGAGGCGGGAGGAGCCCGGCTCCTCGACGTCAAGGCGCCCAACCTGACGGAGTGCCGGCGGTACGACGCCCGGGGCCGGCTGCAGTGGATGGATGGCCGTGACCCGGGCGTGGACTGCGATTCACCCGCGGCGGCTCCCATCGTGCGGTTCGACTACGGATACGACGAGCGCGGGAACCGGAAGACGGAGGCGTACGCCCAGGCCGGCGGTCCGACCGAGCTGACGCAGTACGGGTACGACGCCGCGGACCGGCTCACCAGCGTGGTCTCCCCGAACGGCGCGGAGACCACCTACGGCCTGCTCGGCGACGGGAGCCGGAACACCGTGACCAGGGCGGTGACCCAGGGCGGCCTCGGGACCACCGAGAGCTACCACTACGACGCTCGGGGCGGGCTGACGGGCATCACCGACGAGGCGAACCTGGCGGTGGCGACGTACACGGTGGACGTCGCGGGCCGCGTGCTCTCCGAGGCGAGGGCGGGGCGGTCGAAGAGCTTCACCTGGGACGCGGGCGGGCGGCTGACCGCGGCCAGCGTCACCGTGTCCGGCACGACGGCCACCTCCAGCTTCCGCTACGACCACCAGGGGCTCCGGATCTGGAAGCAGGGCCCGGCCGGGACGACCACCTACCTGTGGGGCGCCGGGGACCTGGCCGAGGAGGTGCTGCCGAGCGGGACGCGGCTCCGGTACGAGCGCGGCGCCGGGTTGGCGCTGGCCGTGGGCGGGGAGACGTTGCTGCACGACGGCCTGGGCAGCGTCGTCGGCCGGGTGGGGGCCGGGGCGCCGGTGATGTATCGGTACGACGCCTGGGGGAGCTTCCAGGGCACGCCGGGACCAGGTGCAGGCGAGCCG
>JANPOM010000428.1:0-18903 GCA_031427995.1 Anaeromyxobacter sp. | reverse complement strand
GCGATGGCTCCGGACCTCCTCAGGACGCGGAAGGCGCGCCACACGTCCCCGACGGCGAGTGGGGCGGGGCCGCGGTTCAGCACGGTGACGTGAACCTCGAGGTTCCAGTCCTTGCTCACGTACGCGCTCCGGCTTTCCTCGAGAAACGCCTCCTCGACTTGGAGTTCGGCGCCATGGACCAGGATGGTCTCGGCGGGGCCGCGCAGCGGGTGCTTCACCGCGTAGACCGACCAAATCGGCCTGACGTCCCACTTGCCGGACCCGGTTCTCACCGCGCAGCTTGCGAGGAGGAGCCCGAGCGCGACCCAAGCTGCGAACCGGCTGCTCGCGCGTCGCCCACGAGAACGGTCACCACCGATGGACGCGTACTTCGTGGTCGGCGTGCGGGTGCCGAGGTGAGGGTCAGTCCTCGATGGCCTCGACCCCCTGCGCCGCGAGGCAGGTAGCAAGGGCAAAGCGCCGGACTCGTGGTCGGGCAAGGGCATGGATGGGAACGCTACCAGCTATCGCCTGGCAACGACTGAATCAGTCATGCCGAGTTTCCGTAAGATATCTTACCGGTCGCAGACGGCGGGGTGAATACCCTACACCCGAACCGGCCCAGGCCGTCGTGCTCCGGCGGGTCGGTAGCGGTGCCGCGGTGATTGACGACTGAACGGCGGACTACGGTCGCGGCGCCCCTTGGGGGCTCTGGAAGTGGTGACCTCATTCTACTGCTTCTCGCCCGCAGGCTTGCCCCCGGGGTGCGCCGCGGCCTGGCTCCTGAGTCGGTCGGCCAGGGCACGCATCGGCAGCGCCTCCGCGCCGGCGATGGCCGCCTGCTCGCTCGCCCGGTAGAGCCGCACGCCGAGCAGACCAGGAACCTCGGCGATCCCGCTGCCGTCCAGGTGCGTCGGACCGCCCGGGCCCGCTTGCACCCGGCTCCAGGCCGAAGTATCACGTACGTATGCCTCTGCCCCGCTCCGTCCAGACCTTCCGCGTCTCCCGAGACCTGCTCCGCCGGGCGGCCAAGCTCGACGGGTTGCGTCCTGCCGAGTGGGCCCGGCTTATCATCGAGCGCGCGGCCCGGGAGCGAGTCGCCCAGGCCGACCAAGAAAAGGCTCGGGCTCGCATCCTTCGGCGCATCGACGCCGGTGATTTTGAGGACGAGCCGCCGGCCGAGGCCGCCAGGTACAACCGGCTCCGGCACGGTGGCCGGTGAGCGTTCCCCGACTCGTGCTTGACGCCAGCGTGGTGCTCGCCGCCTTGCTCACGCCCAACCGCCGGTCGGCGTCCTGCCTGCTGGTCGAGGCGGTCGGCACCGGCGCGATGCAGCTCGTGGTATCGGCCGCCGTGGTGGCCGAGTACCGCCGAACCGTCGAGGAGCACGCGGCCGAGTCGCACCTCGACGACCCGCTCGGCCTGGTGCTCGATCTCGCAGCCGCAGCCGAGCTGGTCGAGCCGGTCGAGGTGCGGGTGGTGAAGGCCGACCCGTCGGACGACGTCTACCTGGGGACGGCGCTCGCCGGCCGGGCCGACTACCTCGCCACGTTCGACCGCCGGCACCTGCTCCCGCTCGACCCGTTTAAGGGCGTGCGGGTGCTGACGCCGGGCGACGTGCTGCGCCAGCTTCGAAGCCAGGGCCGACCGGGATCCGGATCACGCTCGACACCCTGACGTGCGCGAGCTCACCCCGCGCAACGGCCCTGTAGACAGTGGCGGTGCTGACGCTGAGCAGCCTCGCGTACTCCCGGACGCCCAGGTAGGGCGCCTCCCCGACCCCGGGCCCGCGCTGTACCACCGGTGTACCAAGCGGAGAGGAAAAGCCGGCAAAACCGGGCAAACGGGTACCATCCGGCGCTTCCTCAAACCGAGAAGTTGCAAGAGGTTGCGAGCAGCTGCTGGGTTCTGCTGGCCCCACGGAACCGACTCCGGAGCTGAAGGCCACTGGTTCGACTCCAGTACCGCGCACCATTTCAGAGGCCGGGACTTCCGAGGGTTTCCTCGATGGGCCCCGGCCTTTCCCTGGGTGCTTTCGGACCGACTGTACCAAGGGTGTACCAAGCGGGCGGCGAGCCGTGGCCAGTTCCGGCGAAGCGCTGCCATGCCCCTCCCCTCTCCCGGACTACAGCATCGGACCTCGTCCACGCACGGCGCTCCAGATGGCGACGACTCTCACGCGGTCAGGACCGGCCACCCGGTAGTAGACGTGGTACCTGGTCTCGGGCATCAGCACGCGCCGGTGCTCACGGCCAGGAGTGGCCTGGTAGGCGCTGCCAGACAGCGGAGCAGTGCGTATCCGGTCGAGCGCATCGCGCAGCTCCTCCTCGAAGAGCAGGTGCGCGGCCGGGCGGTTCTCACCCCACCAGCGTGCGCACCGCTCGGCTTCGCTGACCGCGCGCGGCGCGATCTCGAGCTTCACCGGATGGCCCGCAGCCTCGACCAGAGTTCGCCTTCGCTGACAGCCTGCCCCGCGTCGAGCTCGGCCTCGCCGGCCAGGATCGCGGCGTGCAGCTTGGCCCTCTCACTGTCATCGAGATCGTCGTCATCGACCAGCGCGACCCGGACCTCCGCCCCGTCGGGCAGATCGGTGGGTTCGTCGAGCAGGAGCCTGCCAGCCTTCACGTGTGCCTTGAGCGCCCTCATGGTGTCCCCATTCTACTGCTTCTCGGGGTCGTCCGCAGGCTCCCCGACCAGGACCCGGATGACGCTCGACACCCGCACCACCCTGAGGTCGCCCCGCTCGACCGCCCTGTAGATGGTCGCCCGGCTCACCCCGAGCCGCCGCGCCAACTCGCGCACACCCATGTACTTCAGCTCCCCGACCCCGGGCCCGCGCTGTACCACCGGTGTACCAAGCGGGGGAGAAAAGCCGGCGAAACCGGGCAAACGGGTACCACTCGACGCGCCCTCGAACCGAGAAGTTGCAAGAGGTTGCATGGTGCTGCTGGGTTCTGCTGGCCCCACGGAGCCGACTCCGGAGCTGAAGGCCACTGGTTCGACTCCAGTACCGCGCACCACTCTCCGCCTCTCAGGAAGCCCCGCCACCTCGGGGCTTTCTCATGTCGGCCCAGCCACCGTCGCCGCCCGGCGGGCCGACGAGACACCCCGGTCGCCGCCGGTTTCGAGCTAGAATCGGCGCACGCCACCAGGAGGCCAGATGCCCGTCAGCAAGAAACGGAAGAAGGATGGCAAGCCGGTTCACCGCATCGAGCCGGTCGTTCAGGGGCTAGAGCACGCGGTCCACCTGGAGACCAAGCCGGCGGCGGCACCGCTGCCGCGCGGCGGCAAGCCGAGCAACCCGTTCGTCGCCAAGCGCACCGCCCGCAGCGCCCAGCGCGGCCGGTAGGCGCCGCGGTGGCCGTGGCGGCGCTGCGGCGCGGCTGGCGCGTCTACATCCTGCGCTGCGGCGACGGCACGCTCTACACCGGGGCGACCAACGACCTCGCGGCCCGGCTGCTGGCCCACGCCGCCGGGCGGGGCGCACGCTACACGCGCTCGCGCCTCCCCGTGGCGCTGGCCTGGAGCGCCCCGGCGCGCGGCCGGAGCGGAGCGCTGCGCCGGGAGGCGGCCATCAAGCGGCTCCCCCGGGCCGAGAAGCTCGGGCTGGTCGGCGGCCAATCAAGGACCCGCACACCCGGGCGAAGCGGTCCTGCGCATTGACACCCACACGGCGCGAGCCAGTACCATGCGAAGACGCTGAGATGGTTCACCGGGGGAAGGAGCGCCCGCCCGGGCGCTGGCACCACATGAGGTCCTGTTCGGCCCGCCTGCTCGCCGCCGCTGCCGCTGCTCTCACCACGCTCGGCTGCGTCCAGACCGCAATCTCGGGCTCGGCGCCGCCAGACACAGTGGTCTCGATCGGCCTGGTGGCGGCCGGCGGCCTGGTCCCCCAGACCTCGGCCCCGGTCATGCTCCGGTTCGTCGGCCAGAAGGCCGGACCGGGCGAGGTGCTGGCCCACCGCTTCGCCACGCCGCCCATGCTCGACGGCGACGCCACCGAGTGGAGCGGCTGGCCCGCCACCGAGGTGGCGCTCCAGCCGGCCGGGCAGGCGGTGGGGCTGACCGCATCGGGCTGGTACTGCCGCTGGCGAACCCACCATTTCCAGGTGATCGACCCGATCACCGGCAGCCCCTCCTGCCCCAGCCCCTGCTCACCGGACGCTCCCCCGGCCAGCGCCAGCGAGGGGTCGGCGGGCTGCTCGGTGCCGCTCCCTCCCTGGGATCACGGGGTGTCGAACCTGAAGGTCCGGGCCGCCTTCGACGACGACCAGCTCTACCTGTTGCTGCAGTGGAGCGCGCCGATCCGCCACGACCAGCAGCTGCCCTGGGGCTGGGACGCGGCCGGGTCGAGGTGGCGATCCGACCGGACCCGGATGGAGGACGCCGCCTACCTCTCCTTCGCCATCGGCGACACCGCCCCGAAGCACGCCACCCTCGGCTGCGCCACCGCCTGCCACGTCGCGGCCGCGCCGTCGCTGATAGTCAGGCCGCAGCCCTCCCCCAGCCCCTGGCCGCCGCCGAGCTATCTCGCCCACTTCAGCTGCCGGACCGGGAGCGCCGGCGAGCGGCTCGACACCTGGGCCTGGCGCGCCGCCTCGACCGCCCCATACGGCCTGGCGGACGACGGACGCATCGAGCCGGACGGCCCGGCCGGCGACCGCTGCTTCGCCGCCGACGGCCTGACCTGCTCCCGAGCCTGCACCAGCAAGGACGGGCTCGGCCAGTTCATCTACCCCTGCAGCCGGGGCACCTCGGAGGCCAACCTGGTGAGCGGCCAGCCCTACGCCAAGGCGTCCGGCGCCGGTGGCGGCGGCGACGACACCCTCAACCCGCCCTACCTCTTCAAGCAGCTGGTCGACCCCGAGCCGGGCTGGGACCCTCGCTACCTCGCCTGGCCCGCGCCGCCACCGGTCGGCACCTCGCCGGTGCCGCTGGCTCCCCCCACCGGCACCAGCCCCTTCACCCTCCCCGGCTTCGTGCTCCACCGCCCAAGCCCGCACCGGGACGATGTCCGGGCCCGGGCGCGCTGGGCCGACGGGAGCTGGACGCTCGAACTGGCGCGCCGCCGGGTGACCAGCGACCCGGACGACTTCCAGCTTCCGGCCCGGAAGGGAGGCAGCACGGGAGGTGGCGGAGCGAGCGCCACCTACTCCTCCCTCAGCGCCAGCATCTTCGTGCCTCGCTGTGCCAGCGCTTCATGCCACGGCGGCGGCCCGCCGCCCCCCAGCGGTGTCCCGGTCTCACTGGACACGGCGGTCGGTTTGTCGCAGCTGGTGTCGATCCCCTCGGTCCAGGCGCCTCTCAAGCTGGTGGAGCCGGGACAACCCGAGAGGAGCTACCTCGTCAACAAACTCCGCGCCACCGGCGCATCCGTGGGAGGATTGGGAGACCGGATGCCACCGACGTACGTGGGAGACGCCCTCACCGAGGAGGAGATCCAGGCCGTCGAAGCCTGGATCTCGAGCGGAGCGCCGAATGACTGATGGCAGCCTCCGGCGCATGGCGTCGTCGATCCTGGTGGCCCTCTCCGCACTGGTGGCGGTGCGCGTCGGCGCCGCCCCCAGCCTGCAGTTCTCCGGCTCGGCCTACGTCGACAGCTGGGTAATCCCCACCCAGCAACCGGACGCCGGCCAGGTGAAGGCGCCGCAAGGGATCACCATCGACGCCTCGATGCGCTTCGGCGTCGACGTGCACGACACCCTCTCCTTCTCGGCCAAGGCCTGCATCAGCTGCCACGGCATCGATATGGACCACGCCGTGCTCGACTGGCAGCCCAAGCCCTGGTTCAACGCCCAGTTCGGCCGGCTCAACGTCCCCTTCGGCGAGTACGCCAACCGGCTCGACCAGTCCGGCCACAAGACCACCTCGGCCCCGCTCATCTACGACATGGGGCGCATGGCCTATGCCGACCGGACCTCCTTCAACGGCGGCGTGCTCATGCTCCCCTACGTCGACACCGGCGTGATGCTCTACGGCACCACCTGGCTGGGGAGCGTCATCCAGGTCTGGTACGCCGGTTACGCGGTCTCGGGCATGAAGGGGACCAACGACCTCGAGTGGATGTCGCAGCGCACCTCGCCTTACGTCGACAACAACAAGATCCCCTCCTACGGCGGCCGCGTCACCCTCACCTACTCGAGCAACCCGGGCGCCCTCATCGGCGACATCAGCCTGGGGGGCAGCTACACCGGAGGCCGCTACGACCGCGACGCCAGGCTGCAGTACGACGTGGCCGGCGGCGACCTCTCGATCCAGCTCTGGAAGGCGACGCTGCGCGGCGAGTACGCCATGCGCCGGACCGCGCTCGATCCGAACGCCAGCGGCTACGGCTGGGCGCTGGTCGACCAGTTCTTCGACAAGCGGGGCTTCTACGCCGAGCTGGAGCACCCGCTAGGGCGGTACATCGCCATGGTCTACCGGTACGACAAAATGGAGCGGATCGGCGTCCCGCTCCCCGGCTCGTCGCCCAACATGAGCCCCAGCACCGCCCTCGAGAGGGCCACGGTGGGTACAGTCATCACTCCGGTCTCGGGGATCTACCTGAAGGTGTCGTATGAGTACTGGAGACCGACGAGCTTCGTGGTGTTCCAGTCGGGGCATGCCGGATTTGGGGGGGCTTTCTGATGAGTGGTTCGCTCGGGGTGGTGCTGGCCGCTGCTCTGGCCCTCGGCGCCAAGGACCCGTCCAAGGCGGAGTGGGATCCGCGTGACGACGGGCCTGACAGGATAAATGTCTCGGCGTGGCCACCGGGCATGCAGAAGCGGTACCCCATCTTCTCGGCCAAGTGCTCGAAGTGCCACCCGGTGGCCCGGCCCATCAACTCGCGCTTCGAACCGACCGAGTGGAAGCGCTACATGAAGAAGATGATCCGCCGCCCCAACTCAGGCATCAACGAGGAGCAGGCGGCCGACATCTACGAGTTCCTCAAGTACTACTCCTCCACGCAGGGCGCCAAGTAGTGCTGCGGCGGATCTCCAGCTCGCTGCGGCTGCGCCTCCAGGCCGCAACGCTGGCTCTGGTTGCCGGGGCCCTGGTGCTGGCCGCGTTCGGCTTCGACTGGGTGGCGCGGGGCGTGGTGGAGGCGGCCGTCAAGGACCACCTCCAGGCCCGCTCCCGTGAGGTCCACGAGGCGGTGCAGCGGTTCCAGCGCGAACGCGCCCTCACGGTGCGGAGCTGGTCCGAGGCCGAGGCGATGCAGCTCACGCTCGACTCGGGCGATCCCAAGTTCGTCGAGGACTTCCTGCGACGGATCATCCAGGACCAGGGCGGCACCATCGCCGCGGTGGCCCTGACCGGGCCGGCCGGGACGCTGCTGGCCGGCGTCCGCGCCGGGGCCCTGAGCGAGCGCCGCGGCGTGGCCCTCTCCTCGCAGAATGGCCGGCCGCTCGGCCTGCGTCTGGTCGAGAAGGCCTTGGCCGACGATCCGGCCACCATCGAGCTCGGGGTCCTCTCCCAGCTCGACCAGGAGGGCGGCGACGAGCCGGTCATCCTGGTGGCCTCGCCGGTGCACGACTTCACCGGCGACATCGTCGGCACCGTGGTGGCGGCCATCTCCACCAACGCCATGCGCCGCCTGCTCGACGAGATCGGCGGCGGCGACGGCGACCTGGTCCCGGTCGTATACGACTCCGCCCGCACCCTGCTGCTGGTCCCACCCGGCGTGGAGGCGCGGAGCATCGAGCCGGTGGTGGCCATGGTGGCCACGCCCGGTGCGCTGGAGCGGACCGCGCCGGCCGGGGCGGCGCCGCTGCTCTCGGTTCGGACCGCCCCCTCCGAGAGCCCGCCTCGCTGGACCGCGGCCATGGTGGTGCCCGAGGCTTCGGCCTTCGGCCAGCTCGGCTCGCTGCGCGTCCTGCTGGGCATCCTCTTCCTCGCCGTGATGGCTGGCGCCGGGGTCGTCAGCGTCGGCGCGCTCCGCGCCGCGGCCCGGCCGCTCTCCGAGGTGACCGGGTCGATGGCCCGGGTCGCCGGCGGCGACCTGTCGACCCGAATCCCCGGCGCCTACTCCGACGAGCTGGGCGCGCTGGTCGGCTCCTTCAACACCATGGTCGCCGAGGTGGCCCGCTCCCACGTCGAGCTGAAGCGGACCGAGGCGCTGCGCCAGGAAGTGCAGATCGCCCACCGGATCCAGACCGCCATCCTCCCCCAAAGCCCGGCCGTGATCGGGTACGAGGTGGCGGCCCGCATGAAGCCGGCCGAGGACGTGGGCGGCGACCTCTACGACATCCTCTCCTTCCCCGAGACCTTCTGGGTCCTGGTGGGGGACGTCTCCGGCCATGGCATCAACTCCGGCCTGGTGATGATGATGGCGCAGGCGGCCGCCTACGGCACCATCGCCGACGACCCCAACCGCGACCCGCGCGACGTGGTGGCGGCCGTCAACAGGGTGGTGCACGAGAACGTCAGGCAACGGATGGGGCGCGACGACTACCTCACGCTCATGGCCGCCCGGCACATGGGAGGCGGCCGCTTCGTCGCCGCGGGGGCCCACCAGCCCATCTTCATCGCCCGCTGCGGCGGCACCGTCGACGTCATCGAGCCGGCCGGCCCGTGGGTGGGGCTGACCGCCGACCTCTCCACCCAGATCGTGGCCTACGAGTTCCAGCTCGGCCTCGGCGACGCCGTCTGCTTCATCACCGACGGGGTGGTCGAGGCGCAGGACTCGGAGGGGACCCTCTTTGGCGAGGACCGGCTGACCGAGCTGCTCCGCGCCGAGCACCCAGCCTCCGCCGCCGAGATCCTCACCCAGGTGTTCCAGGAAGTGGAAGCGCACTCCGCCCTGCAGGCGGATGACATCACCGTGGTGGTCCTGAGACGGAAGAGACATGACGACTGAGATGAACACGACGACCCGCCCCATCTACCTGATGCTGCGGATGAAGCCCCCCTGGGTCTTCGTCGACGAGATCCGGCGCTTCGTCGAGTCCTTCTGCTCCTGTGCCTGCCCTGGCGAGACCCGCGAGGCGCAGGTCGCGCTGGCGGTCCATGAGTTGATGCAGAACGCCATCCCGCACGCCGGCGGCGAGAGCGTCGACCTGACCCTGCAGGTCGACCCCATCGCCGACCGGATCGAGATCGCCGTCTCCAACCCGGCCAACGACGAGCAGTTCGCCGACTTGAAGGGGCGGCTCGACCGGATCAACAACGAGCCCGATCCGCTGCGGAGCTACCTGCGTGCCATGGCGGAGGCCCCCATGAACCAGCGCGGCGGCCTCGGCCTGGCGCGGGTCCGCTTCGAGGCGCAGCTCGAACTCTCCATCACCCGCGAGGGGAACCGGATAACGGTCCTCGCCTGGGGCCGCCTTCGCGCGCCCCTGCTTCAAGTCCCCGGAGGAACCCATGTCTAACCCGTCCCATCCAGGCGCCCGCGCCCCGGCCATCCAGGTCTCCGAGGAGAAGTACTCGGCCTCCCTGCACGTCGAGCCGCTCGGCACTCGCGTCCAGTTCCGCGGCACCATCAGCACCGTCAACCCAGCCGGTGTCCTCAATCCGTTCGTCGACCAGGTGCACGATCACCTGCTCAAGGCCGGTGCCAAGGACGTCCGCGTCGACTTCACCGAGCTGGAATTCTGCAACTCCTCCGGCTTCAAGAGCTTCATCTACTGGATCCAGAAGATCCAGGCGGCCGGCGACAAGCAGTACCGGCTGCGCTTCATCTCCAGCCCGGCGCGCAAGTGGCAGAGGACCAGCCTGCTGGCCCTCTCCTGCTACAGCCCCAGCGCCGTCGAGATCGGCTAGCCGGCGCCGATGCGGCGGCTCCGAGACGCCGCCAGCTCTACATCAGGCCCGGCTTGCCGGCTTGCCAGCGCTTCAGCTCGGTGGTGAGGAGGTCGACGTGCTCCTTCTCCTCGGCCGCCAGCTCCTTGTAGAGCTGCCGCTCCGGTGAGCCCTCGGCCGCCGCCACGCCGCGCTCGCCGAAGTACTTCACGGCGCGCTCCTCGAAGGCGATGGCGATGCGGAAGAGGTTGGCCGGGTCCTCGGGGCGGTTGGGGATGCCGGCGTAGATGGCCGCGCGGTCCACCTTGAAGTCACCCGCCGCCGGCACCTGCACGTGGTAGCGGCGCGACAGGGTCGCCATGTGCTCCTTCTCCATCTCGGCGAAGCGGGCGAAGAGATCGCGGAGCAGCGGGTCACTGGCCTCCTGGGAGGCGCGGCCGTAGAAGGCCATGCCGCCCAGCTCGATCTCGAAGGCGATGCGTACCGCGTCGAGGGCGGCCGCGTCGGCCGCCTGGGCCGGGTTGGCCACCGTCAGCTTGCCGCCGCAGGCCGGGCACATCCCGTAGGGGAAGGCGAAGCCTTCGCTCACCTTGGCGCAGTCCTGGCACTTCCAGGTCAGCGTGGCGGTGGCGCAGCAGAGGTACTCCTCCTCGCCGTCGAGCGGCTGGCGGCACTTGGGGCAGACCTTGCCGATGCCGGTGGCGGCCGGGGCGGCCGCGGCGCTGGCGCCGGCGGCGCCGAGCTGGGCTGGGGGCGTGAAGGTCGTCATGTCCTCCTCGGTGATCGGCCACTTCTGCTTCTTGCCCTTCAGGTAGGCGCCGATGGAGCGGGCCGCCCGGCGCCCGGCCCCCATGGCCAGGATCACCGTGGCGCCGCCCGTGACGATGTCACCGCCGGCGAAGACGCCGGACAGCGAGGTGCACTGGGTCTTGCCGTCGTCGGCCACGATGTTCCCCCACTTGTTGAGGGTCAGCCCGGGCGTCGACTGGGTGATGATGGGGTTGGCCTTGGTGCCGAGCGCGTAGATGACCGTGTCGCACTCGAGGTCCTTGAACCTGCCGGTGGCGACCGGCTTGCGGCGCCCCTTCTCGTCAGGGTCGCCGAGGACCATCTCCTCGACCTTCATCCCCTTCACGTTTCCGTCCGCATCGACGTAGATCTCGACCGGCGAGTGGAGGAAGAAGAACTCGATCCCCTCCTCCTTGGCGTGGCGGATCTCCTCTATGCGGGCCGGGGCCTCGGCCTCGGTGCGCCGGTAGACGCAGCGGACCGTCTCGGTGCCGAGCCGCTTGGCGACCCGCAGGCAGTCCATGGCGGTGTTGCCGGCACCGATGACCACCGCGCTCTTGCCGATCGAGACCGGCGTGTCCTTGAGCGGGAACTGGTCGCCGCCCATGAGGTTGACGCGGGTGAGGAACTCGTTGGCCGAGTAGACCTGCCCGGCGAACTCACCGGGGATGCCGAGGAAGGCCGGGGCACCGGCGCCGACGCCGAGGAAGACGGCGTCGAACCCCTTGGCGCCCAGCAGCTGGTTCACCGTGAAGGTCTTGCCGATGACCTTGTTGGTCTCGATCTTCACGCCCATGTCGGTGAGCCGCTTCACCTCGCGGTCGATGATGTCGCGGGGCAGGCGGAAGGAGGGGATACCGTAGCGGAGCACGCCGCCCACCACGTGGAGGGCCTCGTAGACGGTCACGTCGCAGCCGAACTTGACGAGGTCGGCCGCCACGGCCAGTCCGGCCGGGCCGGAGCCGCAGATCGCCACCTTGCCGAGCATGTCGCCCGGGGCGAAGACCGGCGGGATCACCGGCTTGGGCCGGCCGTTGTCACCGACGAACCGCTCCAGCCGGCCGATGGCGACCGACTCGACCTTCTTGGCGATGACGCACTGGGCCTCGCACTGCGTCTCCTGCGGGCAGACGCGGCCGCAGACCGACGGGAAGATCGAGGCCTCGTTGATGACCTCGAGCGCGCCGTCGATGTCGCGCACCACCAGATGCCTGAGGAAGCGCGGGATGTCGATGGCCACCGGGCAGCCGGCGATGCAGGTGGGCTTGGCGCACTGGATGCAGCGCTCTGCCTCGAGCAGGGCGTCCTGGATCGAGTATCCCAGGTTGACCTCCATGAAGTTGCGGGAGCGCTCCACGGGATCGCGCTCCGGCATCTTGGCCTGGTGCGGCGTGAGCTCCTTGATCTTCTTGTAGTTGCGCTTCTGCTCCTCGAAGAGCTGCTTCTCGAGATTGCAGACGTGCGCGTAGTCCTCGCTGGCCGCGGTCTCCTGGATCTTGAACCGCTTCTGGCGGGCCAGCAGCTCCTTGAAATCGACCAGGTGGCCGTCGAAGTCCGGGCCGTCGACGCAGGCGAACTTGACCTCCTTGTTGACGGTGACGCGGCAGGAGCCGCACATGCCGGTGCCGTCCACCATGATGGCGTTGAGCGACACCATGGTCTTGACCGCGAACGGCCGCGTGGTCTCGACGCAGGCGTTCATCATGGGCAGCGGGCCGATGGCGATGGCGAGATCGGGCTTGTCCTTCTCGCAGAGCTCCTTGAGCGCCTGGGTGACGAAGCCGGGCTTGCCATGGCTGCCGTCGTCGGTGCAGACGATCAGGTCGTCGCAGTACTGGGCGAACTTCTTCTCCCAGAAGACCAGGTCCTTGTTGCGGAAGCCGATGATGCCGGTGACCCGGTTGCCGGCCTCCTTGAAGGCGCGCAGCTGCGGGTAGACCGGCGCGACGCCGAGGCCGCCGCCGACCAGCACCACGTGGCCGATCTTGCCGATGTGCTGGGGCAGGCCGAGGGGGCCGACGAAGTCCTCGAACTCGTCCCCCTCCTTGTAGTCGGTCATCATCTGGCGCGTGGTCTTGCCGAGCGCCTGGATGACCATGGTGATGGTCCCCTTCTCGCGGTCGAAGTCGGCGACCGTGAGGGGGATGCGCTCGGAGTCACCGCCGAGCCGGAGCATGACGAAGTGGCCCGGCTCGGCCGCGTTGGCGACGTCGGGGGCGTGGACATCCCAGAGAAACGTCGTGTCGGAGAAGGCCTCGCGGCGGACGATCTTGTACATCGTGGACGTACCCTCCGTAGCAGTTGAGAATTCGGGCGGCCCGCCGGGAGTACCAATGCGGGGCGGTCGAGTCAAGGCCGCTCGAATCGTGGATTTGACCAGTCCGGTCCAGAATTTGGGCATGGCGGAAGCCTGCCGGCGGCCCGGCTCACCGCGTCGGGGCCCCGGTCATGACCCGCCCCAGCTCGGCGGCGACCTCGGCATCCCCCGGGGCGAGCTGTAGCGCCCGGCGCAGGTGGGCCATGGCGCTGTTGTTTCGTCCGGCCACCAGCTCGGACCTGCCGAGGTCGAAGCACTCCTGCGCCTCGCGCGACCTGGGGCGCGCCTCGCCACGCCACCCGGACCCGGCCGTCGGACCTTTGGCCACCGTCCCGGGCACGGGAATCGAAGCCGCCACTGGCATCAGCGCGGGCGGTATGACAGCCGGCGGCGCCGCCCTGGACGTTGGCGGCGGCGTCTCACCGGGTCCGAGATCGAGCACCAGCGCCCCGTCGGCGTCTCGCCGCGTGGAGGCCGTCCCACGGACCGCGAAGCGCTCCAGGAGGTGAGAGGTCCGGACCGTGCGCGACACCTCCGGGACGAACTCGGCCCCCAGCTCGGCCATGACCTTCTTCCAGGCCGCCGGGTGGGAGGCGGCGCTCCGGTTGACCGTCACCAGGCCGCGTGACATCAGCCCGAAGAGGGCGCGTTGCGTGACGTTCCAGCTGGCCCCCAGCCGTTCGCGGAGCGAGGCGATGGTGCTCCCGCCGGCCACATGGCGCAGCACCTCCACCTCCTCGACGGTGAAGTCGAAGAGGAAGCTCGGGGGTGGCGAGAGGAAGATCATGGCGTCAACCGGAAGTCGATCGGGAACGCGCCGGTAGCCGCCCAGCCCGGGTTGGGCCGCCACCAGCCGCTCGAACCAGAGCTGGGCGCTGAGGCGGCTCTTTTCGCCGAAGGCTACGCCGACGCGCCACGGCGGCCGCGAGCTGACCCAGGCCACCTTCCCCTCCACGCTGAGCAACCCTTTCACCTTGGAGTTGGCGAAGGTGAGCATCACCGCCTGCCCGCGCGGCAGCGCCCCCGGCGCCACCAGCTGGCAGCCGGTCGGGCCGATGTCCTCGGTCTCGGCGGCGAAGCCGGTCTCGCCGGTCCGCACCTCCGTGACACAGCGGGAGGGGGCGCGCGGGGCGCGGCGCGGGTTGACGATGTACTCGCTCACGACCGGCATCCTACCTTGCCGGGATGGCCTCGGCCCGCCCCTGATTCAGCGACAGCCAGGGGTCCACCCCTGAACCAGCGACAGCCCGGGGTCCACCCCTGATTCAGCGACAGCCCGGGGTCCACCCCCGCGGTATGTTTCCGGCATGGAGCTGGAGCCGCGCCCGACCGAATCCGACCCCCCCGCCGGGTCGGACCAACCGCCGCGCCGGCCGTTTGCGACCCGTCCCTGGCCCGCCCCTCCCCAGCGCCCTCCCCCGCCCCGCTCGCGCCTGGCCGCGCTGACCGAGGCCCCGGCCTCCGCGGCCATCGTCGCCGTCAACGTCGCGGTCATGGCCTGGGTCCTATGGCGGTTCGACGACGCCACCAGCACCGGCGCGCTGATCGCCGCCGGGGCGCTGGAGCGGAGCCATGTCTGGGCCGGGCAGTGGTGGCGGCTGCTGGCGGCGGTCTTCCTGCACATCGGCCTGGTCCACCTGCTGGCCAACTCGCTCTTCGGCTTCAGCTGGTGCCGGGTGGTGGAGCGGATGCTCGGGCATGGGCGTTTCCTGGCCCTCTACCTGCTGGCCGGGATGGGCGCCTCCGCCTCCTCGCTGCTGGCTCACGACGTCATCAGCGCCGGCGCCTCCGGCGCGCTCTTCGGGATGATCGGCGCCACCCTGGCCATCCACCGCCGCCTGCTGCCGGGCTGGGGGCCGTTCCTGCGGAGCCGCATGACCTTGAGCGTCCTCGGCCAGTTGACCGCCTGGACCGTGCTGGCCCTCTCGGTCGACCTCCCCTTCGACCACGCCGCCCATGGTGGAGGCTTGGTCACCGGCGCCATCGGCACCTGGCTCTTGACCCGGCCGGCCCCACGCCGCCTCGCCACCTGGCTGGTACCGTCGCTGGCGCTGGCCGCCCTGCTGGCCGCGGCCCTCACGCCGCGCCCTGGGCTGACGGCCTTCACCCGCGGCGAGGCGGTCGAGGCCGCCTGGATCGCGGCCCGCGACGCGGTGAAGCTCGAGGACGCCCCCGCCATCACCCGGGTGCTTCGGCAACTCGACGCGCTCGAGGTCCGCTCCGAAGAGCTGGAGTACCTGCGCGCCGTCGACGCCTTCTTTCGCGACGACCTTCCGCGGGCCGCGGCCCTGGCCCGGCAGCTCCTGGGTGAGCCGAAGAGCCGGCGCCTCCACGAGGCGGCCGGCGTGCTGCTCACCAACGTCGGCTATCGGCTCTACCGAGGCGAGCGGGCCGTCAAGGACACCGAGCGCGGGTACGCACTCATCAAGGAGGCCTGCGACGCCGGGACCGAGGAGGCCTGCCGGAGCGAGCGGATGATCCGGACCGGTGAGCCGGCCCCGCCCGGACCGGACCGGCCCTGAGCCGCCCCGGGGCGCTCAGTCCCCCGGGCGCGCCGCCTCCGGATCGGCCGGGCCGCCCGCCACCGATGGCAGCTGCTCCGCCAGCTCCAGCAGCGCCCAGCGAGGCGCCCCGAGCGCCCGACCGCGCAGCGTCGCCGACAAGTCGAGCACCTGGCCGCCTCCGGCGTGGAAGCCGGTGAGGACCAGGCCGGACTCCAGCGTCCGCTCGAAGCGCCCGGACGGCAGCGGCGCCGCCCTGCCGAAGGCGACCAGCCCGTGGCCATCGAACCAACCCCCTGTCGCGTGCCCGGAGAGGGTGCGAAGCACCGGTCCCTCGAGCCGTACCAGCGCCGCCGAGAGCCCCGGCGCCACCTCCGCGCCAGCCGGCTCGAGCCCGGTGACCCGGCCGGAAAGGGCGCGCCCGTCCGGCAGCCCGAGCTGGACCACCGTCCGCGAGCGGAGCGCCTCGGCCAGGCCGTGATCGCCTCCGCGCCGGAAGGAGAGCGTGGCGGCGAACTCCTCCAGCACCGTGAAGAGCTGCTCGAAGTCGCTGGCCACGTAGAGCCGCGGCTGCATCCGAGTTATGTCGAAGGCCACCTCGGCGCAGGAGGCGTCGAGCGGCACCTTGCGCACGCCGGGGCCGAGACAGCGGGAGGCCTCCCCGACCGAGGAGAGCAGCCCGGCCCCGTAGAGCTTCGGCGAACCCAACTCGCCGACCAGTCCGTACTCGGCCGTCCACCAGTAGAGCCGGCTGGCCCGGGTCCCCTCCGAGGCGAAGGGCAGGCTGGCCACGGCCGCCGCGAGCCGGGCCTCGGCCAGCGCCGCCGCCTCCGGCGTGGCCCGGGCGTCCTCCTTCACGACCGAGAGATCGCGCACCGCCTCGAAGACGGCGCGGTCCTCGGCGGCCGGGATGGCCCGCCAGCCGACCTCGCCGCAGCGTTGCAGGTACTCGGCATAGCGGCCGTCGGCGATGAGCGGCGCGTGGCCGGCGCTCTCGTGGACGATGTCGGGGGCCGGCGTGTATTCGAGGTGCCCGGGGCGCCGGATGCCGGCGGCGATGGCCAGCACGCGCCGGCTCTGCAGCTCGGTGAAGGCGGCCGGCGGGATGAAGCCGGCCACCGCCACCGCCCCCCAGCCGAAGCGGTCCAGCCGCTCGTTGATCTCGTCGAGGCGCGGGATCCGCTCGACACCGATGCCGGTGCTGGCCAGGCCGGCCAGGTAGCGCGGGTGGGCGGTGCCGGCCAGCTCCCGGGTGAGCCGGCCGAGGATGGTCCGCCAGGTCCGCTGGTCCCGCTCCGTGTAGGTGGCGTAGTCCTGGGTCACCACCCAGCGGCGCAGGTGGGCCGGCAAGGCCTCGATGGTCCGCTCTGTCGGCGTCACGCCACGGCACCCCGCTGGCTGGTCCCGGTCCAGACCTAACCGGGCGGTGAGCGCTGCGCCGCCCAGCAGCGCCCCGGGCCAGGCTCGCAACACCGCGTCGAACCGTGCGACCTCCCCCAGGCCACCTCGATTGGTCACCGTGAGTCACGTCAGGCGCAACCGGGGTCAACGCCCGCTGACACCGGTGCGCCCCGGCGGTTGCCACGAGTCAGACAGGCCACTAAGTTCCGTGGGAGTGGCCGAACGCCCTCACATCCTGGTCGTGGACGACGACGCCGCGCTCCTCGAAAACATCGCCGAGTGCCTCTCCGGCGAGGGCTTCGAGGTCTCGGTGACCCGCGACGGCGCCACCGCGCTGGTCCGGCTCGGCCAGGCGCCGCGCCCGGCCGTGGTCATCATCGACCAGTTCATGCCGGGGATGACCGGCACCGAGCTGATGGCCCGGATCCGTGGGCTTCCAGCGCTGGCCGGGATCCGGCTGGTCCTGGTCTCTGGCCTCCCTCCGGCCCGGATTGCGGGCGGCGCGCCAGGCGAACCGGACGCCGTGCTGGAGAAGCCCTTCGGCGTCGAGAAGCTGATCGATACGGTGCGCGCCCAACTGGCGGCCGCCTGACGTGGAAGCGGCGGGGGATGACCCCGCCGCTCCACGTTCACTCCGAGCGGCGTGGCTACGGGACGATGTAGCTCTTCTCCTGGCGCGCCCCGTTGCCGGCGGCGTCCATCACCTTGACGCTCCAGGTGTAGCTGCCGCTCGTCAGGTTCGGCGTCGAGGCGCTGCCGTCGGCGTTGTAGCGGACCTGCGTGACCGAGCTCGGGCTCATGTAGGCCCTCTGGGGCCAGTACCAGTTGGCGTTGCCCCAGACCGACAGCGCGTAGCCGTAGGAGGGCGGCGGCGAGGCCGGCGCCGACCAGGAGAAGAGAGGCTGCGCCACAGAGCCGCCTCCGGTGGTGGTGGCGGTGAGCCCCTGGGCGAAGCTGCTCAGCAACGTCGTCACCGGGGCCGTGAGCAGCTCGGAGCTGCCGTCACCGTAGCTGACCTCGTAGGTGTAGACGTCGCCCACGGCCGGCGCCGTGGTCCCGAGGTTCCACCAGCTGTAGACATCCCGATCCCCGCCGAGGTCGGCAGGGACCCGGACGCCCTTCCCCGCCACCAGCATCGCCCTCACCACCCGCTGCGCGTTGGGGGTGACGTTGGTCTGCAGGCTGTAGGAGTGGACCGTGCCGCCGTCGTTCAGGGCATGCTCGGTGGTGGTCGAGACCATGGACTTTGCGGCCGAGAGCAGCACAGTCACGCCGGAGGTGCTGCCGCTCACGGTGATCTGCTGCGAACCTCGGCTGTTGGTGTTGCTCAGGTCGCCGTCGTCGATCACGCCGTTCCCGTTCTGGTCGAGGATGGCGTAGACGCCCCAGGTGCCGGCGGGGATGCCGGTCACCGAGAAGGTGGCCGGGCTGGTGAGCGGCAGCGGGTAGGCGGCGACCTTCATGTTTCCGCTCTCCCCGTCACCGATGGCGAGGTAGAGGGGGCCGGTGGCCCCCACCGGGAAGGTCACCGTTCCAGAGACCGTGAACCCGGCCCCCACCGGACCGACCGTGGCCTGGGCGATGGTCGACCAGGCGCCCAAGGTGGTGCCCACGTTGGAGCGGACCTTGTAGTAGTAGGTGGTCCCGTTGGTCAGCCCGCTCTGGAAGTAGACGCCGTCCCGCCGGGCGATGACGTGGACCGGCGAGCCGGCGCCGTTGGTGGCGCCCGTGTCGCTGCCCCAGGAGAGGTCGTAGCTGGTGGCCTTCTCACTGGAGCTGGAGTCCATGTCGGTGTTCCAGAACATCAGGGTCCCGTGGTCCCCGGCCAGGACCGCCGGGGGACTGAGGTTGGCCGGCGACGGCACCGGCGGATCGACGAGGCCGATGTTCACGTTGCTCGCGTCCGCTCCCGAGATGGTGATCGAACCGGCCGCGCTCCCCCATGGATCGGAGGCGTTGACCATCCCCTGGCCGACGCTGTCGCGCCGCGCCGAGACCGTGTAGGTGCCGTCCTGGAGTCCGCGGATGGTGTAGGCGCCGGGACCGGCGATGCTGGTCATCGCCTGCGCCGAGCAGTTGGTGCAGCGGTTGGAGTTGACCGAGACGTAGACCCGCCCGGTCTTGGAGCCGCCGTAGCTCACCGTGCCGGAGATGGCGTAGGAGGGGATGACCGGCGTGGCCGTGAAGCCCTGCGTC
>JANPOM010000427.1:0-1582 GCA_031427995.1 Anaeromyxobacter sp. | reverse complement strand
AGCCTGATCCAGGACTGGGAGCCGGACAAGTACAGCCCCATGCTAACCGGCGACGCCTCGGCGGCCCGCGGCGCCGACCACTCGGTCGGGCTGGTCAGCCGCTTCCGCGGCATCAACGCCACCCTCGACGGCAACTGGACCCCCTCGGCCTGGGACTTCCTGGCGGTCTCGGGGATGGTCGCCTACTCCTCCAACAACGTGAACCCGGAGTACGCCACCAACGCGGTCCGAAACGGCCAGGGCTTCTCGCCCATCGTCTTCAAGACCAACGCCGCAGGGGCCCCCGTCGCCTCCAACGACTTCGCCGCCAAGGCGCTGGTGGAGCTGATGGACCCCCTGCAGGCCGGGCTCTCGCTCAAGGTCGAGGGCTTCTACATCGGCGCCGAGTACAATGCCATCATGGGCTCGCGCCGCGAGGCCGACGTCCTGCTGACCGACGGCATCATCACCGGCGGCTTCACCCGCGGTGGGCAGCTGCCCACGCTCAACATCGCCAACGAGTTCCAGGACTGGGACGAGCCCCTGGTACGAGTCCTGTATAGGCTGGAAGGGCGTCACCGGGGTGCTGGAGTATGTCTCCGGCGCGCTCAAGCTGACTGCCGAGGGGACGGTCATCGGCTACAACACCAACGCCCAGGGGCGCGACGTCAAGAACCAGTACCCGGACTTCCTCTACACCAACGGCTTCACCGACACGACCGCCTTCACGGCCGCCTCCGACTACGCCAACGTCTACGCCCGCGGGAAGGACCCCCGCAGCGTCTACGCCGAGTTCCAGGACCGCTCCACCTACCTGGGCGTGCTCAACGCCCAGTACGCCCTGCCCTTCTGGTCGGGCGCCACCGTGACCGGCAAGGCCAAGTACGTCCACGACTTCGACGGACGCAACAAGAACTACACGACGCTGGTCGGGGGCGTCCCCACCTCGGCGCCCAAGGCCGACGACTACCTCGGCCAGATGTACATGGGCTACGTCGCCCTGGCGCTCCAGCCGACCAACGAGCTGAAGACCACGCTGGGCTACGAGTACTCCTGGTGGACCGAGGTCAACCGGGTCGGCTCGCAGACCGGCGGCTACTACAACGACAACACGCGCCGCCACACCGCCCGCGCCGGCCTGACCTACCTCTTCGGCGGCGCCAACCTCTCCTACAACATCGAGTACTTCCACAAGGACCTGCTGCGCGACCAGACGGCCAATTACAACCAGGCCTGGAACGTCTGGCGGTCCAAGGCGACCTTCGAGGTGGCGTGGTGATGCGCAAGCTCATTCCGATCGGATTCGTCATGCTCGCCGTCCTCACCGGCTGCGGGCTCGAGAACCTCTTCTCAGGTGCGACCTACCAGCCCCATGCTCGGCCAGCCTCCACCATCCAGGGCGCGGCCTTCGTCGGGGTGCTGCCGGAGAAGCTGGTGGTGATGGACGGCGAGGGCAATGCCCTCACGCCCTTCTGGCTCCAGGCTGGCGGCGCGCCGCCCTCCTACGAGGCCCGGCTCCCCTCGGCCAAGTACTCGTTCCTCAGGGTCCAGGCCCGCGGCGGCAACACCATCTGGCGCGCCTTGGTCCCGTCGGTCGGCGAGG
>JANPOM010000426.1:0-3623 GCA_031427995.1 Anaeromyxobacter sp. | reverse complement strand
CTACCCCGGTAGCGGACACTCCAGCGCCTCGGCCAGCTCGCTGAAGTCGGCCGGGACCGGCGCCTCGAAGCTGAGCGGCGCGCCGGTGACCGGGTGCGGCAGCTGGAGCCGGGCGGCGTGGAGCATCACCCGCAGCACCGGGACCGCCCCGACCATGCGCGGGCCGCCGTACTTGGGGTCACCGAGCAGCGGCGCGCCGAGGTGGGCGAGGTGGACCCTGACCTGGTGAGTGCGGCCGGTCTCGGGCCTGGCCTCGACCAGCGCGGCGTGGCCGATGACGAGCGTCCGGTAACGGGTGGCGGCGGCGTCGCCGCCCGGCGAGACCATACGCAGTCCCTTGCGGCGCGGATCACTGCCGATGGCCAGCTCGACGCGCCCCTGCGGCGGCGAGGGCGGGCGCAGGCAGAGCGCCAGGTAGGTCTTCTCCGGGAGGCCGGCGCGGAAGGCCTCGGCCAGCGCGTAGGTCGCCGCGGGCGTGCGGGCCAGCACGGTGATGCCGGAGGTCTCGCGGTCGAGCCGGTGAACCAGCGACACCGGGCCTCCCAGCAGGTCGGCCGCCAGCTCCGGGAGGGTGCCGCGATCCGAGGTGAGGGTGGCCTGGGCCGGGACGCCGGACGGCTTGTCGACGGCGATGAGGTGCTCATCGGCGAAGAGCAGCCGCTCCCGCCCCAGCGGCACGACCGCGCCGGGGAGGCGACCGCCCTCCTCGATGTTGACGTGGACCGTGTAACCGGCCCGGATCGGCTTGCCGGCGACCTTGCAGCGCCGGCCGTCGAGGAAGACACCGCCCTCGTCGATGGAGCGCCGCGCCGCCATGCGGGAGATGCCTCCACGCGCGGCGATGAACCGGTCGAGCCGCTCACCCTCGTCACCGGGCAGCGCCACCAGGACCAGCCGCTTCATCAGCCCCTTGCCGAAGGGCAGGAGGCGCAGGCTGGCGAGGAGGCTGAGGCCCGCTGGCAGGACGAGGCCGAGCCGCCCGAGCCCTTCATGACGAAGGAGCCGGCGCTGAGCGCCTTCTTCACCTTGGCGCCGCAGGCGTCATGGGTCTTGAGCGGCGCCGACGACATCCTCTGGATGACGTCGAAGCGACCGCACTTCGGGCAGTCGTACTCGTAGATTGGCATGGAGAGGTGATAGAACCCCGGCCCCGCGAAAGGGAGCCTCATAGCATGGACGCCGATTGGCGCGACACCCTGGCCCAGGTCGTCAACCACCTGGCGCTGGCGCTGGAGGAGGAGCGGTACCGCCACGTGGCCGGCCTCGAGCCGGCGCCGGCGCTGGCCCGGCTCTTCGCCGCGCACGACGAGGCGACCCACCCCGAGACGGTGGCCCGCCTGCGCGAGGGAGGCGAGGTCGAGCTGCTCAAGGTGGTCGGGGCGCTCCGCGCCGAGCGGCTGGCGGCCGGGCCGGAGCAGGGCTGGCGGACGGCCGAGGCGGGCGCGCCGGTGATGGGTCCGGATGGGCTGCTGCCGCTGGCGCAGGCCGAAGCGGGGCTGGTCCGCGAGGCCGATCCGGTGCGGCGGCGCGCGTTGGGCGCGGCGGTGGCGGCGGCGCTAGAGCCGGCGGCCAGCCTGCGCGAGCAGGCGGCCGAGGCGCGGGTCCGGGTCCGCGCCGAGCACGGCCTGGTCCCGGATTGGCCGAGGGTGGTAGACGGCGACCAGCTGCTCGACGCCACCGAGGACGCCTGGACCGAGCTGCTGGCCCACGCCGCCCACCGCGACCTCGGCCTGGCGCCGCAGCCGCGCGGTGACCTGACCCGGGCCGACCTGCTGCGGCTGCTCGCCTTTCCGGCCTACGACGGCCTCTTCCGGAAGGGCGACCTGGCCGCGTTGCTGCGGGCCGCCTGCGGCGCCGTGGGGCTCGATCCCGGGGCCCTGCAGATCGGCGAGACCACCCGCGTGGCGGCCTGGCCCGGAGCCCACGCCCTCGGCCAGCGCATCGCCTTCCGGCCGCGCGGCGGCCTGCCCGACTGGCTCGACCTCCTCGACTCCGCTGGGCGGGCTGCCATCGCTGCGCGCCAGCCGCCGGTGGGGCGCGACCCGGTCTTCACGGCCGCCTGGGGCTGGCTGCTCCAGTCGCTGCTGCTCGAGCCCGGCTTCCTGGCCACGCGGGTCGACCTCTCGAAGCGGGAGCAGGTCGAGGTGACGCGGGCGCTGGCGCTGCGGGCGCTCTTCCGCCTGCGGGCCAGCGCGGCGGCGGCGCGGGTGGCGACCGAGGTGGAGCGCGGGCTCTCGGGCAGGAGCTGGCGCGAGACCCACCGCGAGGCGCTCACCTCGGCCTGCCACGCCGCCTGGGATGGGGTGCGTGCGGCGCGCGACGCCGAAGCCGGGCCGCTGCTGGCGCGAGTGGCCGGCTTCGCGGCCGGTGAGCGGCTCCGGGTGCGGCTGCGCGAGCAGTGCGACGAGGACTGGTGGCGCAACCCGCGGACGCCGGCGCACCTGGCCGGCCTGCTGGCGGCGGGGCGTTTCGCCGAGACGGAAGAGCCCTCGGCGCCGGAGGCGGCGCGAGGGCTGGTGGTGCTGCTGGAGCGGGGCGGAGCGCGTTAGCGGGGCGCCCGGCAGCGGTGCCGGTGGTGCTGGCTAGGGCTTCCGCCGCAGCGCCCGGATGATCTTCTCCTTCACGCGAGACGGGCGCGGGGCCGGAGCCGGTGCGGCGCGGACGGTGGCGTGCTTCTGGGCCCGCCGCGAGGCGAGGTGGGCCTTCCACTTCATCCAGGCCTCGATCTGCATCGCCTGCAGCTCAATCTGGAGGTCCTCGGAGAGTTCCTGCTCGGTCCAGTCGAGCGTGGTGGTGTCCGGTGGCGAGGCGCCCAGCCGCAGCCGCATCACCTTCTCCTCCTCGGGGGAGAGCTCGCGGGCCACGCCCCGTCGGAGCGCGGCCTGCGCCGCGTTCTCGGTCACCACCGCTGCGCTGGACCTGATGTTCTTCCGCTTATCGTCCATCCGCTTCACCTCGGGAGCCGGTCGTTCCGCGACAAGGTCGGCCAAGGACTCATCGTAGGCGGCGAACCGCCTCCGTCCAGTTTTCGGGACCGCCCTTTCGCCGCGCCCCTGAGGGAAGAGCTTGCGCTTCCCGGAAGGCCCCGCCAAGAGAGGGGGAGGAGGATGTCCCAGTGCCCCGACCCAGGCAAGATGACGTGACGAGAGAGCCGAGACCGAAGCGAGGCTGGCGCCAGAGGAGGGAGCAGCGGAAGCGTAGCAGCGCTACGTCTAGAGGCCGTGAAACAACCCCCTCCCATCGCCGCGGCGGCCGATCTGCGGCGCCGGGCATTGTCGGAAGCCCTCGCCGTGGCACGAACCACGCCTTCGGGCTTCCTCCTCGCCCGACTTGCACCTCGACCGCCTGGCTCGGTCCGGGGGTTGCTACACGGCCTCTGAGCAGCGGACCGACGAGGCCGCCTGCCGCAGCGAGAGGATCGGCTCTCGCAGTAGGCATCTTGCCTGGGTCGGGGCACTAGATGGCCGACTGGAACGAGAACCTGCTCGAGGACGACGCCCGCATCGCCTCGCTGGTGCGGAGCGCGAAGCGGGTGGCGGTGCTCGGCATCAAGCCCGAGTCGAAGGCCGACCAGCCGGCCTTCTACGTGGCCCAGTTCGTCGCCGACCACGGCGCCGAGGTGA
>JANPOM010000425.1:0-11373 GCA_031427995.1 Anaeromyxobacter sp. | reverse complement strand
GCTGCGCCACGTGCTCGACGTCGGCATCGGCCTGGCCCCGGCCATCGCGCGGGCGCAGGTGGTTGAGAGCTGGTCCAACTTCCGGCCGGCCAGCCCCGACGGCGAGCCCATCCTCGGCCCCGGCGCGGTGCCCGGCCTCTTTTACGCCACCGGCCACACCCGCAACGGCATCCTGCTCTGCCCCATCACCGCCGACGCCATCGCCGCCTGCGTGCTGGGCGAGCCGCCGCCGGTGGAGCTGGCGCCCTTCTCGGCGCGGCGGTTCGGGGCGGGGGACCTCGAGTAGCGGCCGAGCTTTCACGGCCCACGGCCCCCACGCACGGCCCGAGCTTTCACGGCGCACGGCCTGACCGGGAGTTCCGCCGCGTGAGGGGCTGCGCCCGGCGTCGTGGGACCTCGCCGGCCGGTGAGGCTCAGCGGTACCTGATGGTCACCGAGGTGTCGCCCGCCACCGGCTTGTCGTCGAGCCCGAGCGCGGTCTCCCACTTGCACATGGAGAGGACGTCGAAGATGGCCAGCCGCAGGGAAGCGGGCGTGTTCTCCGGCTGGAGCCGGAAGTTGGTCGGCTCTCCCTCGGCGGTGACCGTCACCTGCACCACCGCGTGGCCGATGACGCCGGCCGGCCTGAGGCGCTGCAGGCAGGTGGGGCTCGACAGCTTCGCCTCGCGCTTGAGCCGTGGGCCGGTGCCGGCCGCCCGCTCGGCGTCGCCCGGCGCGGCGAAGTTGACCCGGTACTCGAAGCTGCCGGCGGTCGCCTCCCCGCCCGGCCCGGTGGCGGGCTGATAGGGGCAGTCCTGCATCGAGAGCTTGAAGGCGTTGATGACGTCGTCGGGAAAGCCAGGCGGGAACTCGAAGGCGCCGGTCTTCCCTTCGGCCGAAACCGCCACCCGGACCGCCACCAGGCCGTGCAGCAGCCGGTTGGGCGGGAAGCGGTACTTGAGTTGGTTGTCGATGCAGCCCGGCTTGGCCTCGCGCGGCGGCGTCCCTGCGGGGGGTGCCGGCGTGGCCGCGGGCGCGGCCAGCCCGGCGTAGGGAATCTCCTCCTCGAAGCGGAGCGGCAACGTGGTCCAGACCGCGGCGCGCTTTCCGTCCGGCTTCCGCCCCGGCGTGAAGCGGCAGCCCTTCACGGCGGTGGCGATCGCCTCGGCGATGAGCCGGGGGACCACGTCGGGGACCTCCACCCGTTCGGCCGCCCCGTCCACCTGCACGGCGAACTTCACGGACACTCGCCCCGAACCGGCCATCCCAGGCGGCATGACGATGGAGCGCCCCACGCAGCCCTTCTCCACCTCGGCCGGCTTGAACCACCCCGCTCCAGGGACCACCGGCTCGACCGCCACCAGCGGTTCAGCGGCCAACAGCAGCAGCAGCGTCAACCCGTGCATCGTCGCCTCCAGGGCAGGTCACACCTATAGCAAATAGGGGGCGGCCACCGCAGGCGATTCGGTGCGCCGCTCAGCCCTCGGTGAGCGCCCGGTAGAGCGCCTGGTAGCGCTCGGCGCTGCGCGCCCAGGAGTGGTCGAGCGCCATCCCGCGCCTCATCATGGCGTGCCAGGCCCGCTTGTCGCGGAAGAGCTCGAGCGCCCGCCGCAGCGCGGTGAGCATGGCGCGGTGATGGTAGTCACCGAAGAGGAAACCGGTGCCGCGCCGCCAACCGTCGAAGTCCTCGATGGTGTCGGCCAGCCCGCCGACCCGCCGCGCCACCGGGACGGTGCCATAGCGGAGCGAGTAGAGCTGGTTGAGCCCGCAGGGCTCGAAGCGGCTCGGCATGAGGAAGATGTCGGCGCCAGCCTCGATGCGGTGGGCCAGCCCCTCGTCGAAGCCCAGGCGGACAGCCAGCCGTTCGGCGTGGTGGTGGGCGGTGTGCTGCAGCGTTTCCTCCCAGTCGCGTCGGCCGCTGCCGAGCACCGCCAGCTGCAGGTCGCGCCGCAGCAGCTCGGGCAGCGCCGCCAGCAAGAGGTCGATCCCCTTCTGGTCGGCCAGCCGGCTCACCACCGCCAGGAGAGGCAGGTCGGGGCGCACCGGCAGCCCCATCTCCTCCTGCAAGGCTCTCTTGCAGGCCCCCTTGCCGCCCAGCTTCTGGGCGTCGAAGGGTGACGGAAGGTAGCGGTCGCGCGCCGGGTCCCACTCGACGGTGTCGATGCCGTTGAGAATCCCGGAGAGCTTCCCGGCCCGGGCTCGCAGCAGGCCGTCGAGCCCCTCGCCCCCCTCCGGCGTGGTGATCTCGCGGGCGTAGGTGGGGGAGACGGTGGTGACGGCGTCGGCGAAGATCAGCCCGGCCTTCATCAGGTTGAGCCGGTCGTGGAACTCGACGCCGTCGGGCCGGAAGAGCTCCCAGGGCAGGCCCAGCGCCGGCAGCAGCTCCTTGGAGAAGGAGCCCTGGTAGGCAAGGTTGTGGATCGTGAAGACCGAGCGGGTCCGCGCCAGCGCCGGGTCGCTGCGGTGCTCGTGGCGCAGCAGCCAGGCCGCCAGCGCCGTCTGCCAGTCGTTGAGGTGGAGCACCGCGGGGCGGTGGCCGAAGGCGCCCGGCACCTCCAGCCCGGCGCGGCAGAGGTAGGCGAAGCGCTCGGCGTTGTCGCCGTACTCGTGGCCGTGCTCGGTGTAGAGGCCGCGGCGCGAGCCGAAGAAGCGCTCGTGCTCGACCAGATAGCTGGTGAGCCGCCCCTCGGTCCGCGACCAGACGGTGGTGGCCTCGCCGCGAACCCGCACCGCTCGTTCACGCGGCGTGAAGCCGTGGCGGGCCGCGTCGATGAAGCCGTAGCGCGGGGAGACCACCGCCACCGCGTCGCCGGCCGCGGCCAGCGCCGCCGGCAGCGCCCCCAGCACGTCGCCGAGCCCTCCGGTCTTGGAGAGCGGGGCCACCTCGGAGGCAAGGAAGAGCAGCTCCATGCGGGGACGCTAGACGACGACCTTGCGCAGGAACTCGGCCGCCTCTTCGGGCGGCACCGGGTTGATGTGGAAGCCGGAGCCCCACTCGAACCCGGCCACCTGGGTCAGCGCCGGCATCACCTCGATGTGCCAGTGGTAGCTCTGGCTCGGGGCGTCGCGAATCGGGTTGGAGTGGAGGATGAAGTTGAAGGGCGGGTCGCCCAGCCCGACCGAGAGGCGGCGCAGCGTGGAGCGCAGCGCCTGGGCGCACTGCCCCAGCCGCTCCTTGGGCTCGGCCTCGAAGTTCGACTCGTGCCGCTTGGGCACGATCCAGGTCTCGAAGGGGCTGCGCGGCGCCCACGGGGCGAAGACCACGAACTCCTCGTTCTCGAAGACCAGCCGGGCGCGGTCCTTCCGTTCCTGGGCCACGATGTCGCAGAAGATGCAGCGCTCGCGGAGCTCGTAGTGGCGGCGCGCGCCGTCGATCTCGTCCTGCACCTGCCGCGGAGTCACCGGCAGCGCGATGAGCTGGGAGTGGGCGTGCTCCATCGAGGCGCCGGCCTGCTGCCCCTGGTTCTTGAAGAGCAGGATGTAGCGGAAGCGGTGGTCGTTGCGCAGGTCGAGGATGCGCGCCTTGAAGGCGAAGAGCACCTCGGTGACGTCCTGGTCGGCCAGGTCCCGGAGCTGCCGCTCGTGCTCGGGGGTCTCGATCACCACCTCGTGGGCGCCCACCCCGTTCATCAGGTCGTAGATCCCCTCGGCCTTGCGGTCGAGCTCCCCCTCGATCTTGAGCGCCGGGAAGCGGTTCGGCACCACCCGCACCCTCCAGCCCGGGCCGTTGGGCGCCAGCGCCGGCGCCCGCCCCTGCACGTAGACCTCGCGCGGCGTCTTGTCCTCCTGCCCGGGGCAGAACGGGCAGAGGCCGTTGGTCGGGCGCACCGTGGGGTGGACGAAGTCGCTGGGCCGGCCGGCCCGCTCGGTGGCGATGATCACCCATCGGCCGACGATCGGATCGCGACGAAGCTCGGGCATCGGGTCAGCTCTCCATGGCGGGCGCGGCCGCTGCCGGCGCGGCGCGCAAGGTGGTGGCGACGACGGCGGCGATGGCCATGAGGATGCCGCCGGTCACGTAGGGGAAGGCGACCGCCAGGGCGTAGGTGGCGGTGCCGGAGATGGGGCCGATGATCCGCCCCAAGGCCGAGGCCGACTCGCCCAGCCCCATGGTCCCGCCCTGGTCCTCCTTCTTGGCCAGCTTGGAGAGGATCGCCGAGAGCGTCGGCTGGGTCAGGCCGCTGCCGAGGGACATGGGGGCGAGCACCACCAGCATTCCGGTGATCGAGCCGGCGAAGGGGAGCGCCACGAAGGTCACCGCCTGCATGGCCAGCCCGGCGATGAGCAGCCTGCGCTCACCGAAGCGGCGCACCAGCGGCCGGATCAATCCCCCCTGCACCAGCACAGCCAGCACGCCGATGTAGACGAAGAGGTACGGGACGTCGTGGTCGTGGACGCCGAAGGCGTCGGCGGCCAGGAAGGCGAAGGTGTTCTCCAGCGCCGAGAAGGCGAGGATGGAGAGGAAGGAGACCAGCAGCACCCCGCGGATCCCGGGCCGCTTCAGCTCCTCGAAGAGGGCGGCGAAGCGGGGACGGTGGGCGGCGCGGGCGTGGCTCTCCGGCTCGCGAAGGATGAACCAGGCGGCCACCAGGTTGACGGTGGCCAGGGCGGCGGCGGCGTAGCCGGGGGCGGCCAGCGAGTACCTGGCGGTGAGGATGCCTCCCATGGCCGGTCCGAGGATGAAGCCGAGGCCGAAGGAGATGCCGATGATCGCCATGCCGCCAGCGCGCTCCTCGGGCGGGGTGACGTCGGCCACGTAGGCGCGGGCGATGGCGAGGTTGGCGGTGGCGGCCCCCGCGAAGAGCCGCGAGATCAGCAGCCACTCGAAGCTGGGGGCGAGCGCGTAGCCGAGGAAGCCGACCGCGGTCATGGCGATCGAGCCGAGCAGCATGGGGCGCCGGCCGTAGCGGTCGGAGAGCCGGCCCCAGATGGGCGCGAAGACCAGCTGCATGGCCGAGTAGCCGGCCGAGAGCAGCCCGGTGATCGCCTCGGAGACCCCGAAGTGCCGGGCATAGAGCGGCATGGTCGGGATCACCATCCCGAAGCCGAGCAGGTCGACGAAGACGACCAGGAAGAGGACGCCCAGGGCTGAGCGGCCACGGGCGGGAGTCAAGCGAGTCACGGGCGCGGAGCATACCTTCAAGCGCCCCCTCGCGGCAGGGGCAGGCGGAGGGCTTCCAGGCCTTCCCGGGATGGCCGGGGCGCTCATGGCGCCCCTCGCCGTCAAGCCGGGAGCAGGTGCGGGGCCAGCACCTCGGCCAGGGTCAGCGCCGTCCCGCCGTGCTGCCGGGCGTGGACCGCCAGCAGCGTCTCGACGGCATGCCGCCCCTCCGGGCCGAGCGCACGCGAGAACTCGTTGACGTAGAGCTCGATGTGCTGGCGCATCACCGGCTCCTCCAGCTCCAGTGCGTGCCCCTTCACGTAGGGTGTGAGTGCGCCGCCGCCGGCCCAGGCCGCCTCGAGACTGGCCCGCACCAGCCGGTCGAGCCGCAGCAGCAACTCCGGCCCGAGCCCGCGCCGCGCCACGATGCCGCCCAGCGGGACGGGGGCGCCGGTCCGCGCCTCCCAGGCCTCCCCGAGGTCGAGCAGCTTCGTGAGCCCGCGGGCCGCGTAGGTGAAGCGGCTCTCGTGGATGATCACCCCGGCGTCCACCTCCCCACTCGCCACGGCCGCCTCGATCTCCGAGAAGACCAGGAAGCGCTTGCGGGCCGCGCCGGGGTGGACCAGCGAGAAGAGCAGGTGGGCGGTGGTCTGCTCGCCGGGGATGGCCACCGTCGAACTGGCCGGGTCGAAGCAGGCGCCGGGCCTGGCCACCAGCAGCGGCCCTACCCCGCGCCCCAGCGCCCCGCCGGCGTCGAGCAGCGCGTACCGGCCGGCCACCTCGGGCAGCACGCCGGCGCTCAGCTTGGTGACGTCGAGCCTGCCGGCCAGGGCCCACTGGTTGAGCGTCTGCACGTCCTCGTGGAAGACCTCGAGCTCGAGGCCGCCGCTGTCGAGGCGGCCGTTGACGAGCGCGTCGAAGATGAAGGTGTCGTTGGGGCAGGGCGAGATGCCGAGCGTGAGCTTCATGCCGCCCCCTACACCCGCCAGTTGACGCCGTCGAAGTCGCTGTCCGGGACCGTGACGTTGACGAAGCCATAGCGCGGCATCCGCTCCACCTCCACGAGGCTGCGCAGCACATGGACCGCCAGCGCCACCTTGTCCCCGGGGGCCAGCCCGAGCGCGGCGAAGGGGACCGAGAGCTCCAGCACGTCGAGGTAGGCGGCCTGCCCGGCCGTCCCGCCGCCGCTCACCCGCCCGCCGCGCGCCACGCCGTCGGGTTGCAGTTCGAAGTCGACCTCGACCTGGCGGCCGCGGCTCACCAGCTCGAGCCGCAGGTGGTTCCCCACCTCGGCGGCCCGGGTAGAGGACTCGGCCGGGTCGAGCCGCAGGTGGAGCGCCGCGAGATCGAAGCCGAAGCGGAGCAGGCTGAAGGGCTGGGCCCCGCCGTACATCGAGCCGCGCGGCTGCCCGGGCCGGTAGAGCCCGGAGCCCTGCCACTCGAAGAAGGTGGTCTCCCGCCCGTCGAGCGTCGGCGTGAAGAGCTCGGTCGGATCGCGCATGGGCCGGGCCTCGGCGCTGGCCGCCATCGCCTCGACGTGCTTGATGGGTTCGAGCGCCTCGGGCGGCGGGGAGGCGCCGGCCAGCCGGGCCGCCCGCACCACATGGCCGCGGAAGAGGGCGTCGAACTCGGCCAATTGCTCCGAGGCGAAATCGTCGCCGTACCACCAGAACCAGTCGGAGCCCTCGGCGGCGTAGCAGTGGCGCAGGGCGCGCCGCAGCCTCTCGCTGTCACCGCCGGCCCGCTCGGCCGCTTCGACGGCGTCGCGGGCCTTGCCGAGCGCGGTCCAGCCGCGCCGGTCCTCGGCGTGGCCGATCCAGATCCGGTAGGAGGCCTCGATCCAGCTCCCCGAGTGGATGCGCGGGATGACCGGGCCGGGGGCGTCCTTGACCGCCTCGCCGACCGTGGTGGTGGTGATCTTCGGCCGCGACTCGAGCCGGCTCCAGAGGGCCTCGAGGAAGTCGAAGCCGGAGTTCGGGTAGTGCTCCCAGGCGTTCTCGCCGTCGAGGAAGACGCCGACCGTGGCCGGCCCCTGGTTTCCCTCCCGCAGCCAGGTCTGGCCGATCTCCTCGACCCGGTTGGTGAGATCGGTGGCCGCCTCGACGGCACCGGCGCGGGCGTAGTTGAAGCCGATCAGGTCGGAGAGCGAGCGGTCGCGGAAGAGCATCTTCAACTCGCCGCCGCCGGCCGCCACCCGCCAGGGCCGGTAGACCGCGCCGTGGCGCGAGGCATCGGGCGGCAGCGAGTGGAGCAGCACCCCTTCGTCGGAGCAGGCCCAGCCCACCCCTTCGCTGGCCAGCACCTCGAGCGCCTCCGGCGAGACCGAGCCCTCGGCCGGCCACATCCCGGCCGGTGGCGCGCCGAAGCGGCGGGCGTGGCTCTGCATCGCTTCGCGCACTTGCCAGCGGGCGTCCTCGACGCGGTGGAAGCGAGGAGGCAGCTCCAGCCCCGGCAGGGCCCGGTGAGCGGCGTCGCTGTCGCAGAGCAGCGGCAGGATGGGGTGGTAGTAGGGCGTCGAGCTCAGCTCGACCTGGCCGCGTTCGGAGAGCTTCCGCCAGCGCGGCACCACCGCTGCCAGCAGGGTGCGCTGCGACGAGAGAAGGTAGTCGAGGTCGGCAGCGTCGAACCCCTGCCCCTTGTCGCGCAGCGCCTGCAGGCCGGGTTCATCGCGCAGCCCACCGAAGCCGACCCAGGAGAGGTTGAAGAGCACCTGCAGGTCGGTCAGCTCCTGCGCCGTGAAGCCGGCCGCCACCCGGGGCAGGTCGACGCTGCGCAGGTCGCGGCCGCGACGGTGCAGCAGCTCCCAGTAACGGGGCAGCGGCCGGATGTTGGTCTCCCAGTCAACCATGAAGAACTGGCGCAGCACCGCCTCCCGTTCACCGGGGGCGAGGTCGGCGGCGGGGCGGGCGGTCAGGTCGAGGAAGCGATCGCGGGCGGTGCCGGTGACGTACTCCTCCAACTGCTCCAGCAGCACCGGCGTGAAGTTGACGGTGCAGCGGATGCCGGGGTGGCGCTCCAGCATCCAGGCCATGTCGTAGTAGGCCCGGGTGGCGTGGAGCCGCACCCAAGGCATGAGGTACTCGCCCGTCTCCGGATCCCGGTAGAGGGGCTGGTGCATGTGCCACAGGAAAGCCAGACGGACCGGGGCCATCGGGTGCGCTCGCGACCCCGGCGGCTCAGCGCCGTGGACGGCGCGGGGCCGGGCGGCTGCCGTGCCGGGTCGCGGTGGCGTCGCCGGGGCGGCGCGCCGTGGCCGGGGGCGCGCCCGAGGCGGTGAAGGCCGGCCCGCCCTCCTGCTTCACCTTCCACTCCTCCCAGAGGTTGAGCACCAGTGAGATGTCGGGGAGCGGTAGGTCCTTCTTGAGGTGCGGGAACTCACCGGTGAAGTCCTTGAAGAACTGGTCGTAGCGCTGCGGCGTGAAGTAGCGGAGCAGGGTCTCGCGGCCGTGGGCGTCGACGTCGAGGAACTCGATCCCCATCCCCGGCGCCAGCTTTTCGTCCTCGAGCTGGACGGCGTGGGCGATGGTGGAGCGGACCACCAGCAGCTTGTCGGGCAGCTTTAGCTCGACGTGAACGCCGAGCCCCTCCGGCAGCAAGAAGCTGGAGGCGACGAAGAGGCCGCCCAGGCCGAGATTTCGGGAGGTGCAGTAGGCCTCGAACTTGAGACCGTCCTGCCCGGGGATGAAGAGCCGGACCGGAAGTTCGATCTCGATCCGCTCGTAACGGCGCGTCGGGTCGCTCACCCGCCGGAAGATAGCATTCAGTCAGCGGAAAATCTTGCCAATCCCCTTGGCCTTGAGCTCGCCCAGCTCCACCGCCAGCCGGCCCAGCCGGTCGGTCTTGTCCGTCACCTCGCGCTGGAGCCTGGAGAGCTTGAGGTCGCGGTCGGCCAGCGCCGCCACCAGCTTGTCCTTCTCGGCCACCAGCCCGGTGAGCAGCTCCGGGGCCACGTTGAGCGCGGGAGTGGTGGCCTGGTCGGCCAGCTCGCCCCGCACCCGCGCCAACTCGGCGCGCAGCCCCTCCACCTCGAGGTCACGTGCCTCCTCGCCTCCCCGCGCGCGCGCCAGCTCGGCCGCCTCCACCGGGCCGGCCTGTTGCCGCGAGGCGAGCCGCTGCTCCACCTCCTCCTTCTCCCAGCGGATGGCCTGCAGCTCGGCGTCGATGGCGGCAGCCTGGTCCTCCGCGGCCTCGGTGGCCCGCTGGGCCTCGGCCAGCGCCGCCTCGGCGTCGCGTGCCCGGGCCTGGGCCTCGCCGGCCCGCTCCCGCTGCAGCCTGGCCTCGGCCTCGGCCGAGGTGCGCTGCGCCTCCAGCTCGCGCATCCGGTCGGCCGCCCCCTGGATGATGGCGCGCGCCTCGTCGAGCTGCGCCACCAGCTGCTCCCGCTCGGCGTCGGTCTTCTGGTGGGCCAGGTCGAGCTGCGCCGCCAGCTCGTCGCGCTCCCCGGCGGTGTGGGCGGCCTGCCGGGCCGCCTCGGCCGCGAGCCGTGCCGTCTCGGCGCCCAGCAGCTCGGCCTCGGCGCTGAGCTCGGCCACCCTTGCCTCCAGCTGCGGCGACGGCGCCACCCCCGGGACCGGGGCCTTGCGCGTCTGCTCCAGCTGGCCGCGGGTCTCCTCCAGCGCCTCGCCGGTGGAGCGCAGCTCGACCCGCAGCTCGGCCAGCACCGCGGTGGCCCTCGACGCCTCGCCGCGCGCCTCGTCGATCTCGCGCAGCACCACCTCGGCCTCGCCGCGGGCCGTGACCGCCTCCTCGCGCAGCCGATCGATCTCGGCGCGGGCCTCGGGCAGGACCGCCGCGGCCGCCTCGGCCCGCACCCGCAGCGTACGCTCCAGCTCGGTGGCGCCGTCCAGCTGGGCCCGGCCCCCATCCAGCTCGGCCCGCAGGGTGGCGAGCTCGCCGATCCGCTCGTCGAGCCCCTCCTCCAGCTCCTGCACCCGCGACTCGGCGGCGTCGGTTTGCGCCAGCGCAGCCTCCAGCAGGGTCCTGGCCGCCTGGGCCTCGGCCCGCGCCGCACCAAGCCCGGCCTCGGCCACGACGCCCGAGCTCGACCGTGCCGCCAGCTCGGTCACCGCCCGGGTCCGCTCCTCGCCGACCCGCGCCGCCTCCAGCTCCGCCTCGGCGAGCCGCTGCCGCAGCGCCTCCTGCTGGGCCCTCAGCTCGCCGAGCTCGCGCTCGCGAAACCCGAGCTGCCCGCCGAGCCGCTCGGCGTCGGCCCGCGCCGCGGCGCCTGCCTCGCGCTCCGCGTCGCAGAGCGCCTCGACGCCGCGCAGCCGCTCCAGCGACTCTTCCAGCTCGCGCTGGCCGGTCTCGCGACCGCGCTGCCCCTGCTCGCCCCGCTCCAGCGCCGCTCGGGCCTCGGCCTCGCCGGCCATGGCCGACTCGCGGTCCTGCAGCAGCCCCTCGCGCTCCTCGGCCGCCAGCTGAGCCGCCAGCACCAGCCTGTCCCGCTCGGCCATCAGCCCGGCCCGCTCCGCGCCGGCCTGGCCCAGCTGGGCGCTGGCCGCCTCGCCGGCCACCGAGAGCCCGGCCAGGCGGGCTTCGAGCGCCGCCAACGCGTCGCCGGCCTGCGCCGCGCCGGCACCGGCCGTCTCCCGCGCCGCCGAGGCGGCCTCGAGCAGCTGGCGCGACGGCAGCGCCACCATGGTGATGCCGGAGAGGCCGGTCGGCCCCTCGCCGCAGAGGACCACGTAGGCGGCCGCGTCGGCGTCGCCGGCCTGCGAGCCGTCGATGCTCACCTCGGCCTCGGACCCCTCCGGCGGCGGGATGGCGATGATGTAGCCGACCGAGGCCGACTGCGTCGCCACCTCGACCCAGGGGAAGTGCTCGGTCAGCGCGGCGATGAAGCTCTCGTAGCTGGGGCTCCGCACCGGAGTGGTGTCCCCGGCCAGCTCGGCGAGCGAGCGGCCGCCGGCGGCCGGGATGGCCGTGACCAGGTGCCCCCCCGCGGCCAGCAGACCGCGCAGAGCGATGAGGCGGACCGGGTCGTCGGCCAGCGGCGCGCCGTCGGCCAGCAGCACCAGATCGAAGGCGCCGGCCGGTAGCGACTCGAACCCTGCGTCGTCGAAGCGGACGAAGGGGTGGTGCCCGGCGGCGCGGGCCGCCACCAGCGACTCGCTCTCTACCAGGGAGAGCACCGCCGCGGCGCCACGCTCGGCCAGCAGCAGCGCGCTGGCGCCACCGGTGGCGGCCGCCGCGCCGAGCTCGAGGACCCGGCGCCCGGGGAGCAGGGGTTCGATGAAGCTGTAGCGGGCGAGGATCTCACCGGCGCCGTGGCGCGCGAAGAAGGAGGCCATGAT
>JANPOM010000424.1:0-2693 GCA_031427995.1 Anaeromyxobacter sp. | reverse complement strand
TCCCGCTCGGCAAGGGGAAGGTGACGCTGGTCTTCGGCGTGGGCCTGCTCTGGGAGTCGGGGGCCGCCTACCAGGGCGGGCTGGCGGAGAGCCACGACCCTGGGTTGCAGTTCCTCATCCGGCCGAACCTGGTGTTCTAGTGCCCCGACCCAGGCATGCTGACTGCCGCGAGCGGCGAGTCGAAGGCCCAGACCAGATCGACCAGCGGCAGCGCCACCGAGGTGCGCGTTCCGTAGGGGAACCGGGCCCACGACCAGGTGGCGCCGGCGTGCAGCTCGAGGCCGGGGCGCGGGCGCCAGGTGGCCACCACGCTCCACTCCACCGCGCGGTCCCCCTTCAGCCCCGGGAAATGGAACCCGTCCAGCGTGATCCGGTAGCCGAAGGGGCCGGTGAGCGGCCCCTGGGCGGCCAGTCCGCCGTCGAGGCTCCAGCCGGTGAACCAGGCCGCCGTCCGCGGCCAGGCGTAGTGCCACTCCACCTGGCTCCAGAACTCCGGCCCGTCGAAGGCGGTCAGGTTCTTCGCCACCTGCCCGCCCAGTCGCGCCGACAGGAGGTGGCCGCCGGGCAGCTCGCGGGTCGCCAGCAGGTGGTTGGCGAGGGAGATGAGGTGCGGGTAGAGGACGTCGGATGGGACGATGCCGCCGGTTCCTTCCCGGGCCAAGAGGCGCATGAGCGGAGTCGGGTAGCCGAGCGAGTGGTCGCTGGCCCACTCGAGGCCGCCGGCCCGGCCCCACCCCACGCGGAGGGCGAGGTTCGGAGCCACCAGCATCCAGAGCGGGTAGAAGGAGAGCTCCAGTCGCTCGGCGACGCCCCAGCGCAAGGGGGCGAAGACGCCAAGCTCCATGCGGCCGGCAGGCACCAGGCGCGCCGAGTCGGGGGCGAAGCGGGCCGGGGAGAGATCGAAGGAAGGCGTCGGCCTGGGTTGGCCGGACGGCGTCGAGGCGAGGTCGGCCGCCACCGCGCCCCGGGGCGCGGTCGCCAGCACCGCCAGCAGCAGCGCGGCGGCGAGTCGGCCGGCCCTCACGGCCCCGGCTCCCAGCCGGCCACCAGCGGAACGTGGTCGGAGAGCAGCAGCGCGTCCTGCAGCACCCGCACGCTGCCGGGCGCCCAGGCCCGGTTGGTGAAGAGGTGGTCGAGCTTGCGGTTGAGCGGGTAGGCCTCGTCGCCGACGAAGGTGTACCAGGGGCCCGGATCGGCGCCGAAGACGGCCGGCGTCACGTCGGGCCTGTAGGCGGCCTGGAGCGGGTCGAGCCAGGTCTCCTCGCCGAGGTAGCTGTCCGGGTCGAAGCGGCCGTCGGTGCAGCCGGCGTCCTCGGGGAACTTCTCGCGGACCGGGGAGGTGGACGGGATGGCGTTCAAGTCGCCGCCGCCCAGCACCGGCAGGCCGCGCGCCGAGAGGTCGTCGAGCAGCGCCTTGAAGAGGTCGAGGTGCCTCTTCTTGGTCCCGTCCCGCGAGAAGGCCTCGGCGTGCAGGTTCACGACCGCCACCTCGCCCAGGCCCGGGACGTCGAGGTGCACCTCCAGCAAGTTCCGCTTCAGGTAGAAGTAGCGCTCCAGCGAGGAGATGTCGGGCTGGAGCGGCAGGGCGTGGCGGGTGGCCGAGCGGATGGGCCAGCGCGAGAGCACTGCGTTGCCGGAGTCGATGGGCCCCTGCCCGTCGGAGGGGATGTAGTCGGCCTTCCACTGGGAGGCGTAGGCGGCGTAGTTGAGGCCGCTGCCGTCGAGGAGCAGCTGGACCTGGTCCACGTAGGCGGCCCGCTTGGAGCCGGCGGTGTCTACCTCCTGGAGCAGCACCAGGTCCGGGGCGAGGGCCCTCAGGTAGGCGGAAAGCGCCGCCACGTTGCCACGCACCTCCTGCTCGGTCATGAGCACCCGGGTGCCGCGGCACTCCCAGAAGAAGCGCAGCCGGGCCCCGCCGTACTTCACGTTCCAGGTGACGACGCGCAGCGGGCCGGCCGGCGCGGTCTCGGGCCCCGGCCGCCTGGCCCGGTAGAGGACCGCCCGCTCGGTGTCGTGGAAGCCGGTGTTGAAGGGGTCGCAGGCCGCCAGGGCGGCCAGGGCCAGCGCGGCGGCGAGGAGCCGGTGACGGGTCATGCGGAGTGGTCACCTGGTGCGAGGAGACGGCAGCGACAGGCTACCGGATCGGAGGCGCGGTCGCAGCCCCCTGCGACCGGACGGAGGCGAGTGCCGCGCCCCAGGCATGATGATGTGACGAGGGCGCCGAGACCGAAGCGAGGCTGGCGCCCGAGGAGAGAGCGGCCGAGGCGGAGCGGCGCTACACTGGGCAGCGAACCGACCAGGCCACCTGCCGCGGCGAGCACACCGGCGCTCGGAAAGGGGCGGCCTGCCTGGGTCGGCGAACCAGGGAGAGCAGATGCGCTACGACCCGCTCCGCGAACTCCCCGCCCCCGCCGGCTGGCGGCCGGGCGACGTGCTGGTCGTCTTCGGCGAGCTCTTCGGCCGCGGCTACGCCAACGGCATCGTGGACGAGGCGCGCAAGGCGGGGATGACGCTGGTCGGGGCCACCGTCGGCCGGCGCGACGGGAGCGACGGCTCCTTGCGCCCGCTCAACGCCGAGGAGCTGGCGGCGGCCGAGGCCAACCTGGGTGGACGCATCGTCAACGTGCCGCTCGAGGCCGGCTTCGACCTCGAGGCGGTGGACGGCGGCCCCTCGCCCGTCGAGCAACTCAAGC
>JANPOM010000423.1:0-1137 GCA_031427995.1 Anaeromyxobacter sp. | reverse complement strand
CATCCAGACCGGTCCGAAGATCCGCGCGGCCACGTAGGGCTGGCCGAGCCAGCCGAGGACCGCGATGGCCAGGCCGCCGAGGACCTGCGCGGCCGCCGCCACCTCGCCGAAGGCCCGGATCGCCACCGCCACCGCCGGCGTCACGCTGCCCCCGGCGTCGGGGAGGTCATCGCAGTCGGCCGCCCTCACCCAGAAGACGTTGAGGGCCGTGAGCCCCAGCGCCAGGATCAGCAGCTGGGCCAGCAGCAGCGCCAGGAAGAAGTTGAACCCCTCCCCGCCGCTCGGCCCCTTCCAGAGCAGGTAGGAGCCGTAGAGCGCCGCCACCACGCCAAGCACCGCGCAGCCGCGCAGGAAGAAGGGGAAGGCGGTCCGGAAGAAGGTGCCGTCGGAGAGGCGGCGCAGGGAGGGCGTCAGGATGAGGAAGGGGGGCATGGAGGTCTTCTACCGCCACTTCGAACCGGCCGGAAAGGCTCACTTCGGCGGGCGGAGAGTTGGCGGCGGCGTCACGAAGGCGGCCAGACCCGCCGTCGCGATGTCCCTGCCGGGGCCCCTCCTTGGCGATTCTGACGTCAGAAACGGACCCTCGGTGCGTCTAAGGAACTTCCGACGTACTTCCGGCAGGTTGAATGGAGCCTGCAACGCGGACCGAGAGTCACTTTGGGCGCCCAAAGCGACTGTCGGTCCGGGTCGCCGGGGCCGGGGGCGCAGCGCCCTGCCGGGAGCGGCGGAGCTGCAGGATCGACTCGCGCACCTGCTCCGCCATGCGGATCTTCTCCGGCCAGGTCAGCGCCTGGCGGGTGCGCTGCCAGAGGGCCTGACGCTCCAGGAGGTGCTTGACGTCACTCAAGAGGGAACCTCCCCTCGAAGCGCTCCCAGGCCGCGGCGAGGCCGTGCCGAGCGGCGAGCTGTTCGATCTCCGGGCGGGTGACGCTTCCCGACTCGAGGAGCGCAAGGACACGGGCGAAGTCCTTGGCCCTCCCCACGCTCAGCGCGATGACGGCAAGGTGGGCCGCTCCCACGACACGGAGGGGAACACCTTCGAAGTCGGCGGTCTCCGCCAGCTCCATCGCCTCACGGGTCAGCGGAGAGAAGACCGGGACGAACTGAACCGGCCAGGCGCCGACGCGGACCGCCTCG
>JANPOM010000422.1:0-2982 GCA_031427995.1 Anaeromyxobacter sp. | reverse complement strand
TTGTGTTAATGGGTTCACGTTTAAACTTATTCCTGTGGCTGTGTTTGAGCCATTTGTCTGATCGCGCCTGGCCTCTTCGTGAAGGACAGGTTGCTCCAGGACTTCCGCCCCCTCGACCACGGGGCGCCGGTCTTCTGGTCGGACCCGGTCATCCCGCCCGAGTTGGAGCGGCTCTGGGACCTCAAGGTCTACGACGCAAGCGACTGCCCCCGGCAACTCGACCCGGACGAGGGCGCGCTGGTGGTCACGAACTACCACCAGCTCCTCCGCACCAGGGAGGACCTGGAGCAGCCGCTCGACCCGTTGCAGGACCGGCAGATCCAGATCCTCTTCGACGACCCGGACCCGGAGAAGCTGGAGGCGGTGAAGGCGCCGCTGCTGGAGCGCTTCGCCAGGTCGAAGGGCGTGCTGGTCCTCAACGACGAGGCCCACCACGTCTGGGACGAGCCAGGTCACGCCGACTTCGAGGAGAAGGCCAGGCAGAAGGCGGCCGCCACCGAGGAGGAGGCGGAGGCGATGGCCTGGATTCGGTCGATCCGCAGGCTCAACGGGAGCGAGGCCGCCCCGGGCCGGGTGGGCCTCCAGGTGGACCTGTCGGCCACGCTGTTCCAGGAGACCGGCACCACCACCCAGGCCAAGAAGAAGACCAAGAAGGGCCAGCCCGAGGTCCGGTTCAAGGAGAACGAGCTGTTCCGGCACACGGTGGTCACCTACGACCTGGCCGAGGCCATCCGCGACGGCATCGTCAAGAAGCCCATCCTGGAGCGGGTGGAGGTGAAGAACGAGCGCACCGGCGAGCCGCTGCCGCTGGTGAACGCGGCGGCGCCGAACGCCTGGAAGAAGTACGAGCACCTGCTCGCCACCGGCATCGAGCGGTGGAAGAAGGTGCGGGATCAGCTTCGGGTCGAGGGCGACGACCGCAAGCCCATCCTCTTCGTGCTGTGCAGCGACAAGGGCGAGGCGGCCGAGGTCGCCAACTTCCTGGCCTACGGCGAGGCGACGCGTGACGACCTGACCGGCAGGCCGGTGAAGGGGTACGTCGAGCCCAAGGGCAAGGAGCAGCTCTTCGTGGAGAAGGGGGCGGACGGCGTCGCCCGCTCCACCGTGGTGCAGATCCACATCGGCCAGAAGGAGGAGTCGAACGAGGCCGAGTGGGAGAAGGTCCGGGCGGCGGTGAACGCCATCGACCGGGACGAGATCGAGTACCGCGACGACCGCGGCAACCTGGTCACGATGCCGAACCCCTACAACGTGGTCATCAGCGTGATGATGCTCAAGGAGGGGTGGGACGTCCGCAACGTGAAGGTGATCGTCCCGCTGCGGCCGTGCGGGTCCCGCACGCTGACCGAGCAGGCGCTGGGCCGGGGCTTGCGGAAGATGCACCCGCCGGAGATCCAGGACGACGGCTCAGCGGCGATGACGTCCGAGGAGCTGTACGTCATCGAGCACCCGTCGTTTCAGGAGATCCTCGACCAGATCGACGACCTCATCGAGCGCAAGGACGGCAAGGACATCGACCACCGGCCGGAGTACGTCGCCGTGCCGCCGGTGGAGGAGGACGAGGCCCGCGAGGCGGTCGATGTCCGCCTGGTCCGGGTCGGCGAGCCCCGCGCCGGCGCCCGGGAGTGGCGCAAGGACCTGGACGTGGCCAAGCTGCCGGGCCTCGGACCGCGGCTCCCCTGGCTCGGCGAGATCGACGCCACCCTCATCAAGACCTGGCTGAAGACGGCGCTCCAGGCCGGCGAGCAGGAGGGGCAGGAGTTCACGCTGCCGTCGGACCCGTCCTACCGTGACTTCGACCACGTCATCGAGGTGGCCTACGCCATCCCGCTCCTGCGTGAGCTGCGGGTGGCTCACTCGCACAAGAACGCCGTCAAGGACGTGGTGCGGGAGTTCCTGGAGCGCAAGACCTTCGCGCTGCCGGCGGGCATCCCAATCCGCTTCGACGAGGTGAAGGACCGGGAGAGCGCCACCATCGCGCTCGGGAACCTCTCCAGGCCCGAGGTCGGCGAGGCTGTCCGCAACGCGCTGCTCCAGCCGGTCCACGACGCCATCCAGGCCTCACTGCGGGCCAGCAAGGCCGACATCGAGGAGCGGCGGGCCTCACGCATCAGCGGCTACCAGGCGCTCAAGCAGGGGGTGCTGGAGCACCTCAAGAAGTCACCCTTCCAGCGGCTGGCCGGCACCAACCCGGAGGAGCAGCGGCTGGCCGTGCTGCTGGAGGACTCGCGGGACGTGGTGGGATGGGTGTTCAACCACCGCCACGGCGTCGGCTACGCCATCCCCTACGACTGGCAGGGGCACACCGCCCACTACTTCCCCGACTTCGTGGTGCGGGCCCGCTTCGGTGAGGTCTTCCACAACTTCATCATCGAGGTGAAGGGCAGGCTCGACGACAAGGACAAGGCGAAGGCGATGCGCGGCCGGCGCTGGTGCGAGATCCTCACCGAGAACGACATCGAGCCGTGGCACTACCTGATGCTGCTGGAGAACGACGCGCTCGGCCGCCAGGACATCACCTGGTGGCAGACGCGGGCGGGCCATGCCATCGAGGAGCTGCTGCGGCATCACGAGGGTCTCCCCCTCGTCCCGCTGCCGGTCGCCGAGCAGGGTGGTCTCCAGCAGGTGCTCCCCACCGTCGGCGCGGAGGAGCAGTTCCAGACCGCGCTGCCGGTCTACGACCTGGCCGTGAAGGCGGGGAGCTGGGGGAACGAGGTGGAGCCAGCGGTGGTGGGCTGGGCGCGGGTGGCACGGCGGCCGCTCGAGGTGGACATGTTCGTGGCCAAGGTGGTCGGGCACTCGATGGAGCCCGGTGTCCCCGACGGCGCCTGGGGCCTGTTCCGGTCGTTCCCGGCCGACGGCCAGCCCTCGCCGACGTCGCTCGACGGGCGGCGCGTCGTGGCGCGGCTCGCGTCCAAGGCCGACCCGGAGACCGGGGCCTACACCCTGAAGAGGTGGAAGGTGACCAAGGTGGCGGCCGGC
>JANPOM010000421.1:0-2282 GCA_031427995.1 Anaeromyxobacter sp. | reverse complement strand
CACCCGCCCCAGCACGTCGTAGCCGTCGTTGTTGGTCCCCGTGGCGTTCTTCACCTCCCAGAGGTTCACCACCGGCGCCGCTTCGGAGTAGGCCCCGCCCGCGTCCACCCGCACCGGCCGGCCCGCCGAGTCGTAGCGCCCGAAGTAGTTCACGGTCTTCGAGTACCCGGAGAAGAAGCTCGCCGCCAGCATGCGACCGTCGTCGCTGATGGCCCCGGTCAGCGTGAAGGCGCCGGTCAAGCCGGCGAGCCACTGGTCCCGCCGGATTGCCTGGCCGTTCTGATCGTAGCCGAGGGCGATGGTGGTGTTGGGGCCGAGCACGCTGGTGAGCCGGCCGGCGGTGTTGCTGTAGAGCGCGCCGTTGCTGTTGTAGGGCAGGTCGTACGTGAAGGTGGCCAGTGAGCGCGTTGGAGTGGACGGTTCCGTCACCGAGATCCTGGTCGGCCGGCCCATGCTCTTGAACTCGTAGTTCAAGCGCGACCTGTAGGGTGAACCCGCGATCATCTGGGGTGCCAGCTCGACGTGGTAGGCGCGCCCCACCTGGTCGTAGGTGTAGACCCGGCTCGGGGAGAGTCCGGGGCTCCAGTTGTCGTCCCATTCATCGGTGACGCGGCCGAGCCCGTCGAGCGTCCGCGTCGAGGTCGCCATGGCCGAGAGGCCGGCCGTCTTCCGGGTCACGGCCTTGGCTCGGCCCAGCAGGTCGTAGCTGGTGGTCACGGTGTTGCCCGCTGTCCCGGTATCTCCAGCCGGGTCGATGACGTCCTGGACCCGGCCGTCGGCGCGGTAGGTCGTGGTGGTACCGATGGTCGAGGCCACCCCCGAGGCGAGCCCTGGCACCAGGACGGTGACGGTGGCGAGCCTGGAGGGCAGCGCGCCGTCCCTGGACCCGTATGTGAAGCTGGTGCCCAGGCGATAGCTGGCGCTGCTGCTGGTGCTCGAGGTGCACGCCGCGTCGCTCCCCAGCGCCGAGTATACCCCGGCCTTGGAGCAGGTCACCCGGCCGGTGACGTCGAAGACCGTCCTCGCTCCGCGCAGGCCAGCCGTGGCCGCCACGGTGTCGAAGGAACTCGGCGTGCCGCCGTCGGCCGTCATGATCGGCTCCAGCGACGCGACGAGACGGCCAGCGGCGTCATGCTTCACCAGCGACACCACCCGGTAGCCGGAGAGCGCCTGGATGACCTGGGAAGCGGCACTCCCCGTGCCGACCACGCCGAGTCGCTCCCGGACCTCGGTGGTGCGGCCGAGCCGGTCCTTGAACTGGACCACCTGCTTCACCTCTGGGGTCAGCGGGATGGCGCCCACATCGAACGTGGTCGGGGCGAGGAAGGTGTAGCTCTTCACCACTGGCGGCGAGGTGTCGAGGTACTCGGTGGCCGCCATGGCCCCGGTCACGGTGGTGATCCCGGTCGCCCCTTCGAAGGTGACCGAGCGCCCCACTGCCACCACCCGGCCGAAGGCATCCCTCGCGAAGGCCTGCGTGGGCGCGGCGCCCGCCCCGCCGGTGAGGTAGGGCCCGGTCTGGGAGGCCAGGAGCCCCCGAGTGTCGTAGGAGGCGCTGGAGTAGATGGTCTGGGCGCCATCGGTCCGCGCCGACAGCGTCACGCGGAGCTGCTGGGCGTCATAGGTGTAGCTCTCGGTCGTGGAGACGGCATGGCTGCCCGGGAAGGGATCGATGACCCGGAACTTGGCCGTGCCATCGGCGTTGTAGGCCTGCGCCGACTCGACGTCCCACCGACTGCTCGGGTCTGCCGGGATCCCTGAGACCCAACGCTTGATGAAGTTGAGGTGCCCGAGGCCCGGGCTGTTGGCCGCCGCGCTCCAGGTCCCGGCGGGGGAGTCGTAGAAGTAGCGGGTCGAGGAGAGCGTGCTCCCCCCGGGTGTCTTCAGCTCCTGCGACTTCGGGCAGGTCTTGCAGGTGGCGGCGAGGTCGAAGACCGCTGTTTCGACCAGGTCCGTGCCTCCCGTGAAGGCGCTGCCGGTCCAGGTCCCGTTGGTCGTGATGCTGGCCTTGAGCACGTTGCCGATCGCGTCCACGTCGGCACACTGAACGGCCTGCTGGCCGCCGAGCGTGGTGGTGGTGTCGATGATCTCGAGACTCCTCACCAGCGTCGTGATAGGGGCCACCGGGAAGGCGGCGGCGGTGAGCGTCGTTGAAGGCGGCGCGCAGGTGCCCGCGTCGAGCGACTTCACGATGTACTCGAGTTCGGTCCGCTTGAACGCGCTGAAGCCGCCGCTGCTCGGCTCGGCGCCGCTGAAGGTCCCCCACTCGATCTTGCTCGGAG
>JANPOM010000420.1:0-1470 GCA_031427995.1 Anaeromyxobacter sp. | reverse complement strand
GCCTCGGCGATCATGGCGGCTTCATCGCCGCTGCCCATGACCACGGCCACCACACCTTCGCCGAAGTCGGGATGCGCAACACCGATCACCGCGCTCTCGATGACGCCGGGGAGCTCGTCGAAGATCAGCTCGATTTCCTTGGGATAGACATTGTAGCCGCCCGAAATGATCAGGTCCTTGGCGCGCCCGGAAATCCAGACCCGCCCGTCGGGATCGCGACGGCCGACATCTCCAGTTATGAAGAACCCGTCGGAGGTGAATTCCTCAGCCGTCTTGTCGGGCATGCGCCAGTAGGCGGAGAACACGCTGGGGCCCATCTGGGCCAGCGGGTCGACTTGACCGAGTGGAATGCGAACGTCATACACTTGGCTACGATATGACGACCAAGCCAAGGCCCCCTGCAGCCGACCCGTTCTCCACCACCGAGAGGCTGGTTCAGACCTTCCGCATGCCGCGGGAGCTGGTGGTCTTCCTGAAGGACGAGGCGGCCGCGCGCGGCTCGGACCTCACCGGCCACGTCGTCCGGCACCTCGATGGCGTGCGGACCTGGTTCGGCCTGCCGATGGCGGCCACGGCGCTCCTCGAGGCCGACCGCCAGGCGCTCGGCCTCGGCCGGTACGAATACCTCTTGCACCTGCTCTTCCAGCGGAGCCTGGAGCTCCGCGAAAAGGGGCCGGGCTTCGACGGCCCCAACTCGGGAGAGCGGCGCCGCCGGTAGCGGCGCGGGAGGCGGTCATGCCGAGCCCCGAGGGCTACGTCCGAACGCACCGGGATGACCTGCTCCTCGCCTTCGTCGGCATCGCTCGCTACGCCTCAGCCGACCAGCTTCACCGGCTCTTCTTCGACGGGGTGAGCAAGAAGCAGACCTACCGGCGACTCGCCAAGCTCTGCGAGCCGGGCGGCCAGCCGGGGGAGGGCCCCTGCTTGCGGCGGCTCCAGTACCGGCGCCGGGACGGGACCGGGGTGCCGGTCTGGACGCTGGCGCCGTTCGGGCGGTCCATCGCGTCGCGCCAGGTTCCCTGGCTTCGGCCACCAGCCGCGTCCGACATCGGCTACCGGTTCCTGGAGCACACGCTGGTGCTGAACGAGGTGCTGGTGACGCTGGTGGCCATGCTGCGGCCCGGCCCCGTGGAGCCGCTCAGCGACCTCCCCTTCCGGTGGCTCTGCGAGGACGACGAGGTGCTCACCTACCGGACGCCGCACCCGCTGACGGGCGCCTGGCTCCGGTCGGTCTTGAAGCCGGACGCCGTCATGACCATTCCAGCCCAGCGCCGGCGGCTCTTCATCGAGGCGGAGACCGGCACGCAGTCGATCGCGACGGCCCACCCGGACCGGACGGGCGCGGTGCTGTCGAAGCTGACCCGCTACCGGGCGTTCTTCATGGCCCGCTCGGACGACGGCTACGGGACCTGGTACCGGGCGTCCTTCCCGGACGACCTGGAGCCGAGGCTGGTCTTCATCGTCCACTCC
>JANPOM010000419.1:0-8962 GCA_031427995.1 Anaeromyxobacter sp. | reverse complement strand
GGCGCCGGCGGCCGAGGCGGTGGCGCCGGTGACGCAGGTCGGGTTGCCCGTCGAGCAGCCTGTGGTAGTCGCGGTGCCGTACTCGTTGACGTTGGCCAAGGAGCCGGTGGAGCCGGGGAAGGGGATGCCAACCGGGTGCTGGCCGTTCAGGTTCGCCAGGTAGGTCGGGCCGCGCAGGAAGACGTTGGCGCCGGCCAGGATGCTGGCGCCGCCGACGGCGGTGTTGCCGGCCGCGACCACGATCGACGGGTTGGTGGTCGAGACCACGATGTTCATGGCCACAGAGCCGTCATGGCAGGAGAGGCACTTCTGCGAGCCGGCGCCGAGGGCGGCGTTGGTGGCGTCGAGCAAGGTGCCGTCCGCGGTGGTGGTCGGCGTGGTGAAGCCGACGCCGGTCGGGGCCGGACGGGCCCAGAGGGTCCCGTTGGCGGTGTTGGCGTCGTGGACCAGGTGGCAGAACCTGCACATGTCGGCCGACGGATCGGTGAACTTGACGGTGCCGGGGCCGCCCGTGAGGTTGTGCTTGGTGTTGGAGATGAGGGCCGAGGCCATGGTCGGGATGGCGAAGGCCACCACGATGAGGACCTTGAGAGCGTTGCGCATATTGAACTTCCTCCGTTGGTCGGGGTGAGCCCCCGGGTGACCGGACCGGAAGGCGAACGACTTCCGCCCGGTCCGTTGCTGCGTGAGCGCCATGCAGGCCGCGGTGACTAGATGGAGTGCTGCGTAGCAACCGGGATGCCAGCCTTGCCCCCCGACATCACTCGGTTTTCTTGAGTCTGAAAGCGGCCCGATTGGGCTCGAACACCCAACGGTGGGTCAACTGCCCCACGAAAGCGGGACACTACCGGCCGGCCGGTGGGACCGCCCCAGGCGCATCGGCCCTGGCGGGCGCCGCCGCCGCTGGCGTGGCCGTGGGCGGCACGGGGCCGGTTTCGCCCACCTCGATGAACTCGTAGACGTTGATCCGAGGCAACTGGTTGCTCTGCTCGCCGACGTAGATGTACTTGCCCGCTGCATCGACGGCGATGGGGCCGGGCATGTCGAAGTACTCGAGCATGTTGGCCTTGCCGCCGAAGGCCATGAGGAGCTGGCTCTGGTCGTTGAACAGCTGGACGTTGGCCATCTCGGTGTCGACGATGTAGAGGATGCCGCGCTTGTCCACGGCCACGCCCTTGGGCCGGGCGAACTTGCCGAGCGACTCGCCGGCCTCGCCGAAGAAGCGCAGCAGGTTGCCGTCCGGGTCGAAGACCTGGACGCGGAAGTTGAGGGTGTCCACGACGAAGAGGTTGCCGTCCTTGTCCACGGTGAGGTGGGCCGGGAAGTTGAACTGCCCGAGGGCGCTGCCCCGCGTGCCGATGGTCCGGAGCAGCTTCCCCTGCTGGCTGTAGACCAGCACCCGGTGGTTCTGGGAGGTCGGGAATGAGCCGTCGGCGAGGTAGACCAGCTGCCGATTGGCGTCGATGGCCAGGCCGGTGGGCCGCTCCGCCTCGCCGCCGAACTCACGGAGGAACTGGCCTGACGGCGTGAAGACCCGGACGCGCCGGGCCGGCGGCTCGCTCACGTAGACGTTGCCGGCCTGGTCGAGCGCCACGCCGAAGGGCTGGGCGAAGCCGTAGTCGCCGGCCAGCCGGTCGGCCTTGCCCAGCTTGAAGTCGAACCAGAGCACCTGGCCAAGGGACTGATCGGTCATGTAGAGGCGGCTGCCGTCCGGGGTCACGGCCAGCGAGGTCGGCTGGCGGAAGGTGACCGGCGAGGTGCCGAGCAGCGCTCGCTGGACGCCCAGCCAGGTCGAGGTCTCCACGTCGGCTCCGGAGGTGATGGCCTTGACGAAGCGGATGCGCGCCACGTCCGGTTCGGGCGGCCAACGGACCTTGACGCCGCGCTGCGGGGTGGCGCAGCCGGCGGCCAGGGCGAGGGCCATGGCGAGGAGGGCGGTGCTGCGGAAGTTTCGCTGCATGTGGCGGCTCCTGGTGTCGCGTGAAGCTGGTGCGCTAGAGGCGGTTCCTAGTGCGGAGAGGGGGCGGCGCGGAGCACCGCCTCGCGGTCGGTCGAGATCCTGGCCGCGCCCCGCAGCCGGGCGAGGCTGGCGTCTAGGGCGCGTTGTCCTGCTTCGGTGCGGGCCCGGGCCTGCGCCTCGGTCCGGACCTCGTCGAGCGGCCGCAGCCGCTCCGGCCGGACCGCCTCGCAGCGGAGCAGGTACTGTGCCCCGCCAGCGGGGATCGGGCCGATCAGCTCGGCGGGAGGGGCGGTGCGGAAGGCCCTGGCAAGGGGGACCTGGGCCGGGTCTCGCTCCATCGAGGCCAGCGCGTCGAAGGAGACCTCGCCGAGGTCGCCCCCCTGCGCGGCGCTGGCCGTGTCGAGGCTGGCCGACTTGGCGACGGTGGGGAAGGGCTCGCCGGCCACGAGCCGGCGGCGGACCGCCTCCGCGGCGGCCGGGGTCTGCACCACGATGGCGCGGCAGCGGCGGGAGGCCGGGACCCGGTACTCGGGCTGGTGGGCGCGGTACCAGGCCTCCAGCTCGGCCTCGGTGGGGGCCGCCGCGCCGGCGCGGAGGAGCTCGGTCAGCGCGGCGGCCTGGGCCTCGCGCCGGAGCGGCGCCACCTCGGCCTCGACGGCCGGCAGCCTGTCGGCCCCGGTCCGGATCGCCTCTGCCTCGAGGAGCTGGTCGTCGATCATGGCGCTGGCCATCTCGACCTTCACCGAGGCGCCGAAGGCGTGCCCCTGCGGCTTACCCTTGAATACTTCGCCGATGTAGGCCAGCAGGTCGCGGTAGCGGAGCGGCCGGTCGGCCACGGTGGCGATGACCCGGTCGCCCTGGGCGAGATCGGTGGAGCTGCCGGTGGAGTGCAGGAAGGCCTCGTCGAGCTTCACCTTGTCCCGGGCGCGCAGTTGGTCGATGAGGTGCTTGCGCGCGGCGCCGCGCATCTGCTGCCTGGCGAAGACCACCATCTTCTCGCGCTTCTGCTGGAACTCCGCCTCGGTCCCGATGGTCCGCGAGCTGACCTGGACCAGGGCGAAGCCGAGGTCGAGCGCCACCGGGCCGGCCAGCTCGTTGAGTGGGGCCTCGAAGACCACCTTGGCGAGCTGCGCGGGGATGGCGCCGCGGCTGCGCAGCCCCATTTCGCCGCCGTTGCGGGCCGACTCCTGGTGCAGGGAGTTCTTCGCCTCCTGCAGGAAGGTGCCGCCCTTCTTCAGCCGGTCCCGAGCGGCCTCGCCGGCCGCCTGCGAGGTAAGGATCAGCAGCTTGAAGCGGACCGAGTCGGCGTTGAGATGGAAGACGTTCTTCAAGGTCTCCTCGTCGGGCGCGATGCCATCCAGCACGGACTCCGCATAGTGGCGGCCCGAGGCCCGGCGGCGGGCCTCCTCCACCTGGGCGGCCAGAGCGGGAGGCAGCGGGAGCTTGCGCCGCTCCGCCTCGCTGGCTAGCAGCACCTCGTCCACGAGGCTTCGCGCCACCTCCTCGGCGCCGACCTTCTCGCCGCGCTGGCGGCGGGCCTCGAGCCGCGCCTGCAGCTCCTTCGCGGAGATGGAGACGCCATTGACGGTGGCCACCGTCGCGCCTTCGGCGGGCGCCGCGGCGAGCAGCAACGAGAGCAGCAGGGTGAAGCTCAAGGTGGTTCTCCTCGGAGTCGGGGGGGAAGCGGGCGCAGCCTAGCGCACCGGCGGCGCGCCGTCGCCGGACCCCGAGCCCGATCCGCCCGAGCCCGATCCTCCGGAGCCGGCGACACCCGGGCCAGCGCCACCTGAACCGGCGCCGCCAGCCCCCGAGCCATCCGAGCCGGCGCCGCCGCCGCCACCACCCGCGGAGCCAGAGGCCGGCTCCGCGCCAGGCTTGCGGGAGCGCGAGATGATGTTCTTCAGGGCCGGGTTCTTGCCCGACTTGTCGCCGTGGCAGCCGTCGCAGGACTCCATGGCCGTGTTCCCCAGGTAGAAGAAGTTGGGGAAGTCGGAGCCGTGCGGGTTGTGGCAACTGGCGCAGGAGAACGGCCGATCCGGCTTGCGCGGATCGATCAGGCCGGGCCCGCCGACGGTGTGGCCGCGCGAGACGATGGAAGAGACGTGCTTGCCGTCCTTCTGCCCCTCATGGCAGCCGATGCAGAGGTCGTTGGTCTTCTTCGCCAGCAGGAAGCGGTTGGCGGTGCCGTGCGGATCGTGGCAGCCGGCGCAGCCGTACCGCTCCAGCGCGGCGTGCTTGACGCTGCCGGCGTCAACGGGCGTCTGGTGGCAGGACTGGCAGGCCTTCTTGCCCTCGCCGCCCTTGAGCAGGTGCCGGTTCGCTCCGCCGTGCGGGAGGTGGCATTGGTCGCAGCCCTTCTCCAGCGGCTTGTGGATCACCTTGCGGCCGGTCAGGTCGTCCTGGTGGCACTTGAAGCAGGTGCCGGCCGGCGTGGTGTCCGACAGCAGCTTGGGCTGGTCGGAGCTGTGCGGGTCGTGGCAGACCGAGCAGTCGCCGGCGATCACGGCGGTGTGCGGGAAACGGGCCTTGTCCTGGCGCTCGTGGCAGCCGTAGCAGAGGTCGAGGGCGTTCTTCTTGAGCAACTTGAGGTTGTCGCCGGAGTGGCCGACCTCGTGGCAGACCCCGCAGTCGTTCTTCTGAGTGATGACCTTGTGCACCACCGGCTTCGACAGGTCGATCCTGAAGGCGGCGCCCGGCGTGCCCTTGCCGCCGGGGGCCTTGGTGTCGTGGCACTTCTGGCACTGGGCCGTGCCGGTGCCGGTGATCATGCTCGGGTTCTCGCTGCCGTGCGCGTCGTGGCAGTCGAGGCAGCGCCCCTCGGCGACCGGGGCGTGGCGGATCGCCTTGGGCAGCAACGGCTCGACCTCGTGGCACTCGAGGCAGAGCTTCTCGCGCGGGAGCTTGATCAGCTTCGGGTAGGCCGACGAGTGGGCCTCGTGGCAGGAGAGGCAGGAGCCCTGGCGGACCGCGGTGTGGACCGACTTCGACTGGTCCATCCGCTTGTGGCAGTTGTAGCAGAGGTCCGGCTCGGTCTTGACCAGCGACCACTTGGTGGCGGTCCTCGACTTGCACTTGCCCTTCTCGGCCGGCGCCGCCCGGTGGCAGACAGTGCAGTCGTTCTTGGCCAGCGAGGGGTGCAGGAAGCGCTTGGCGGTGATGGCGGCGTGGCAGTTGGTGCAGCGCTCGGCGGACGGGGTGGCGCCTGGGAAGGCCGCTGGAGCCGCCACGGTGCCGTCGCGGAGCACCGGAGGCGGAGGCAGGGGGACGTCCGTGTCGCGAGCGGCGGCCGGCGGCGTGGCGGCGGGAACGGCCTTTGCCGGGGCGGCCGGAGCCGGCTTGGCAGCGGCCGGCGCATTCGGCACCTTGAGCGGCGCCTGGGCGATGGCGGGCGGCCCGAAGGCCAGCGTCGCGGCGAGGAGGAGCAGCGCGCGGGCGGGAACGGCGAGCGAAAGGGGGCTTTCGGCGGATCTCACGGGCACGGGATTCGTCTCTCCGTCCAGGCGGTGACCAAAGTTGGCGGGACTGTGCAGCGCCCCACATGCAAGCCGGGTGCCGCTAAGCCCCTGTAGGGACTACTTGGCCTTCGAAGGCAAAGGAGCGCGAGACCACGCGGGGATGAGCGGATTTGGGCCGGAAGATCGCGCATCGTCACTGCTTCTCCCTCGCGCAGCGGTTTCGCCGGGGCGGAGTCGCCGGGGTGAAATCACGCAAGCGTTGCGTGTTTTCACCCGCTTGTCTGGAGGAATCTGGCGCCCCGCCCGAGAGGCTTCCACGGGGAGGGCGTCTCTGGGATGATGGCGGGACCGCTCGCAGACCTCCCCCGGGATGCCCACATTGAGAACCATTTTCGGCAGGCTCCACTCCAGCCTCCGCGCCCGCATCCTCATCCCCACCGCCGTCCTCTTCGGACTGACGCTCACGGCCATGGTGGCCGGCGCGGTCAACTCCTACGGCGCCGGGATGGAGCGGGGGCGGCAGGAGCGCGCCGAGATCTTCGCCCACATGGTGGCGACCGGCGTCTCCAACGTGATGCTCTCCGGCCAGCCGCAGGCGGTGCCCGAGCTGCTCGGGTCGCTGATCTCCCACCGCAGCGACCTCATCTCGGCTTCGCTCATCGCCCTTGGTGGCCAGGTCTCGATCTCCTCGGATCCCGGCTATGTCGGCGCACACCCCTGGGGCAGGCCCGACCGGTTCGCCGACACCACCGTGGTGACCGAACCGGGCGGGGCCGAGAACCAGTACGCGGTGATCCAGCCCATCCACAGCACCGCCGCCTGCAACCGCTGCCACGAGGGGACCGCGCCGGTGCGCGGCTGGCTGGAGCTGCGCTTCTCCAACGACCCGGTCAGGGAGGCGAAGCGGGAACTGGCCGGGACGCTGGCGCTCGCCGCGGGCGCGGCGCTGGTGGCCCTGCTCGGCATCGCCCTCTGGCTGCTGGGGCGGGAGGCGGTCGGGCCGCTGCAGCGGCTGGTGGCGGCCATGCGCCGCGCCGAGGCCGGCGAGCTGACGGTGGTGGCCGACGAAGGGCGCCCCGACGAGCTGGGCGTGGCGGCGCGCGGCTTCGACGCCACGCTGGCGGCGCTGCGGCGCAGCCAGGCCGAGCTGGAGGCCTTCTACCAGGAGCGGATGGTGCGGGCCGATCGCTTCGCCGCCGTCGGCGAGGTGGCGACCGGCCTGGCCCACGAGATCAAGAACCCGCTGGCCGGTCTCTCCGGCGCGCTCGAGCTGCTGGCGGAGGACCTCGCCAGCCACCCGCGCCACTCCGAGGTGGTGGGCGAGATGCGCCACCAGGTCAACCGGCTCACCCACACCATGGAGAGCCTGCTCTCCTTCGCCCGGCCGCCCAAGGCCAGGCTCCGCTCCACCGAGGTCAACGCCACGCTCGAGAAGGTCCTCTTCCTGATCCGCCAGCAGTGCCGCGGCACGCTGGTGGAGGTCGAGGCGCGGCTCGGCGACGGGCTGCCGCCAGTGATGGCCGACCCTTCGCAGCTGGAGCAGGTCTTCCTCAACATCTGCCTCAACGCCGTCCAGGCCATGGGCGGGCGGGCCGGTGTCCTCCGGGTCGGCTCCGCCTTCGGCGAGGCCGGGCTGGTGGTGGTCGAGGTCGCCGACAGCGGGCCGGGTATTTCGGCCGATCTGCGCGAGCAGCTCTTCAAGCCGTTCTTCACCACCAAGCGGGAGGGGAACGGGCTGGGGCTGGCCATCTCGGCGCGGATCGTTGCGGAACATGGCGGCCACATCGGGTATAGGTGCCCCCCGGAAGGCGGCACCATCTTCACCGTCACGCTCAAGGAGTCCCAGGCGCCTCGCGGCGCCGACCAGGCCGCATGACCCCGACCCCGCCGCTCCCCGCCCGCATCCTCGTCGTAGACGACGAGAAGCTCATCCGCTGGTCGGTCTCGGAGCGGCTGCAGCGCGACGGCTACCAGGTGCTCTCCGCCGAGTCGGGCGAGCAGGCCCTGGAGCTGATCGCCGCCACTCCGCCCGACGTCATGGTGCTCGACGTGAAGCTCCCGGGCATCGACGGGGTGCAGACCCTCCGCCAGGCGCTCGGGCTCCACCCCGAGCTGGCGGTGCTGATGATGTCCGCCCACAGCACCGTAGACGTGGCGGTCGAGGCCATGAAGCACGGGGCCGTTGACTTCCTGGTCAAGCCGTTTCCGCTCACCGCGCTCGACGCCGCGGTGGCCCGCGCCCTCTCCACCTCCCGCACCCGCCGGCAGATCGCCGTGCTCTCCGCCGATCGGCGGCAGCCCAACGCCCTGGCCGCCATCGTGGGCGCCTCGGCCGCCATGGAGCAGCTGCGCAGCATCATCGGCCGGCTGGCCGGCTCCGACACCACCACCGTGCTCATCGAGGGCGAGAGCGGCTCGGGCAAGGAGGTGGTGGCCCGCGCCATCCACCTCGAGAGCGCCCGGCGCGAGCGGCCCATCCTCCAGGTCAACTGCGCGGCACTCCCCGAGCACCTGCTGGAGAGCGAACTCTTCGGCCACGAGCGAGGCTCCTTCACCGACGCCCACACCCAGAAGCGCGGCCTCTTCGAGACCGCCGACGGCGGCGCGGTCATGCTCGACGAGATCGGCGACCTGCAGCCCAGCGGGCAGGCCAAGCTGCTCCGGCTGCTGGAGAACAAGACCTTCCGCCGGGTCGGCGGCGTCACCGAACTGCGCGCCGACTTCCGGGTCATCGCCGCCACCAACGTCAACCTCGAGGAGCGGGTCGGCGAGGGGCGGTTCCGCGCCGACCTCTTCTTCCGGCTCAACGTGGTGCGGGTGGTGGTCCCGCCGCTGCGCGACCACCTCGACGACGTGCCGACGCTGGCGGCCCACTTCATCGCCCGCTTCAACCAGGACCTGAAGCGGCAGGTGAAGGGTGTCACGCCGCCGGCCATGGAACTGCTGACCGCCTACCACTGGCCGGGCAACGTCCGCGAGCTTCGCAACGTCATCGAGCGGGCCTTCATCCTCCACGCCGGCGGGGACGAGATCCGGCCCGAGCACCTGACGCCGGAGCTGCGCCGGGTGGTGGCGGCCCGCCCCAAGGACCGGCTGGTGCCGCCGGCCGACGGGCAGGGGCTGGTGCTCGACGACGTGGAGCGGCGGCTCATCGCCGAGGCCATGGAGCGGTCCAGCGGCAACCAGTCGAAGGCGGCGCGGCTGCTCGGCGTGTCGCGCGATACGCTCCGCTACCGGCTCAAGAAGCACGGGATGGCGTAGTCGGCCCGGGCCCGCGCCCCTTTTCGGCGTAGGAACCACTTCGCGGCTAGACTGTCCCGTCAAGACGGGGAGGGGGTCGTGTCCGAGGAGCAGAGGCCAGAACGCCGTACCCCCGAGGCGGCGCCCTCGCGACCGCTCGGACAGGCCTGGGGCGGGGACGATCGGGCCGGCCACCTCGGCTTCGTGGCCCACGAGGTGCGCAATCCGCTCGCCACCGCGCTCTGGAGCGCCGAGTTGCTTACCCGGCTCGCTCCCGAGGAGCGGGCGGGGGAGCGCGGTCTCAAGC
>JANPOM010000418.1:0-2821 GCA_031427995.1 Anaeromyxobacter sp. | reverse complement strand
TAGCTCGCGCCCAGGTAGGAGCCGGTGGCGGTGACGGTGCGGGAGGTCCAGGTGGCGCCGTCCGGCGAGGTGAAGACCCAGGCCGGCGAGACGACGGCCCCCGGCCCCCCCACCGCCACGAACTGGCTCCCGGTCCAGGTGGTCCCGCTGAGCCGGTAGTTCACGTAGGCGCAGCCGGCGCCCGAGCCGCAGGACGTCATCACCGGAGAGCTGGTGACGTAGTTCCAGGCCACGCCCGGCGGCGTCAGCGACACCGTCAGCGTGGCGCTTGCCGACAGGCCACCGGCGGCGGCGGTGATGGTGGCCGCGCCGATGGCCACGCCGGTCGAGTCGATGGTGATCGACACCAGCGGCGACACCGGCGGCGGCGTCGTCGCCGAGGACTGGTCGCAGGAGTCGGTCGCCGGCGGCATGTTCTAGAACCGGCGGGAGAACTCCTGGAGCTGGGTGCAGTCCACCTTCTTCGGCCCCTCGTTGGTGGTGCCGGAGGAGGCGCCGGTCGGGTTGAGCGCCAAGCACTCGGTGTCGCCGTTGCAGGACCAGTGGTAGTACCAGTCGCCTCCGCCGAGCGCCCCGCAGCCACTCGCCAGCGCGGTGGTGAGCAGCAGCAGCGCCACGCCGGCGCGAGAAATCCAGACCCCGGGGTGAAGCCGCATCGAAGACCTCGCGCCGTGACGGGAGCGGCGATGGTCTCACGCTGGGTGATCGCTCCGCAATGTAGGCGAGGAGCGTCGGCGCGCGCACTACAGCGCCGCCGCGGCGCATCGCAGGGCGCCAGCCGCGTCCCGCTCCTCGATGTACCCGTGGCACGGGACGAGCCGGGCCAGGCCAGGCACCCGCGCAGTTGAAGGCGCCCCACATCCTCACTCGCGCCGGCCAGCGCATCGTCGGGTGCTCGAATCCGGCCGGCGCGGCCTCCTCCAGGCCAACGGCTCGCCCCTTGCTCAACCCCGGGGCATGCCCCCGCGGTACGAGCCGGTCGAGGTCTGGGAGCGCCGGCCGGGCGCGGCGACGGCGCCGCTCGGCGGGTACCGGCGGCGGGAGCCAGAGAGGACGCTGCTCCACCGGGTGGTGCGGGCGCGGCTGGAGCCGTTCCTGGCATCGGCCCGCGAGCGGAGCGCCACCGGTCGCGGGCTGCCCTCCCACGTCGAGCGCGACCTGCGGGCGTATCTCGACTGCGGCATCCTGGGGCGGGGTTTCGCGCGGATCCGCTGTCCTGACTGCGGTTTCGAGCGGCTGGTCGCCTTCTCGTGCAAGGCGCGCAGTTGCCCGAGCTGCAACGCCCGTCGCATGGAGGACGCCGCAGAGCACCTCGTCCACGACGTCTTCCCACGGGTGCCGGTCAGACAGTGGGTGCTGTCGTTCCCGCGGCGGCTCCGGTTCCTGGCGGCACGGGATCCGGCCTTCTGCTCGCGCCTGCTCGACCTCTTCACCCGGGCCGTGTTCGCCTGGCAGAGGCGGCGCGGGCGGCTGGTCGGGGTGGCCGATCCGCGGACCGGCGGCTGCACCGCGGTCCAGCGATTCGGCTCGGCCATCAACCTGAACGTCCACTTCCACACCTTGATCCCGGATGGCGTCTTCGACCTGTCGCGCCCCGGCCGGGCCTTGTTCGTCCGGCTTCCAGCGCCGAGCGACGTGGAGCTGGAGCGGGTCCTCGGCAGGATCATCCGGAAGGTGGACCGGGTCGTCTCGGCCGACGAGGCCCTGGCGCGGGCGCTCGACGACGACACCTTCGCCGAGCTGCAGGCGGCCGAGGTGGACCGGCGGCTGCGCTTCTCCGATCCCTTCAAGCACGCGCGCCACTCGGCCTTCCTCGACGGCTTCTCGCTCCACGCGGGGGTGCGGATCCACGAGAACGACCTCGCGGGGCTGGAGCAGCTCTGCCGGTATGCGGTCCGGCCGCCCTTCGCGCTTCACCGGCTGTCCCAAGGTCCGGAGGGGAACCTGCTCTACAAGATGAAGCGGGCGCGCGGAGGCTCGCACTTCCTGCTGCTCACGCCCGACCAACTGCTGGCCCGCATCGCCACCCTGGTGCCGCCGCCGAGAACTCACGCCATCCGGTACCACGGCCTCTTCGCGCCCAACGCGAAGGACCGGAGGAGGGTCGTGCCGGGGGGGAGAGGCGCCGACCGGCGCTGGGCCAGGCGACCTCCAAGTGCACGGCGGACAGCCCGGCCACTCCGAGCGGCCGACGATCTCGGCCCAGAAGCCCGGCTCGGCGAGGCGCCACGCCAACCTGTCGCCTCCGGGCGACTTCTCCCTTGCCGAGGGGCCCGAGCCAGCAGGCGTTGAGCGCCTCGGCCCCCGCTACCGGGTACCCTGGGCTGAGCTGCTGCGGAAGGTCTTCTCGCTGGACGTGCTCGGCTGCCCGCAGTGCGGTGGGCGGATGGAGCTCATCGCCTTCATCGCCGAGGCCCGGGTGGCGAAGCGGATCCTTGACCACCTCGGGCTGCCGTCCACCGGGCCGCCGGTGTTGAGGTCCCGAGCGCCAGACGAGGCGCTCGATCCAGGGCCCGAGTACGGCGGCGCCGACCCCACCTACGACGAGTGACGAGGCCGGGTCTCCGGGGCGGCCACGGGACAGCCTTGTCCAGGGACCGACATCAGGCCCTGGCCGACACCCTTGCGGAGCGTCCGGGGCGTGTGGCAACGTCTGGGAGTCGAAGAAACGGGGTTTGAACCAGTAGCCCCGACTCACCATATTCTACATTATCGGACTCGAACGGCGGGTTGAATGGCTTACCCCCTGCCGCTCGTACTCGGCCATGTCCCCCTCGGGCGGGTCGATCACCACCGTGGAGAGCGTGGAGAGCATGTCGCC
>JANPOM010000417.1:0-2453 GCA_031427995.1 Anaeromyxobacter sp. | reverse complement strand
AGCGGAGGCGCCTTCGAGGGCGGCGAGAAGCTCGGCCATCACCTCGGGCCTGGAGACCTCATCGGTGAGGGCGAAGTCGCCGTCCGGCTCTTCCTGCGGGATTCCTCGTCGCGCGGAGGTGGAGCGTGAGACGATGGAGGTCAGCGACTGTACGTGGTCGGTAACCGTTCACGGGGTTGAGGGCCGCTGGCGTCGCGCCGAAATCTCCCATCCCTGCGGTCGCTTGCGCGGAGGGATCGACAAGAGAGCGTGAGCGTGATCTACGCATGGTGTGGCCCAACGAGATCCCGCAGACATCGCCCGCATCGCCGATCTTGAGACGAAGCTGGCATGGGCGATTGAGCGGATCGCGGTGCTGGAGACGCAGGTGGCTCGGCTCACGGCCCAGATCAACCAGAACTCGACCAACTCGTCGAAGCCGCCGTCCTTGGATCCGCCAGGGGTGTCGCGCCCGGCGAAGCCGCCAACGGGAAGGAAGCCAGGCGGGCAGCCGGGGCACCAGCGCAACATGCGGGAGTTGGTGCCGGTCGATCAGGTCGACGTGGTGCAGGAACTGGTGCCCCCGTCCTGCCGCCGGTGCCATCACCATCTTCGCGGGCGGGACCCGAACCCGCTGCGACACCAGGTGACCGAGGTGCCGGTCGTCGTGCCGACGGTGACCGAGTATCAGCTGCACGCGCTGGTCTGCCCCGACTGCGGCGAGACCACCCGCGCCGAGTTGCCGGCCGGCGTGTCGCGGGGGTCCTTCGGGCCGGTGCTGGTGTCGATGGTGGGGCTGCTCACCATTCGGTTCCGGCAGTCCAAGCGCCTCGCCCAGGAGCTCGTCTCGACGCTCCTCAACGTCGAGGTGTCGCTGGGGGCGATCTCCAAGATCGAGCAGCAGACCAGCGAGGTCCTCGCGGCCCCGGTGGAGGAGGCGCGCGAGTACGTGCGCCATCAGCCCGTGGTGAACGCGGACGAGACTGGCTGGTACGAGGGCAAGTCCGAGGGAAAGAAGGCGCGGGCCTGGCTGTGGTTGGTCACCGCCTCGCTCGTGACGGTCTTCAAGATCGCCAAGAGCCGGGGCGAGGACGTCGCCCGGGACATGCTGGGCGATGGGTTCAAGGGGGTCCTGGGCGCCGACCGATGGAGCGCCTACAACTTCGTGGACGCTCTGCGCCGGCAGATCTGCTGGAGCCATCTGCTGCGCGACTTCCAGGGCTTCGTGGACCGCGGCGGCAAGGGAGGCGTGATCGGCAAGGCGCTGCTTCAGCAGGCGGCCATGATGTTCGCCTGGTGGCATCAGGCGCGCGATGGAACGCTGACGCACCAAACCTTCCAGCGCCGAATGAAGCCCGTGAAGACGGAGATCCTCCGTCTCCTTCGCAGCGCACAGGTGCGCGCCGAGCCCAAGACATGCGGCATGGCGAAGGCGATGATGAAGCTCGAGGGGGCCCTCTTCACCTTCGTCAGGGAGCCTGCGGTCGAGCCGACGAACAACGTGGCGGAGCGGCGGGTCAGGCCGGCAGTCATCGCTCGCAAGCTGAGCTTCGGGACCGAGTCCGCCGCGGGGAGCCGCTTCGTGGAGCGGATGCTCACGGCCACCACCACGCTCAGGCAGCAGAACCGCAACGTGCTGGCCTACATCGTTGCTGCCCACCAGGCACGTCTCGACGGCCGCCCGGCGCCTTCGCTTCTGCCAGCGTGAACCAAGGGGCGTGAACGGTTACCGTGGTCGAAGGAGGGGGCATGCGCCGTATCCATATCGGGTTGGCTGTCGCGCTCCTCGCCGCGTCGGGGGCCGGATCGGCCGCGGAGGCGCCGTCGGGGATCGGCGACGCGGAAGCCAGGCCGAGCGCGGCGCTCCTCCTCGGTGGCGCGCTCGGCGGCGGAAGCCACTACGCGGCCGGTTCGATCTCGTTCGGGATCGGAGCGACGCTGATGCTGCGCTATCGCCTTCTCCTCCTCGGCGGGACGGCGGATACCGAACTCTACCTGCGCGGCTACGGTACCAGCCACATGGGCGTGCTCGTTGGGGCGGCGCGCAGCCTCGTTCCCTGGATCCGCCTCGAGGCGCTCGCGGAGATCGGGACCCACCGCATCGATGGCGTCGGGGGGGACATACTCGAGACGAAACCGGTCTCGCCGAACTCGGCCCGCCTCCCGTACGCTGGCGTTCGGCTGGGCCTCCTGTCCGCATTCCCGGCACTCCCGCCCCACTTCGTCACGGGCTTCTGGCTGAGCTACCGGGAGGACCTGACCCGCAAACGGATGGACGTGGTCGTGGAGAGGTTGAGCGGCTTGCAAGAGACCCACAGGTACACCGTGGGAGGCAGGGATCTTGGATTGATCATCCGAGCCGGCATCGAGTTCTAGAGCCCGCCGTCGCGGCTGCGCGAGAGCGCGTCCACGGTGTAGATGACCAGCGAGGCCCAGATGCAGCCGAAGGCCACGGCGTGCCACCGGGTGAACGG
>JANPOM010000416.1:0-12218 GCA_031427995.1 Anaeromyxobacter sp. | reverse complement strand
GTCGGGTCGCGCTACTTCGTCAGCGCCAACTTCTTCCGGGTCCGCGACTCCTTCCGGCAGAACATCCTCGACGTCTCGGCCCTGACGCTGGCCTTCAACCGTCCGCCGGCCGCCGCCGGCTACCCGCCGCAGCCCGCGCCCGGGACCAACCCGCTCTTCAATGCGCTCTTCGCGCTCGGACTGGCGGTCGATCCGGCCACCACCTACTACGAGGGGATCAGCCTCGGCTCGATCTCGGGCACCAGCGCGGTGGCGGCCAACCCGCGCATCAGCCGGGCCCTGCTCTCGGTCGGCGGCGGCACCGTCTTCGACATCTTCACGACCGCCCCGGCCTTCCGCGCCGGCACCGAGGCGCTGTTCGCCACCATCATCCCCGGCTTCAGCTGGGCGGCGATCAACCCGGGCGACCCGGCCTTCAACCCGGCCGTCGCGGCCGCCTACCTGAAGACCTCGATCGTGGCCAAGTGGATCCTCGACCCGGGCGACCCCATCAACTACGCCAGCGCCATGGTGGCCTCGCCCATGGCCAACTTCCTGGCCGACCCGACCTTCCAGACGCCGCAGGGGCCGAAGCAGGTCCAGGCCCAGGTGGCGGCGCTCGATGGAGTGGTCCCCAACACCAACAACTGGCTGCTTTACCAGCTGATGGGGGTGAACAGCTCGCTCTACGTGTCGGACAGCGCCGCCGGCGGCGCCGTCAGCCACGGCATGCTCGGCACCATCGCCTCGGTCCAGTTCGACGCCGCCGGCTTCCTGGTCACCGGCACCGCGACCGCCGCGACCATCCACCTGCCGTAGGGAGAACGACCATGCGCTCGCTCAGGTCCATCCTCGCTCTCCTGCTGCTGCTCCCGGCCCTGGCGCTCGCCAACGGCTACGACGTGCCCAACGTGGCTCCCCGCGATCTGGCCATGGCCGGGTCGGCGGTGGCGGCCCAGAACGACGCCGGCGCGGCCTACGCCATGCCGGCAGCGCTCTCCCGCCTCCCCGGCCTCGGCCTGTCGCTCAACGGCTCGGTGCTGGTCTTCACCACCGAGTGGACCGACATCACCGGCGGCTCCTACTACCCGTCGCCGGCCGAGACCCAGTTCAAGCCGGTCCCGCCGGTCGCCCTCTTCGCCTCCTACGGCTTCGAGTTCAAGGGGCGCAAGGTCGGCATCGGCGGCGGCATCAACGTCCCGGGCGGCGGAAACGTCTTCTGGGACGAGGACTGGGCCGGCCGCGGCAGCATCATCACCGTCGACCGGAAGATCTACGCCGGCTACCTCTCGGGCGGCTATGAGCTGAACCAGCAGCTCCGGCTCGGCGCCAGTCTCATCTACTACTACGGCACCGAGTACCTGAAGCAGGGGGTGCAGCCCGTCCCGGGCGCCTACGGCGAGCTGGCCACCAAGGGCGGGGCGCTCTCCTTCGGCCTGTCGGCCGAGCTCAGGCCGAGCCTCTCGGTCCCGCTCACCCTGGCCTTTGACTTCAAGTACCAGGGGAAGATGAACCTGAAGGGCGACGGCCACTTCAGCGTCCCGGGCGGGCTGGCCCCGTCGGTCGCCGACCAGGGTGTCACCCATGAGCTCACCTATCCCTCGGTCTTCAACCTGGCCGCCTCGGTCCGGGTGGCGCCGCCGCTGCTGCTCACCTTCGGCTTCACCTACAACTTCTACAGCGTCTACCAGGCCGACACCTTCGTCGGCAGCGCCGGGCTGGTCATCGACGTGCCGCGCAACTACTCCGACGGCATGACCTTCCGCCTCGGCGGCGAGTTCGACGCCACCGACCGGCTGGTGGTGCGCGCCGGCCTGCTGCGCGACATCTCCGGCCTCGACCCGGCCAGCTACTCGCCGACGCTGCCCGACTCGAGCACCTGGGCGGTCTCGGCCGGGCTCGGCTTCAAGGTCACCCCGGCGCTCACGGTCAACGGCGCCTACTTCCACGGCTTCATGGACCAGGTGACGGCCCCCGTCGACGGCGCCTCGATCCCGGGCGCCTACCAGAGCTCGGTCTGGATCGCCTCGGCTGGCGTCACCTTCACCCCGGGCGCCGGCAAGACCCCCGCGGCGGCCCCGGTGGCCACGCCGGCCGCCAGGTAGCGGCCCCGCCGCCGCGGCATGGAGGGCGGTGGCCTCCCCGGTCGCCGCCCTTCTCCTTTCCGGGCCGGGTGGGCGAAGATGGCCGCATGCTCTTCACTCCTTTCGCGCTCCGCGGCGTCACGCTCCGAAACCGCATCGGCGTCTCCCCCATGTGCCAGTACTCGGCGACCGACGGCCGGGCCAACGACTGGCACCTGGTCCACCTCGGCGGCCTCGCCAAGGGCGGGGCCGGCCTGGTTATCTTCGAGGCGACCGCGGTCGAGCCCCGCGGCCGGATCTCACCGGGCGACCTCGGCCTCTGGGACGAGGCGCAGCAGGAGCCGCTGGCGCGCATCGTCCGCTTCGTCGAGTCGCAGGGGGCGGTCCCGGCGCTGCAGCTGGCCCACGCCGGGCGCAAGGCCTCGGTCCGTCCGCCCTGGGAGCAGGGGGGCGCGCCGCTCACCGCCGCCCCTGGCTGGGAGGTGGTGGGGCCGAGCGCGGTGCCGTTCGGCGAAGGCCACCCGCTCCCGTCGGCGCTCGACGAGGCCGGGCTGCGCGGACTGGTAGCGGCCTTCGCCGCGGCGGCGCGGCGGGCGGTGGCGGCCGGGTTCAAGGCGGTGGAGGTCCACGCGGCGCACGGCTACCTGCTCCACCAGTTCCTCTCGCCGCTCTCCAACCACCGCACCGATGGCTGGGGCGGCGACTTCGCCGGCCGCACCCGGCTGGCGCGCGAGGTGGTGGCGGCGGTGCGGGGGGTGGTGCCCGATGCCATGCCTGTGCTGGTGCGCCTCTCGGCCACCGATTGGGTCGAGGGCGGCTGGACGCCCGACGAGACCGTGGAGCTGGCGCGCACCCTGCGCGGGCTCGGAGTCGACCTGATCGACTGCTCCTCCGGGGGCCTGGTGCCCTACGCCAGGGTCCCGGCCGCGCCGGGGTACCAGGTCGGGTTCGCCGAGCGGGTGCGGCGCGAGGGCGGGGTGGCGAGCGCGGCGGTCGGGATGATCACGGAGCCGGCCCAGGCCGAGGAGATCATCGCCGAGGGGCGGGCCGACCTGGTGCTGCTGGCGCGCCAGCTGTTGCGCGACCCGCACTTCCCGCTCCGGGCGGCGCTGGCCTTGAAGGCCGAGGGGCCGTGGCCGAGCCAGTACCTGCGGGCCAGGCTTTGACGTCCTCTCCGGCCTGAAGGCCGAAGATTCCGGGTAGGGCCGTGTCGGACCGGCCCCGGTCGGATCGTCACCGAGCCGGCACCGGGCGGGGCTTGCATCGATCGCAAAGCAAGATCATATTTGGGGTGTCTGGCGTTTCACGGGGCGTGGGTGGCGGGTCGGGGGTGGCGCCAGCAGGAGGCGAGCCCATGACGACCACGCAGCTCTACCAGCTCTACTGCCAAGCCTACGCGGAGTTCTACCGCGAGCATGGCGGCGTGCTGCTGCGCCATCGGCGCGCGCTCACCGGAGTCGAGGCGGTGGTGATGGAGTTCGCCGCCGAGGACGCCGCCAACGGCACCTCGCTCCGCTCGCCCACCCAGTTCGAGGCCTGCATCGAAGCCGGTCTCGACGCGCTCACGCCGCTCGGCCTGCAGAAGGGCGCGGCCTAGTGCCCCGACCCAGCGTGGCCGCCCGGCCCTCTCCGCCGGCGTCCCGAAGGTGACGGAGCCCCGCGACTGGGATGTCGGCGGGGCTTCCTGGCTCAGAGCAGCGCCACCGACAGGGCGATGGCGATCCCCATCAGGCTCTCCCCGGCGATGAGGCCGGAGGCGACCGGGAGCACCAGGGCAGCGGCGGTGGCGGGCCGGGCACGCCGCAGCAGCGCCGCGGCGGCGGCGCCCGCGAAGATCGCCACCGAGGAGGGGCCGGGGATGACCATGCCGAGCCCGAGGCCAGACGGCGATGGGACGAAAGCCCGGGCCCGCGCCGGCAGCCTCCGCTCCAGCACGGCGAGGAGCGCCCCCACCGCCAGCCCAGCCAGCACCGCCAGCCGGGCGGTCGGGTGGAGCCCGGCCACGCCCGCCGCCAGCACCCGCGAGACCCCGGCCCAGACCTGCGCCGACGGGGCCGGGAAGCGATCAGAGCCCAGCGCCGCGGCGGTGGGGACCAGCAGGTCGAAGGCCGGCACCACCACCAGGGCCCCGACGACCGCCCCGAGCAGCTGCGCCACCACCTGCGGCCGGGGCCGGGCGCCGAGCAGGTAGCCCGATTTGAGGTCGGTGAGCAGGTCGGCGGCGTGCAGGCCGATGCCTGCGGTGACGTTGGCCCCCATCACGTTGGGCACCAGCTGGCCGGGCAGCAGCCCGCCGTAGACCAGCTGGGTGAGTGGGCCGAAGGCCTTGGTCGGCGTGGTGTCGGTCTCACCGGTGATGCGCGCGGCCATGAACCCCATCAGCACGCCGAGCGGGAGCGTGAGCAGGCCGATCCAGGGCGGGATGGCGAAGAGCCGCCACATCAGCAGCACCAGGACCGGCCCGAGCACCGCCAGCCCGGCCGGGAACCACCAGGCCGGCGGCTCGACGGCGTCGAGCGGGTCGCGCGACGGGCCGCGCGGTCGCAGCACCCCCCCGATGCCGGCCAGCCCCCTGGCCAGGCTGCGCCAGTCGAGGGCCACCGAGATCACGCCGGACGAGATCAGCACCCCCGCCCCTCCCCAGAGCGTCCACTGGACGATGGCCCGGTAGGTGACGGACGGGATGACCCCGGCGGCGACCAGCGGCGGCGCCAGCAGGCCGTAGGCCACCACCGCTCCGGCCAGCATCGACCAGCCGGTGCGGAGCGAGACCAGCGCGCCCGAGCCGGCCAGCAGGAGCGAGGTCTCCATGGCCAGCCCCCAGGCGGCCAGCGGCAGGCCGGCGAGGAGCAGCGGCAGGGAGACCGTGGCCGGGACGTGGAAGGGCAGGCCGGGGAGGTCCTTGGCCGCGGCCACCAGCGCCCCGACCAGCGCCGCCGCGCCGAGGAGCCGGGCCTGGCCGCCGCCGGCCCCGGCGCCGTGGAGCGCGCGGATGGTCTCGGCGGTGGCGATGCCGGTCGGGAAGGGGAGCTGCTCGCGGTTGACCAGCTGCCGCTTCACCGGAATGGCCACCAGCACGCCGAGCATGGCGATGGCCGCGAACCAGGCGACCAGCGCCGGTCCGGAGGGCCGGGGCGCGCCGAGCAGCATCAGGGCCGGGAGGGCCGCCATGTTGCCGCCACCGGTCATGTAGCCGGCCGAGGAGGCGACCGAGGCCATGGCGTTGTTCTCGAGCGGACCGAAGGGGTGCGAGGTGAGCCGCAGGGCCGAGAGCACCTTGAAGGCGCCCCAGGCCAGGATGCAGGCCGTCACCGTGACGCCGAGGCTCCAGCCGGTCTTGAGCACCACGTAGAGGTTGGAGAGCGCCATCAGGGCGCCGAGCAGGACCCCCGAGACGGCGGCTCGCAGCGTGAGCTGGGGAGCGTCGGGCTGGTAGGTCTCGACGAGCCAGCGGCGCTCGCCGTCGAGTTCGGGCTGGGGCACGCCTCAACTTGTACGGGAACCGGCGGCCGGGGCAAGGCCGGCGGTGGGAGGCGGAGCGGGTCGCCATCGAGCACCCCCATCAGCCCCTCGAGGCGTCGGCAGCCGTGGTCGCCCTTGTCGCCGTGGCCGCCGAGGCGCACCACGGCCCAGTCCCCCGTCCGAGCGTGGGTGTCACGGCCAGGGGGCTGGTGGGAGGGCCCGGTGGATCTCCGTCAAGAGCGACTGCGCGGCGCGCCTACTCAAGCGTGAACCACTGCACCTCGACACGGCGGTTGAGCACGCCGTCGGCGCCGACCGGCTCCTCCCAGCCGCGCCCCACCGTCTCGAGCCGCTTCGGGTCGAGCCTGGGGTAGCGCGCCAGCAGCGCCTCGCGCACGCCCACGGCCCGCTGCCGCGACAGTTCCATGGCCTTGAGCGCCATGCCCCGCACCAACTCCTCGCCCCCCTGCTTCTTGAACTCGGGCACCCTGGCGTTGTCGACGTGGCCGCGCAGCACCAACACCGATCCCGGGCTCACCTGCAGGAACTGCTTCACGGCGTCGAGGTACTCAAGGTTCTTCGGCTCCTTCTGGTCGAGCCGGGCGGAGTTGGGCTCATAGAAGAAGCGGATGTCCTTCTTGAGGAGCGGGTCGCCCTCCAGCGAGGCCCCGCCCCCGGTCTTGATGGGTGCGATGGCCACCACCTGCCCGGCGAAGAGCCCCTCCTTGGCGAGCGCCTCCAGGTGCGCGAGGTCGGGGTAGCGGGCCGAGTCGGACGGGTTCTTGATGAGCTCGCCGTAGGCCAGCACCGAGGACTGGAAGATGCCGCCGAAGGAGCCGGCCGCGTCGATGGTGCCGGCGAAGAAGGCGCGATTCTCCGGCAGGTTGGCCAGGTGGACCTTGGCGAGCTGGGCGGCGGCTTCGGCCTCGCTCCACTTGAAGGCCTTGGCCACCACCGCCAGGTTGGCCTTCTGGTCGTCGCGCAGCCGCCGGTTGCCCTCCAGCAGGCCGTGCACCAGCCCCTTCACGATCCTGGGATTCGCTTCCGCGAACCCACGGTTGACGGTGAGGATGTCGGCCACCACCAGCAGGTTCCGGTTGGTGACCAGCGCCTTGGCCCTGCCGGCGGAGGCCTCGATGACCTCGTCGGTGCCGGGCGACCAGCCGACGCAGCCGTTGAGCCGCCGGCGCCCGCTGGCCAGCTCGGCCTGGTAGGCGGTGCAGCCGGCGTTGGCGTCCTCGTAGAAGACCAACCCGACCTCGGCCGGCTCGGGGCGGCCATCCAGGTCGCGCAGCACGCGCACCTTCACCCCGGCCTCGCGGGCCAGGTAGCGCAGGAAGAACTCGGCCTCGTTGAACTGCGAGGCGGCCATGACCTTGCCGGCCAGCTGGTTCACCGTGGCCACGCCGGTATCGACCACCAGCATGTCGGCGCCGCGCGACCAGCCGATCTGCGCCGGCACCACCACCTGGAAGCCGCGCCCCTGCACCGCCAGCACGTCGGTGGTGGTGGCCGAGGCGGCGAAGCGGCCGTTGTTGAGCTGGCTCCAGGTCTCCCCCTCGCTCACCGTGAGCTTCACCTTGAAGCCGTAGGTGCGGGCGAAGAAGGAGTCGGGGTTGGGCTCGAGGCCGCCGTTGGCGACGATCAGGCCGCCGTAGCCGGCGTACTCGGAGAGGTCCACCTCCACCACGCCATCCTTGACGAGGTAGGTGGCGGCCGCGGCCAGCGGCGGCGGGCCGGTGACCGGTTCGACCGGGGCCGGGACCTTCCCCTCCGGGGTCCTGGCGCCACCAGCGGCCGCCGGGAGGCTGGAGGCCGAGGAGGCCGTGCTGGCCGGCGCCGGCTCGGCGGCGCGGCGGGTCAGGAGCCAGGCGCCCAGGCCGATCAGGGCCAACGCCAGCAGGATGGTGATGATGGTGCCGGCGGCGGCGCCGCGCGGGGTGCGGAGGCTGGTGGAGGTCATGCTGATTCTCCCGTGGTGGTGCGGCCACTGCGCGAGCGTCCGAGCAGCGTGCTGGGTGGCGAGGCGGTCAGGTCGTCGAGGCTGCCGAGGAGCTCCTGCTGGTCGTTGAGCCAGCGGCTCGCCTCGTCGAGCGAGGCGGAGAGCGAGTCGACCGAGCTGGTCACGCCGGCCTCGCCGGTGGAGAGCAAGACCTGCTCGCGCACCAGCGCCACCTGTTGGCGGATCCGCTCCAGCTCGGCCTGCACCCGCTCGCGCCGCCGGGCCGCCTCGAGGTGGCCGTCGCGGCGAGCCATGATGACCTCGGCCTGCTGCTCGAGCGTGCGTTTCAGCTCGTCGGAGAGCTCTGGCGAGGAGAGCCGCCTGGTCAGCGCCTGTGCCTGCGCCTCGAGGCCGGCGGCCTCGGCCGTGCCGCTCGCCATGACCCGCTCCAGCGCCTGGCGCGCCGCCAGCAACTTCAGGTGCATCCAGGCCAGCCGGGCCAGGCCGTCGGCGTGCGTCGAGGCCTTCTCCGGGCCGAGCGTCTCCAGCACCTCGTCGCAGCGTGCCTCGAGCGCGCCTTGCGCTTCCTGGTCGGCCCGGGGAAGGCGGGACCAGAGCGCCTGGTGGCGCGCCTCGCGCTGGCCGGACGGACGGTTGCCGCTCCCGGCCGCGTCCACCGCCGCCTGGAAGCGGGCGCTGCGCGAGAGGGCGAGCAGGTAGGCCACCTCGAGCCCCGCGCCGATGAGCCAGAAGCCGGGGTCGAGAAAGGCGCCGAGCAGGCCGAAGGTGGCCAGGCCGAACAGGTTGGGCGGCAGCGGCATGCCGAAGGGGCGGGCCCAGAAGGCGGCCCAGAGGTGGCGGGCGCTCATGCCTTGGTCCGCTCGGGGCTGGGCTGCAGCTGGTCGGCCCGCTCCGGCCCGGCCAGGTGGCGGAAGGCGGGCGCCACGAAGGCGAGGTCGGTGGCCTCGCGCACCGCCAGCCGCATCTGGAACTCCATGATGTCCGGTGGCACCGGCCCCTGGTAGCCGTCCAGGCAGCGGCGCACCGCCTCGAGCGGCTCGAGGTTGGCGGTGCGGACCAGACGATAGGCCTTGACCGAGAGCGCCTCGGCCGCGCCCGGGGTGAGCAGCAGCGGCGGCGAGAGCGGGACCAGGTCGGCCGGGGCCACCGCCAGGTCGAGCCGCTTGAGTAGCGCCGAGAGCAGCGCCGCGCTCTCCTCGACGGTGGCGGTCGGGAGGATGGGCACCTTCACGTCCACCCGGCCCGGGCGCTTCAGGTCGACCTCGATCAGGTCGGGGCGCGAGGAGGCCAGCACCCACATGACGCGCCCGCGATTGGAGGCGTCGCCCATCTCCTGCGCCACCATCGAGTAGATCCGCCCGCCGAGGCCGCTGTCGCCGCTGCCCGACTCGCGCCGCCCCAGCGCCTGGTCGGCCTCGTCCACGAAGACCATGCAGCGCCCCAGCGCCCGCACCAGCCGGAAGATCTTCTCCAGGTTCCCCTCCGAGGAGCCGACCCAGCGGTCGCGGAAGTTCTTGAGCTTGACGACCGGCACGCCGGCCTCGCCGGCCAGGCACTCGACCAGGAAGGTCTTGCCGGTGCCGACCGGCCCGCATACCAGGTAGCCCATGGGCAGGGCGCGCAGGTCGGCGGCCCGCCATAGCGCCACGTCCTGCCGGAGCCAGCTCTTGAGCGCCTCCTGGCCGTGGTAGTCGGCGAAGCTGCGGCGCGGCTCGATGAACTCCACCAGGCCGCCCGAGTCGCGCTCCACCAGCTCCTTCTTGACCCGCGCATGGTCGGCGGGGCGCAAGGGGCTCCGCTGGTGCGAGCTGGTCTTCACCAGGCTCTCCAGCGCCGAGATCGAGACCCCCACCAAGGCGGCGGCCGAGCTTCCAAGCTCCCCGCTCTCGGCGTCGAAGGCGGCCGGGTGCTCGCGCCGCAGCAGCGTTAGCGCCAGCGTCAGCAGCGGCGCGTCGGGCAGCGGCACCCGCACCCGGGAGACCCGCGGGTTGGCGGAGAGGAGCGGGTGCAGGTCGGTGAGGCCGTCGGCCAGCAGGAAGGAGGCGAAGGCCACCTCGGAGAATGGGGCCTCGCCGGCCCAGTCGCGCACCAGCGAGACCAGGCTGCCCTGCTCGTGGCCGCCGTCGTTGCCGGCCGGCAGGATGCGGTCGGCGCCGCGCAGGATGCAGGCCACCGAGCGCTTCTCGGGCCGCCCCAGCGCGCGCAGGTTGGCGAGGTAGCGCACCCAGCGACCGACCAGCTCCACCGCCTGGTGCGGATCGCGCGGCAGCGGTCCAGCCTTCTCGCCGCCGCGCCAGGCCTCCACCGCCTCGGCGCCGCGCGCCACCCGGAGCCCGTTGCCGAGGTCGTAGACGAAGACCACGTCGAAGCCCGCCAGCAGCTCCTCCTCCAGCCAGCGGTGAAGCGTGACCAGCCGCCCCTCCACCGGCAAGCGGTCGGAGACGTTGCCGTGCAGGATGAACTGGCCGTGGGCTCCGCTCTCGTAGGCCAGCACGAGATCGGCGGCCCAGGCGGGCGCGTGTGCCGGCAGGGGCATGTTAGCGCCAGCCTCGCTTCGGTCTCGACGCCCTGGTCACGGCAGCCAGCCTGGGTTGGGGCAAGTCAGCCCTCCTTGCCGCCCTCGGACTCGGTGGCCTTGGCCGCGCCCATGGCCCGCTCGGCCGGGGCCGCCGCCGTCCTCGGCTCCAGGGTGATGCCCTCCCTGGCGGCGAAGTCGGCCAGGGCCTGGTCGCTGAGCGCCTCCAGCTCTGCCTCCTTGACGTTCACGTCGGTCATGTCGAGCGAGTCCTTGGCCACCCGGGCGCGCCCGGCCGCCTTGGTCCGCTGCTCCTCCACCATCTCGTGGAGCCGGTTGATGGTGTCGCCCGAGCCGCCGATCTCGCTGACCATGCCGGAGGCCATCTCGTGCATCTCGGCCATGGCCTGCTTCATGCGCATGTCGGTGATGGCCCCCTTCAGGCTCTCGATCTTGGCGCGCGCCGAGGCCACCGCCACGTCGCGGGCCTTGACCAGGTTCTTGTAGGTCTCCTCGGCCTGGGCGAGCTGCCGCCGGTTCTCCGTCAGCTCGGCCTCCACGGTCTGCAGCCGCACCGCGTACTGGCCGGCGGCGTTGCGGTTGCCGGCCCGCAGGTGGGCGGTGGTCTTGGCCTTCAGGTCGCGCTGCTCCGACTCCTGCTTGCGCACCTGGCCCATGATCCGCTCGCAGAGGCCGGCGTGGGTGGCCAGCCCCTGGTTGAAGGAGGCCACCTGCTTGCGCAGGTTCTCCGCCTCGAGCTGGAGCAGCGCCTCGGGGTTGCGCTTCTCCAGGTCGGTGACGAACAGGTTCGCAAACGCCTTCAGCAGGTTGCCCAGCCGCTGCCACATGGTCGGTCTCCTCGGCGCACGCCCGCCGCGGGCGCGGAGCCGGGAGTATGGCCGGAGCCCGGGGAGACCGCCACCTTGGCGGGGGGTGTCCCCGGGCCGGCGTCCTGGCCAGCTACAGGGCGATGCCCGTCAGGGGAACCAGGCGCAGACGCTGGTGAAGGTGGTGTTGTGCCCGTAGCTGACCGTCGCCAGGTGCGTCGCCAGGTCGGTCACGACGGGGATGCTCCACTGGTGGTCGGCCGGGGGGGCATCGCAGGTGGTGTTGGCGTTGAAGTCCATCCAGAGCTTCACCGAGTAGGCCTCGCCGATGACGAGCCTCGGTGCGAAGGCCGCCGAGAAGGCCGGAACGGTTCCGGTCGCCGCCACCGTCCCGGCCTGGAGGTCGAGTGCGGTGGCCGACGTGCCGCGGACCAGCGCGGCCCTGAAGGCGTTGCCGGCGTGCGGCCCGTTGAAGGTGGCGCTCCCGGTGAAGGTGAGCGGGAAGGTGAAGGTCGAGCAGACGCTGGTGAAGGTGGCGTTGTGGGCCACCGAGACCGCGGACTGGCCCACCGGGGCGTCGATCTCCCACTGGTGATCGGCCGGCGCGGCGTCGCAGGCGTCGTTGGAGTTGAAGTCGACCCAGTAGCGGATCTTGTGGGCCACCGAGAGATCGACCGGCGGCGCGAAGGTGAAGGAGAAGGCCGGGCTGGTCCCGGACGGAGCCACGGTCAGCTTCTGGAGGTCGAGGGTGGTGTTGTCGGAGGCACGGACCAGCGCCGCCCGGATGGTCTGGCCGGCGTGCGGACCGTTGAACGTGGTGGTACCGCTGAAGGTGATCTGCCCGGTGGTGGGCAGGGGGGTGGCGCTGTCACTTCCGCACGCCGCGAGCAGGGACGCGAAACCGATCGAGAGGAGGGTCGTCTTCTTCATGTGGTGCTCCGGGGAACGCGGGTTTCCCAGCAGTACCCGCGTGCCTCCGGCGCGGCGCGCCCCACTGGGGGGTCAGCGCCCGCTTACCCCATGTGAGCCGGCGCCAGGCGACCAGGTGGAGGCCGGCTACGTCACCCTGGGCGCCGATGTCCTCGATGCCGTGCGTCTTGCGGAAGGGCCTCGCGTGGAGCGCGAGGAAGCCCTTGATGGCCTTCTCCGCCGCATGCTGGCAGTGGAAGACCGCGTTCCCGGTGAACGCGCCCATCCCGGCGTGCGCTTCGACTGGAAGGTGATCCTCCGCGCCATCGAGGAGAACCTCGAGGTCCTCCCCGAGACCTACGACTACCGCTCCACCCGCCTGCGCCAGCTGGGACAGGCCACTTAGGATCTGGTGTGAGGGTCACGCTCCTCCAGATGATTGCAACGCCCGCATTGAGGACGAAAGCGCGAAGACATGG
>JANPOM010000415.1:0-2079 GCA_031427995.1 Anaeromyxobacter sp. | reverse complement strand
GTCCGGCACCAGCGCCTGCCCCTTCTTCCAGACGTAGCGGGAGGCGAGCGCCCCCATGATCGAGGCGTAGGTGGAGGGGCGGCCGATGCCGAGCTCCTCCAGCTTCTTCACCAGCGAGGCCTCGGTGTAGCGGGCCGGTGGCGAGGTGACGTGGCCGATCGGTTCGAGCGCGGTGACCTTGACGGTCTGGCCCTCGCGCAGCTGCGGCAGCGGCGACTCCTTGTCGTCGAGCGCCGCCTCCGGATCGTCGGCCCCCTCGACGTAGGCGCGCAGGTAGCCGGGGAAGAGGATGGTGCGCCCGCCGGCGCTGAACTCGCAGCGCTCGCCGCCGGCGGCGGTGGCCTCGAGCTTGACCGAGACCGACTCGCCCTCGGCGTCGGTCATCTGGGAGGCGACGGTCCGCTTCCAGATGAGATCGTAGAGCCGCAGCTCGGCGCCGCTCAGCTCGCCGGAGAGCGAGTCGGGAGTGCGGAAGGCGTCGCCGGCCGGGCGGATGGCCTCGTGGGCCTCCTGGGCGTTCTTGGACTTCTTGGCGTAGGTGCGCGGCGAGGCCGGCAGGAACTTGTCGCCGTAGAGCTCGGCAATCTGGGCGCGGGCGGCGGAGAGCGCGGTGGCCGAGAGCGTGGTGCTGTCGGTGCGCATGTAGGTGATGTAGCCGCGCTCGTAGAGCCCCTGGGCCAGGCGCATCACCTGCTGGGCCGAGAGGCGCAGCTTGCGGCCGCCCTCCTGCTGCATGGTGGAGGTGATGAAGGGGGGCTTGGGCGAGCTGCGGTAGCCCTTCTTCTCCAGCGAGCGGACCGTGAAGGGGCGCCCATCGAGGCCGGTGGTGAGGGCGCGGGCGGTCGCCTCGTCGAGGAGCCGGGCGTCGGAGGAGAGGAGGCCCAGCTCGTCAAAGTCCTTGCCGGTGGCGATGCGTCGGCCGCCGACCTGGGTGAGCGTCGAGGTGAAGGCCGGGGAGGTCGGGTGCCGGGCGGCGACGTTCCAGTAGGAGCCGGAGCGGAAGCGCATGCGCTCCAGCTCGCGCTCGACGATCAGCTTGATGGCGGGCGACTGGACGCGGCCGGCCGAGAGCTTGGGGCCGATCTTGCGCCAGAGCACCGGTGAGACCTCGTAGCCGTAGAGCCGGTCGAGGGTGCGGCGCGCCTCCTGGGCGTCGACCAGGCCGGTGTCGATGTCGCGCGAGGTGGCGACCGCCTCGAGGATCGCCTTCTTGGTGATCTCGTGAAAGACCATCCGGTGGACCGGGACCTTGGGCTTGAGCTGGTTGAGCAGGTGCCAGGCGATCGCCTCGCCCTCGCGGTCTTCGTCGGTGGCGAGGTAGAGGGCGCCGGCGTTCTTGAGGGCGGCCTTCAGCTCGGCGATCACCTTCGGCTTGGTCACCTCGTAGGTGAGGGCGAAGTCGTCCTCCGTGTCCACGCAGAGCGGGGAGGAGGGCAGGTCGACCACGTGGCCGACGGAGGCCATCACCTTGAAGTCGGCGCCGAGGTACTTCTCGATGGTCTTGGCCTTGGCGGGCGACTCGACGATGACGAGGGACTTGGAAGCCATGGCGGGGACGGATAGGTGGAGGGGGAGGGTCTTGTCAACCTTCGATGGTCGAGCGGGTGCTCCAGGACCACCCTAGGAGATAGGTATGACTCGTGGAAAACAGGGCGCTTTGTCGAAATCGACCGGAGCCGGTTCCTGGGTGACGCTGCTGAGGGGGGTGAACGTCGGCGGGAAGCACCGGCTGCCGATGAAGCTGCTGGCCGGGTTCTTCGAGGAGGCGGGCTGCCTGGAGGTCCGGACCGTGGGGGCGAGCGGAAACGTGCTGTTCCGGGCGAGGGCGGCCGTGGCCAGGGCGGCGCCCGGGCTGGTCGAGGCGCTGATCTATAAGGAGTGCGGCTTCAGGTCACCGGTGCTGCTGCGTTCGGGGGAGGAGGTCGCGGCGGTGCGGGCGGGGAACCCGTTCCCGGCCGAGGGGGTGCCGAAGGAACTGCTCCACGTCGTCTTCCTGGCCGAGGCGCCCGCGGCCGGGGCGGGGCTGGAGGAGGCGCGCTCGCCCGGGGATCGGGCGATCGTGCGGGGGCGGGAGGTGTA
>JANPOM010000414.1:0-22149 GCA_031427995.1 Anaeromyxobacter sp. | reverse complement strand
CTTGGTTTCTGAAAATGGACGATTGCCCCCTGACTGCCTTGCTGGTTCCCACTTGGTCTTGGACTCGACCTGTTGCCCTGCCCCGCCGCGTTCTGCCTCTCTGTTCCCCCTCGAACTCGAACGCCAGGGCTCTTCTTCCGCGGGGTTACCAGTCGAAGGTCGTACTCAACCCTGTCACCCGGGTGATGCTCAATCCTGCCCTCGTGACAGGTCACCCCGAGTGACATGGGTCAGCATCACGCCCCGTCATCAGGGGTCCTCTCGCCACGCAGGAAGATGCCGTCCTGGTCCGCGCGGACCAGGAGGTTGTTTTCGTCGACCTGGTCCACGTGGACCAGAAGGCTCGTTTCCCGGATTTCATGAGGTTGGTCCGCGGACCAGCAGGCACCTTTCCAGCGAAACCCGGTCCCTGGACCAGATGGCACCTCGGCCTATGCCTTGGTGCACCATCCGACCTTTGGACTCCTTGGGCGGGCTGATGACAGTAGGTTCACACGCCCAGGTCACGGCACATCTCCAGACTGGTAGTCTGCCCCAGTGGCCCAGCACCCCAAGCCGCTCGCCTCCATAGACCCACTCGCCGTGCCTCTGCCGCACGGGACTGAGGTGGCCACCCGCGTCGAGCGAGTCTCGGGTGACCGGCGTATCCCCCAAGGGGTTGTCGGCCGCGTGATCGCCATCTTCCCCGACGGCCTCGACGTCCAGGTCGTCGGTGTTGGCGTGGTCCGGTACGCGCGCGAGGAGCTCCTCCCGCGCCGACCCGGCCAGGTCCGCTTCGCCGAAAAGCGCGCCGCCGACTGGGACGCACTCCGTCCTTGCGTCGTCCTGGAAGCCACCGTCGGCTCGCGCGCCTGGGGCCTCGCCAGCGAAGGCTCGGATACCGACCTCCGTGGCGTTTTTGTTCTGCCCTTTCCCTGGACGGTCGGTCTCCTCGACCCGCCAAGTACCCTCACCAGCGCCGACGGGAGCGTGACCTACTGGGAGCACAGGAAGGCCATTCACCAAGGACTCCGAGCCGACCCGAACACGCTCGAACTTCTTTTCGTCGAGAGCGTGCGCCCCCTCGATCCGATTGGGGAGTGGCTCCTCGCCGAGCGGGACGCCTTCGTATCGGCCGATCTGTTCGGCAGTTTCGGGCGATACGCGGCGAGCCAGCTCGGCAAACTGACCCGTTCGGCTCGGCTCGCAGAACATCGCGGCCTGCTGCTCGATTGGCTGCGCGAGGAACCGGCGCCCGACCTGGACGAGGTCGCGGCGCGGCTGGCCAGGATCTCACCACGGCCCGCCCCCACGCCCGCCGACGGAATCCTCGCTGCCAAGGCCTATGTGAAGCAGCTCTACGGCTCCCTGTATGACCAGGGGCTCCTCGAGGCCCGCGACCTCGTATCCTTGGCGCGCTATGCGCGAGAAGGAGGGCTGCAGCCAGAGCCGGCGCGGGAACTGCGCCCGAAGAACGCCTACAACCTGCTGCGCCTCATCTACGTAGCGACGGGCTGGCTGCGAACGGGCCAGCCGGAGCTGGAGATGAAGGGCATCGTCCGCGACCGCCTCATGGAGGTCAAGAACGGCGCGGTCGATCTCGATTCCGTCCTCGCGGAGGCCGAGCGGCTCATGCCCGACCTGGAGGCCGCGCGGGATGCCACGCCTCTTCCTCCCCGGCCGGACCTCGCCCGAGCCGACCAGCTCTTACGTCGCATCGCCGACGAGATTGCGCGGCGTTGGCTCGAACAGGCTCCGGGCCCTCTCGGTGCCGATGCGCCCCCACCGCCCTCGTCCTTGGAGGCATCGCCGTGATGGCCGTCCTCAATGCCCACCAACTGGTGGTGACGAACCGGGTGCTCGACGAGGAGTCTACCAAGCGCCGACACGTTGTCGTGTCGCTCTCCGGCGGCCACGCCTACGGATTCCCTTCGCCGGACTCGGACCTCGACCTCAAGGCCGTCCACATCGTCCCTACCGAGAAGCTGCTTGGCCTCTCTCCGCCGCCGCAACACGCGCCGGACCGCCTGGAGGTCCTGGACGGCGTGGAGATCGACTACTCGTCCAACGAGTTGCAGGTCGTCCTGGCCGGCATCCTCCAAGGCAATGGCAATTTCCTCGAGCGGGTCCTGTCGCGCTTCACACTGCGCTCGTCGCCCGAGCACGAGTCGCTCAGGGACATCGTGAAGCGCAGCCTCTCCCGCCGGCTCCACCGTCACTACCGCGGCTTCGCTGCGGGGCAGCTTCGGGAGTGGGAGAAGGACGGCTTCCGCTCGGCCAAGAAGCTGCTCTATGTCCTGCGGACCACGCTCACAGGGACCCATGCCCTGCTGACCGGCGAGATCGAGACCGACGTCACGCTACTTCTCGACGCGCACGGCTTCGGCGCAGCGCGTGAGTTGGTCGAGGCCAAACGGCGCGGGGAGCGATCCGAGTTGGAGCCAGAGGTGGCCGAACGCTGGAAGGTGGCTGTCGGTAGGTCCCTCGACCTACTCGACGAGGCCTTGGCCAAGTCGGCGTTGCCCGAGGAGCCGCCCAACGTGGACGAGGTCGAGGGTTGGCTGGTCGAGCTTCGGCGAAGGTCGCTCAGGTAGCCGGGTGCCCGGGTAACCGAGTCGGCACCCGCACCTTGGCCTGAGAGGACGGGGCCCCATGGAGCCAGAGTGAGATTGCGTCCCGCGCCATCCGCTTGGCCTCGGCCAGCGTATCGCCCTCGGTGATGCAGCCGGGCAGCTTGGAGACCCGGACGGTGTAGCCGCCGGCCTTCCTATCGGGCGTCAGGGCGGTGCTGTAGATCCGGCCTCCGACTCGTAGAGCGAGCACGCGCCGAACACGGGTGGTCCGTGCCCTCAACATCTTCTTCTTAGGAGCCATGAGCTGTCCTCCAGACCCTGAAGTCTCTCCTCGTCTGCCAGGCAGTGGCAAACGAGCCGTAGGTGGCCCGCGCCAGGGCCGCGGCCGAGAGAGCTGGGTGTCGCTCCAGCGCCGACCACATGTCGGCCCGGTAGGTGGGCCCGATGGCGAGGCGCCAGCGGTAGGCCGAGTGGCGCGCGGCGAGCTCGGTGGGCGTGAGCACGTCGGAGGGCCGGTCGCGGAGCACGTTGGCTGGCGCGCGCAGGTTTGACCCGGCGAGCCTCGGGTCCTCGCCGTGTCGCCCCACCTGGAAGTCGGTCCCTGCCGTCAGGAGGTCGACACGCCGTCCTCGGTAGCCGCGCGCCAGCCTCGCGAAGCGGCGGTCGGCCGCTCGACAGTGCGCCAGCGCGCTCCAGAAGGCGCGGACCCGCCTCGACTCCTGCAGCGCGACGAGCCTTGTCAGCCGGTCGGCGTTGACTCGCCCCGAGTGCACGCCGAACCAAGTGACGAGCACTGCAAGCACGCGGAGGTCGGCCCGCTCCATGCCTTCGACCGACGCGAAGAGGAGCGTGTCCTCGATGTTCGGGTCGCGCGAGCCCTCGCCGCCGACCAGCATCCCGATCCCGACCATGTCGGCGGTGAGCGCGTCGGTGGACGGCGCCAGGGCCGGGGCGAGGGCGCGGCTATGTGCCATGGCCAAGCCTCTTCGCCAGGTCGCCGAGCGTGGCGCGCACATGCTCCGGCCAGTGCGGGTTCAGATCCTGCGGCTCGAGCCAGGTTGTTGCCTCGGCCAGCTCGGCCGGCGTCGGCGCCAAAGCGACGCAGTCCGGGAGGTCGAGGGCCCTGTCGCAAAGGGCGAAGAGCTTCGACTTGAGCAAGTCGGAGCGGTGGAGGGAGCGCAGGACCAGGACCTGGCCGCGGAACGCCTCCTGGAGTCGCAGCTCCCAGCCCGCCGGGAGGAGCGGCGCCAGCGCGCTCGGGCCGTTGTTGAGCCAGTCTTCCTTCAGCACCGCGCCACCGGCCCGAACCTCGGCCGCGAACGCCCGCGCCGCGGACAAGACCTCGGGCGGCAGCGCTGGGTGGAGGATGTCGCAGTCGCGCGTCTGCCGCGCGATGACGCCGAGCAGGTTGAGCGCAGCGCCGCCCACGACGACGGCCTCCAGGGCGAGGCCCAGGTCGGCCAGGTACCGGTCAAAGGCGGTGAGCGTGGTTCGCGGGTCCATGTCAGTATCAGTCTAACTGATACCACGCCTGAGTCACAGCGCGGCCCTTCCGGTACTCCCCTGCAGCATCACCAGCACCTCCGACGGGATGCGGATGGAGTTGAGCACCCTGACGTGCCCGAGCTCCCCCCGCGTGCAGAGCTTGTAGACCGCGTGAAGTCCGCTCCCAAGCTGAGGGTCGCCGGTTCGAATCCGGTTTCCCGCTCCAGATTCGGCAGGATCGGCGAGGGCTTCCAGGGCGACCTGGGGGCCCCTCGTCGTTTCAGATGGCCTGGCTCGCTGCGGGTGGCCTCGCCTTTCCCCTTCGCTTGATCCAATGTAGTCGGTCGATTACAGGATCAAGCGGCTCGAGCTCGGATTGGCCGGTGACGTGAAGTCGGTCGGCGGCGGTGTCTCGGAGCTGCGAATCCACGTGGGAGCTGGGTGGCGCGTCTACTTCGTGCGGCGCGGCGCGCAGGTCATCGTGCTGTTGGCCGGTGGTTCCAAGCGCACCCAGGGCGCCGACATCAGGCGCGCCAAGGCGCTGGCTGCATCGCTGGAGTGAACGGAGCAATCATGAAGAAGCGCATCAAGGTGGCTGACCTGCCCGAGTTCGACGCGGCGCCCTACCTCGACAGCGAGGCGGCCGTCGCCGCCTACCTGACCGACGTCATCGAGGCGAGCGACGCATCCCTGCTGGCGGCAGCGCTTGGCGACATCGCCCGGGCTCGCGGGATGACCGAGATCGCCAAGTCGGCCGGGATCACCCGCGAGGCCCTCTACAAGGCCCTGCGGCCGGAGAGCGCCCCACGCTTCGACACGGTACGGCGCGTCTGCGCCGCGCTCGGTGTCCGCCTGGTCGTGCAGCCCGTCCACCCCTGAAGTCAGGGTGGACTCGGCTTACCGCAAGGCGCCCTCGGGGATCCGAATCAGGTTCAACACCCTCACGTGCCCGAGCACCCCCCGCGTGCAGAGCTTGTAGACCGTCGCCGTCGACACCCGGAGCACCCGGGCCGCCTCGCGCACGGTGAGCAGCGGGCCCGCCGGCGCCACCACGGACCCAGAGTTACGTAGCAAGGGCGTAACAAAACCCTTGAGAAGCATCTGCTTCGGCTGGGACGGCTGGACACCGGCGCCATACCCACCTCCAGTCGTTACCAGCCCTTGCGAACCGTTGACACCAGGTGGACTACGCGTGAAGTCCGTTCCCAAGCCGAGGGTCGCCTCGAGGTCCGGGCCAGGCGAGCGCGCGTCGAAGGGGGTGGTGGTTCGATCGCGCTCGGTCAGACGGCGCGATGTAGGGCGGAGGAGCCGGTGCACCCACGTCGGCGCCGAGCGGTTCTTGGAGATGGTCGCCCGGCGTGGCACTCTTCTGGGCATGAACAAGCCCAATCTGCCGCTGCTGCTCGCCCTGCTCGCCCCGCTCGCCGCAGGCTGCGGGAACGACGCCGTCAGCTACTCGGCGCCGGTCGCCATCACCTTTGGCAACATCAAGCCAGGGATCGACAACGCCATCCTCGAGGACCAGAACATCACCCAGCCCAGCGGGAATCCCTGGGGGAAGTTCCTGAACGACGCGAGGCAAAAGCTCGGGCGCGATCCGTCGAGGATCGTCCTCACCGGCACGGCCATCGAGCTACTGGACTCGATCGGTTACACCGTCCTGCAGGACGCCTTCACCGGTCCCTTGAGAGTCTCCTTCGACGTGACACCGAATTCGTATCAGCTGGCGGGCATCACCAGCCCCACGACGGCGGGTCCGGTACCGATGGCGATCGTCTTCGGCAGGTTCGACTCGGCCACCATGGCCACCGGCGACTACGCGAGCCTTCTCGGTAGCAGCTTCAGCGTGGTCCTCAAGGGAACCGCTCCCACAGCGACCAGTGGGGCGAACATCCAGACGACGTTCACCTTCGTCGCTTACCCGTAGCCAGGCCGACCTCCGCCCCCAAGGTGAAGCACGAGGGCAACCTCTGGCCCGTCGATGGGAAGGTGCCGGGAGCGCCCATCCCGTGGCGAATGTCGATGGTGCGGCGCCGTCGTCATCAACCTGGTGGAGCCGAAGAGCTGACCGGGGTGACGGCGATCAAGCCCACCTTGCGTCGGTTGCACCCACATCCCCCGAAGTGACAATCTGCCGCACCTCGGCTGTCAAGGACGGAGAAACGGCTTGGCGATCATCGGCAAGGTCAAGGGAACGCTCCTCGTCGCCCGGATGAAGTACCTCCGGGCCCAGGGATCGGACAGCGCGGAGCGGGTCCTGCGCCGGCTCTCGGAAGAGGACCGGCAGCTCCTCGCCGGCACCCTCCTGCCCGACAGTTGGTACGCCGCCGGTGTCCTGCAGCGGCTCGAGAACACCATCGCCGCCATCCTGGCGCGGGGGGAGCGCCACCGGCTCTACCGCGACATGGGCCGCTACTCGGCGGAGACCAACCTCGGGCCGGCGGGCTTGCACCGCCCTTACCTGCGCGAGGGCGATCCCCAGTTCCTCCTGCGCAACGTGCCGCTCCTGTACGGCACACAGCACGACGCCGGCCGGCGCGACTACGTCCAGACCGGCCAGCGGTCGGCGGTCCTGCGCACCCTGGAGGCCGAGGAGACCAGCGTCGACGACTGCCTGACCACGGTCGGCTGGCTGGAGCGCGGCCTCGAGCTCTCCGGCGGGCGGACCGTGCGCGTGGAGGAGCGGGCCTGCCGGGCCAAGGGCGCCGAGGCCTGCCAGTATCACTGCGAGTGGACGTAGCCGCGGGCCGCCTCAATTGCAGCGCAGCAGGTCGGCCGCCAGCTCGCCGGTGAACCCCGGCTCGAGGTAGGAAGCGAAGGCCCAGAGCGCCACCAGCGACACCAGGGCGATGACGACCGCCCGGAGGATGGTACCGGTCACGACACGCGCTCGGCGGCGAGCCGCAGCCGCGCCACCGGGACCTCTCGGATGGGGAGGTTGAGGAGCGCGGCCAGCACCGCCAGCGCCACCGAGAGCCACCAGACCAGGTCGTAGCTGCCGGTCAGCACGTAGAGCCTGCCGCCGAGCCAGCCGCCCAGGAAGGCGCCGACCTGGTGGAAGAAGAAGGCGATGCCGCCCAGCATGGCCAGGTTCTCCACGCCGAACAGGGTCATGATGATCCCGTTGGTGGGAGGCACCGTCGAGAGCCAGAGCAGCCCCATGGCGGCGCCGAAGAGCCAGGCCGAGCCTTCGGTCACCGGCGCCAGCACGAAGGCGGTGATGACCACGGCGCGGGCCGCGTAGATGAAGACCAGCAGTTTCGGCTTGTCGAGGCGGCCGCCGAGCAGGCCGGAGACGTAGGAGCCGAAGATGTTGAAGAGCCCCACCAGCGCCAGCACCACCGCGCCGGTCTTGGCGCCGAGCCCGCGGTCGGTGAGGAAGGCCGGCAGGTGGGTGGCGATGAAGACCACGTGGAAGCCGCAGACCAAGAAGCCGAAGCAGAGCAGCCAGAAGCCGCGGTGACCGAGCGCCTCGCCGAGCACGTCGCGGAGGCTGCGGGCCGGACCCCGCGAGGCGTTGGCGGCCGGCTTCTCGGTGAGGGCGATGGCCAGCGGCGCCATCAGCAGGCCGACGGCGGCGAAGGCCAGCAGGGTGGTGGCGCTGCCGAAGGCGTCGATGGCGTTGAGGGCGCCGGGGAGCATGGCGAACTGGCCGAGCGAGCCGACCGCCATGGCAATCCCCATGGCCATGCTGCGCCGCTCCGGCGGCGTGGAGCGGACCACCGCCCCGAAGACCACCGGCCCGGTGGTCCCGGAGAGGCCGAGGCCGATGATCAGGCCGGCCGAGACGGCCAGCGCCGTCCCGGTCTGCGACCAGGCCATCAGCACCAGCCCGGCGATGTATAGGACGCTCCCGCCCAGGATGACCCGGCCAGCGCCGAGCCGGTCGGCCAGGCGCCCTGCGAAGGGCTGGGCCGCGCCCCAGACCAGGTTCTGCAGGGCGATGGCGAAGGCGAAGACCTCGCGGGTCCAGCCGTGCTCCCTCGACATGGGGGCGAGGAAGAGGCCGAAGGTGTGGCGGATGCCGAGCGAGATGGCGAGGAGCAGCGCCCCCGCGACCAGGATCACGACCGGGGTTCGCCAACCTGCCTTGGCGGGACTGCTCGAGTCCATGCCGGGCATCTACCCGTGGTGGCGGGCAGGCGCAACGGATCCGCCGGAGGGGGCGCCGGCGCTCGCCACCGGGTGGGTGTTCTCCCCTTTCACTTGCGAAGCGCCGCCACGGCGGCGTCGAGGCGGCTCCCGAGTCCGGCGTCGGCGCGGCGGAAGTGGCCGATGGAGCGTTCGACCACCCCTGGCCGCGTCACCTGGGAGAGGCTGCCGGCGAGGTTGGCGACGAGGCGGGCCTGCTCGTCCGGCTTCATGATCCGGTAGAGCGCGCCGGCCTGGACGAAGTCGTCGTCCTCGGCGTGGCGCACCGGCTCCGCCGGGCCGGTCACCCCGGTCACGGCGAGGCCGTGCTGGTAGCTCGCCCCGGTCTCGACCGGGCCGCCGGTGCTGTTCGGCTCGTAGTTGCTGGAGCGGCCGCCGTTGTCGCCGCCGGCCATGAAGCCGTCGCGGCCGTAGTTGCGAGCCCCGCCCGTCACTCCCTTGGGCGAGTTGACCGGCAGCTGGCTGGCGTTGACGCCGAGCCGGTAGCGGTGGGCGTCACCGTAGGCGAAGAGGCGGGCCTGCAGCATCTTGTCGGGAGACGGCCCGATTCCCGGCACGAAGGCGGCCGGATCGAAGGCCGACTGCTCCACCTCGGCGAAGTAGTTGTCCGGGAGCTTGTCGAGCACCAGCTTGCCGATGGTGATGAGCGGGTAGTCCTGGTAGGGCCAGACCTTGGTCAGGTCGAACGGGTCGAAGCGGTAGCCGGCCGCGTCCCGCTCCGGCATCACCTGCACCTTGAGGGTCCAGGAGGGGAACTCGCCCCGGCCGATGGCGGCGTACATGTCGGCCTGGTGGTGGGCCGGGTCCTGGCCGCCCACCTTGGCCGCCTCCTCGCTGGTGAGGCAGCGGATCCCCTGGTCGGTCTTGAAGTGGAACTTCACCCAGGTGCGCTCCCCGGCGGCGTTGACCCACTGGAAGGTGTGCGAGCCGAAGCCGTCCATGTGCCGGAGCGTGGCCGGGATGCCCCGGTCGCCGAAGAGCCAGGTGAACTGGTGGGTGGCCTCGGGAGACCAGGAGAAGAAGTCCCAGATGTTGTCCGGCTCCTGGCGGTTGGTGAAGGGGTCGTACTTCTGCGAGTGGATGAAGTCGGGGAACTTGATGCCGTCGCGGAGGAAGAAGATGGGGGTGTTGTTCCCCACCAGGTCCCAGTTGCCCTCCTCGGTGTAGAACTTGAGCGCGAAGCCACGAGGGTCCCGGGCCGTGTCGGCGGCGCCCTTGGAGCCGGCCACCGTGGAGAGGCGGGCGAAGGCGGGGGTGCGCTTCCCGACCTTCGAGAAGAGCTTCATGCTGGTCCAGCGCGGCACCTCGGGGCTGGTGACTTCCAGGTACCCGTAGGCGCCGGTGGCCACGGCGTGGACGATCCGCTCCGGGATCCGCTCGCGGTTGAAGCGCGCCAGCTTCTCGAGGAGGTGGTGGTCCTGCAGCAGCACCGGCCCGGTGGGACCGGCGGTCTGCGAGTGCTGGTTGCCGGCGACCGGGGCGCCGGCTTCGGTGGTGAGGGTGGGGCGGGTGGTCATGGTCTGCTCCTGGCCGGGTCCGGGGGAGGTGAACCCGGTCCCAGCGGGGTGAAGATGGACCCGGCCGGCTGATAGCGCAAAGACAAGTTCTGTATGGCTGTGATAGTCCTTGCCTATGTATGCGCATCCCTACTCGCTGCGCCAGCTCCAGTACGCCGTGGCCGTGGCCGAGACCGGCGGCTTCCGCCGCGCCGCCGAGCGCTGCCACGTCTCCCAGCCGTCGCTGAGCGCCCAGCTGGCCCAGCTCGAGGCGGTGCTCGGTGTCCGGCTCTTCGAGCGCAACCGACGGGGCGTCTTGCCCACCGCGGCCGGCGAGGCGCTGCTGGCCCGGGCCCGGCGCGTGCTCCTCGACGCCGATGACCTTGCCGCCGCCGCCGCCCTGCTCGGGGACCCGCTGTCCGGACCGCTCCACCTCGGCGTCATCCCCACCGTCTCGCCCTACCTGCTCCCCGGCGCGACCTCCGCGCTGCGGGCCCGCTGCCCTCGCCTCTCGGTGCGCTGGACCGAGGACCGGACCGATGGCCTGCTCGCCTCGCTGCGGGAGGGGCGGCTCGACGGCGTGCTGCTGGCCCGGGTGGCCGGCCTCGACGACCTCAAGCGCACCACGGTCATGGAGGACCCGTTCCTGCTCGCCACGCCTCACGATCACCCGCTGGCCATGGGCCGCCGGCTGGCCAGGCTCTCCGACCTGGAGGGCGAGACCGCGCTCTTGCTCGAAGACGGACACTGCCTGAGAGACCAGGCGCTCGCCCTCTGCGCGCGGGCCCGCGTCCGGGAGGCCGACTTCAGGGCCACGAGCCTGACAACCCTGGTCCAGATGGTGCTCGGCGGCGCCGGCGTGACCCTGCTGCCGGCCATGTCGCTGCCGGTCGAGAATCGCGGCGGCACCCTCGCGGTGCGCAAGTTCCAGGCGCCCTCGCCCGGACGGACCATCGTGCTGGCCTGGCGGCGGCAGTCCTCCCGGGCGCTGGCGCTCGGCCAGGTGGCCGAGGCGCTGCGGGAGACCGCCACGCGATCAGGTGCGCAGCTCCACCGGTGACTCCGGGTGCTCCGCGAGGCCTACCGCGCGCTCGCCGTCGACTTGCGCCGCGGCGAGTTCGCGGGACGGGTCGCCTTCGCCTTCGCCTGGGCCAGCGGCGGTGGAGAGTGGCGGTGGAGAGTGGCTGGAACGAGACGCTCGACGCCGTCCAGGCCAGGACCCCCGACGACTCCTTCGACGTGCTGATGAACCGCTGGCTCCTCTGCCAGGACCTCGGCTGCCGGATCTGGGCGCGCACCGGCTACTACCAACCGGGCGGCGCCTTGCCGGGGCGAACCCTACGTGGTGGCCGGCGACGTCTGCGCCCACCCGGATCACGCCGGGCAGGCCGGCTGGATCTGGTACACCGGCCCGGCCGGTCGCCACCACCCGCTCCCCCTCCCGGGTGAAGCGATATCGGGCTGGCGGGGCTGCCCGGGACCTCCGGCCGGGCCGGCCGCCCCTCCGCCGGGGGTGATCCGGCCGATCTTGATCCGCCCGCTCGACATCCTCGTTCGGATCGACTAGATCCATTTGCGCTCCCCGTCAGGGAGTACATGCGGCACCGCTCGGCACACTGCCGCGCGTTCACAGACAGAAAAGAGCACGACAGCAATGGCTACCGGCACCGTGAAGTGGTTCAACGACGCGAAGGGCTTCGGTTTCATCACGCAGGACAGCGGTGGTGAGGATGTCTTCTGCCACCACACCGCGATCCAGGCCGAGGGCTTCCGCTCTCTCGCCGAGGGTCAGAAGGTGGAGTTCGACGTGACCAAGGGCCCGAAGGGCCTGCAGGCGGCGAACGTCCGTCCCGTCGCCTAGTTTCGCCCGTCGCGAACATTTCGCGGCTAGAGGAGCCCGGCCTTTCGAGGTCGGGTTTTCTCGTTTCTGGAGGTCCAGATGTGCGACTTCGACGCCCGCGCCGCCAATTGGGATGACGACCCGGCCAAGGTGGTCGGCGCCCGCGAGGTGGCCGAGGCCATCCGCGCCGCGGTGCCCCTCACGCCGGCCACCCGGGTGCTCGAGTACGGCTGCGGCACCGGCCTGCTCGGCCTCTCGCTGGCGCCCCACGTCGGCCGGGTCACGCTGGCCGACTCCTCCGACGGCATGCTGGAGGTGCTGGGCCGCAAGCTGGCCGGCGGCGCGGCCGCCAACGCCACGGCGCTGAAGCTCGACCTGGAGCAGGAGCCGCTCCCGCCCGAGCGCTACGACCTGGTCTGCTCGCTCCTGGCCCTGCATCACGTCCAGGACCTCGACCGGGTCCTGCCCCTGCTGCGGGCGGCGCTGTCCAGCGGCGGGACGCTCTGCGTCGCCGACCTCGACGCCGAGGACGGCTCCTTCCACGGCCACGCCTCTGGCGACCACCCGGCCACCGGCGGCCACCACGACGCCGGTGTCCACCACGGCTTCGATCGCGCCGCGCTCGCCACCCGGCTTCGCGCCGCCGGCTTCGGCGAGCCGGCCTTCAGCACCGTCCACCAGATCGAGAAGTCGGTCGCCGGCACACCCCGGCGCTACGACGTCTTCCTGGCCGTGGCCCGCGCCGTGTAGTCCGCTCAGCGCCCGGCCGGCGCTGCGCCGCCGTCGCCCAGCAGCTCGTGCTCGACCACCTCGCGCAGGTAGCGCGAGCCGACGAAGCCGGTCACCCGCTCCACCTCGCGCCCGCGCCGGAAGAAGAGCACGGTCGGGGTGCCCATCACGCCATAGCGCGCCGTGTACTCCATGGCCTCGGCGGCGTTCATCTCGGCCACCTTGACGCGCCCCCGGTAGGCGGCGGCCAGGTCCATGACGATCGGCTCGAGCTGCGCGCAGGGACCGCAGCCGGGGCTCCAGACGTCGAGCAGCACCGGCAGGTCGGAGCGGAGCACCTCTGCGATGAAGTTCTCGTCGTCAACGTGGACCGGCTGGACCTTCGGGAGCTTGGGGCCGAACAGCTTGCTGAGGAGGCTCATGGTCTGCCCGGTCTGAGCCGCGCCCGGCCGGGACGATTCGGCGGCCCGCGGCCTCGACCCGCGGGCCGTTGTGCCCGGGGCCGACCTCGGCTACTCATCCCCCCCATGATCACGCCCGACTCCGCCCTCGTCGCCGCCGCCAAGGCCGGCGATCGCCAGGCCCTCGAGGACCTGCTGGGACGCCACCAGGCTCGCGTCTACCGCTTTGGCAAGAAGATGTGCCGCGACGACGAGGACGCCGCCGACGTGCTGCAGGAGACGCTGCTGGCCGCTGCCCGCAGCCTGCCGGAGTTTCGCGAGGCCTCCTCGGTCTCGACCTGGCTCTACACCATCGCCAGGAGCTTCTGCATCAAGCGTCGCCGCACCAGCAAGTTCGCGCCGGCCACCATGGAGTCGCTCGATCAGGTGGGCGAGCAGGCCGTCACGGTGGCCGATCCCGCCCGCTCCCCCGAGGAGGCGGCGGCGGGGAAGCAGGTCCAGATCGCGCTCGACGACGCCATCGACGCGCTCGAGCCGATCTACCGCGAGGTGCTGGTGCTGCGCGACGTCGAGGGGCTGCCGGCCGCCGACGTGGCCGAGGCGCTCGGCCTCACCGTCGAGGCGGTCAAGAGCCGGCTCCACCGGGCCCGCATGGCGGTGCGCGAGCGGGTGGCGCCGGTGCTGGGCCTGGAAGCCGACGGCACCCCCACCGCGAGCTGCCGCGACGTGGTGGAGCTCTTCTCCCGGCGCATGGAGGGTGAGATCGACGGCGCCTCCTGCGCCGACCTGGAGCAGCACCTGCGGACCTGCCCGGTCTGCCGCGGCCGCTGCGACTCGCTCCGCTCCACGCTGGCCCTCTGCCGGCGAGCCGGCGAGGCGCCGGTGCCTCCCGAGGTGGAGCGGTCGGTCCGGGTGGCGCTGGAGAAGTTCCTCAGCCTTCGGACCTAGCGCCCCTCGCCTGGTCCGGCACGGGGCGGCCTACGACCCGCTCGACACCCGGGCGCCGAGCCAGTCGGTGATGACCTTCAGCACCTCGGCCTTCTCCGGCTCGTTGTGCAACTCGTGGAAGCAGCCCGGCCAGCCGCGGAAGGTGACGCCGGCGCCGGCGGCGCGGGCGAAGCGCTGGCTGGCGGCGTACGAGGTGACCTGATCCGAGTCGCCGTGCATGAGGAGCAGCGGCACGGCCAGCTCGCCGGCGTGCTGGAGCGCCCACTGGCCGGCATCCAGCACCCCCACCAGCAGCCGCGGCGTGATCTTCCCCTGCACCAAGGGGTCGGCGTCGTAGGCCTTCACCACCTCGAGGTCCCTCGAGATGCCGCCGCTGTCGAGCCCGGTCGGCAGCGCCACCCCGCCGAGGAGCCTGGCCGCCACCCGTGCCGCCGCCACCTGCCATGCCGGCGGCGTCGCCGCCAGCTCCAGCCACGGGCTGGAGACGATGGCCCCGTCCAGCTTCGGCCCGCGGCGCAGCAGGAAGTTGAGCACCTGGTTGCCGCCCATGGAGTGGCCGTAGAGAAAGCGCGGCAGGCCGTGGTGGCGAGCCGAGGCCAGGTCGAGGAAGGTCCCCAGGTCCTCCATGAGCCGCCCGTAGTGATCGGCGTGGACCCGCCTGCCGCCGGAGCGGCCGTGGCCGCGCACGTCGTAGCTGCAGAGGGCGAAGCCGGCGTCGGCCAGCACCGCGCCCACGTGCGGGTAGCGGTCGCCGTGCTCGTCGAAGCCGTGGACCAGCACCACCAGCCCGCGCTTCGGTCCGGCCGGCAGCCACTCGCGCGCCTGCATCTCCAGCCCGTCGCCGCTGGTCCACCGCCACTCAGTCGCCTTCATGCCGGCCTCCTCCAGGCAGCAGACCCCAGCCACCCCCCCGGCGGCAAGGGCCGGGCTCGCCCGCCTTGCCTCGCCTTCTGGCCTCTGGTCTGATCGCCGCCATGTCCAGCGCCGTCGGCTTCGAGCCGTTCACCGAGGAGCACCAGGCCTTCCGCCGCACCGTCCGGAAGTTCTGCGAGGAGGAGCTGGCGCCGCACGCCCGCGAGTGGGACCAGGCCGGCGAGTTTCCGCGCGCCCTCTTCCGCCGCTTCGGCGAGCTGGGGCTGCTCGGCATCCGCCACGACCCGGCCTGGGGCGGCTCCGGCCTCGACTACTGGTACGTGGTGGCCTACGCCGAGGAGCTGGTGCGCTGCAAGAACGGCGGGCTCGGCACCGCCATGCTGGTGCAGGGCGAGATGGCCACGCCCATCATCGGCGAGCTCGGGAGTGACGAGCAGAAGCGCGAGTTCCTGGCCCCGGCCCTCTCCGGCGAGAAGGTGGCGGCGCTGGCCATCTCCGAGCCGGACGCCGGCTCCGACGTCGCCTCCATCATCACCTCGGCGCGGCGCGACGGCGGCGACTACGTCATCAACGGCTCGAAGATGTGGATCTCCAACGGGGCCCGCGCCGACTTCCTCACCCTGGCGGTCCGCACCGGCGAGCCGGGCCATGGCGGGCTCTCGCTGGTCACCTTCCCGACCGACGTGAAGGGCTTCACGGTCGGCAAGAAGCTGGAGAAGGTCGGCAACCTCTCGTCGGACACCGCCGTGCTCTACTTCGACGACTGCCGCATCCCGGCCCGCTACCTGCTCGGCGAGGAGAACCAGGGCTTCTTCCAGATCATGACCGGCTTCCAGGGGGAGCGGCTGGTGGCGGCGCTCACCGCCGTGGCCGGCGCCCAGCTCATGCTCGACGCCGCCATGGCCTACGGGCAGGACCGCAAGGCCTTCGGCCGGCCCATCTCCAGCTTCCAGGTCTGGCGCCACAAGTTCGCCGAGCACCTCGCCGCGGTCGAGGCGGCCCGCTGGCTCACCTACCGGGCCGCCGACCTCTTCAACCGCCAGCAGGTGGCGGTGAAGGAGATCTCGATGGCCAAGCTGGTGGCCTGCGACCTGGTACAGGAGGTGGCCTACGACTGCATGCAGTTCCACGGTGGCATGGGCTACGTGGTCGAGTCGGACATCGCCCGGGCCTGGCGCGATGTGCGGGCGCTGCCCATCGCCGGCGGCACCGCCGAGATCATGAAGGAGATCATCTCCAAGCTGGCCGGGCTCTAGTGCCGCGACGGGAGGTGATCTGCGGCGACGGCGTCGAGTTCCTGCGGCGCGGCGGCTTCCCAGCCGACCAGGCGGTCATCACCTCGCTCCCCGACCACTCCGAGCTGCCGGCGCTCGGCTTCGAGGGCTGGCGCGACTGGTTCGTCGAGACCGCGGCGCTGGCCTGCGCGGCGGTGGCCGACGCATCGGTGGCGATCTTCTACCAGACCGACGTGAAGCGGGACGGGCGCTGGGTCGACAAGGCCCACCTCGTGCTCACCGGCGCCGAGCGGGCCGGGTCGCACCTGCTCTGGCACAAGGTGGTCTGCCGCGCGCCACCCGGCGTCACCACCTTTGGCCGCCCCGCCTACGCCCACCTGCTCTGCCTCTCGCGCGGGCTCCGGCTGCCGCCCGGCCGCTCCTCTCCGGACGTGCTCCCACGCCTCGGCGAGATGACCTGGGCCCGCGCCATGGGACGCGAGGCCTGCGAGGCGGTGGCCCGCTTCCTGATCGCCGACACCAGCTGCCGCACCGTGGTCGACCCCTTCTGCGGCCTCGGCACCATGCTGGCGGTGGCCAACGCTCACGGGCTCGCCGCCGTCGGCGTGGAGCGCTCGCCGAAGCGGGCCGAGCGGGCGCGCCACCTCGTGCTCGGGCCGGTCGCCGGACGGTGAGCCCTCCCCGGCGGCCCCTTCGCCGGGCGTCACGCCGCGGCGCGTAACGCCCGCGGCCGGCGGACGGGTTAGCTTCCCGCCGCCGTTGCTCCCCCCTGCCGAAGAGGATCTCGATGACCCATGCCGCAATCACCGGCTGGGGCAAGTGTTTGCCCCCCGCCGTGCTCTCCAACGCCGACCTGGGCACCTTCCTCGAGACCAACGACGAGTGGATCGTCAGCCGCACCGGGATGAAGGAGCGGCGCGTCTCGCACGTCTCGCTCGGCGAGCTGGCGCACGTGGCCTCGTCGCGGGCGCTCGCCTGCGCTGGCATCGAGGCCACCGCCGTGGACCTGATCATCGTGGGGAGCACCATCGGCGACGAAATGGCCCCCAACGTCGCCTCGGGGCTGCAACTCCGGCTCGGCGCGGTGAATGCCGCGGCCATGGACCTCAACACCGCCTGCACCAGCTTCCTCTACGGCCTCTCCACCGCCACCGCCCTGATCCGCACCGGCGTCGTCAAGACGGCGCTGGTGGTGGGCGGCGAGGTCCCCACCCAGTTCCTCGACTGGGAGGATCGCAACACCGCCATCCTCTTCGGCGACGGCTGCGGCGCGGTGGTCCTGCAGGCCAGCCAGCGCGAGGAGGGGCTGCTCTCCGAGAAGCTCGGCTGCTACGCCGACGCCCGCGGCTCGCTCGACATCCGCGGCGTGGGCGGCCGCTTCGCCAACCGCGGCATCCCCTACGGCCACACCCGCTGGATCTTCGATGGGCAGGAGATCTTCAAGCGCGCCGTGGTCGGCATGGCCCAGGCCGGGCAGGACGCCCTGGCCAAGCGCGGCCTCGCCATCGGCGACGTCGACCTGGTCATCCCGCACCAGGCCAACCTGCGGATCATCGACGCGGTGGGGCGGCGCATCGGCGTCAACCCGGCCAAGGTCTTCGTCAACGTCCAGCGCTACGGCAACATGTCGGCGGCCACCGTGCCGGTGGCGCTGGTCGAGGCCCTGGAGGAAGGGCGCGTCAAGCCGGGGGCGCTGCTGCTGTTCCCGGCCTTCGGCGCCGGCCTCACCTGGTGCGCCCACCTGGTGCGCTGGGGCGACCGGGTCACGCCCATCGCCGAGAGCGCCGTCGAGCTGCCGCCCTGCCCCAGGACCGGCCTCGAGCTGGTCAACGAGCTGCGGGCCAAGCGGTCCGGATATGCCGCTGCCGCCCGGGCCAACCTCGAGGCGGCCGAGGCGCTATTGCAGGCCTAGTGCCCGACCTCCCGGCGAGGCGTTTCGACTGGCCCGGGGATGCCCCCCCATGGGTGTCAACGAACGTTCTGGGCCCGGCCAAGCGGCAATCCACGCCACTCCCGACTAACTCTACTCGGGCGACGCGGCTCCGACCCGTCCCGGAAAGAGAACGTAGTGCCCCGATGACCACCGCACAGCTCGAGGCGACGCGGCCGGCCGAAGCTCCCGCGCGCACCGTCGTCAACGACTTCGCCATCCAGGTCGCAACCGTCAACGGCTCGGGATCGCAGAGCGCCAACACCGTGCTCTTGCGGGCGCTCTTCCAGATGGGCATCCCGGTCTCCGGCAAGAACCTCTTCCCCTCCAACATCGCCGGGCTCCCCACCTGGTACACCATCCGCGTCTCGCGCCATGGCTGGGTGGCCCGCAAGAAGGAGGTCGACCTCCTGGTCGCCATGAACGGCGAGACGGCCCGCGACGACGTCGCCCAGCTCCGCCCCGGCGCGGCCGTGGTCTACGACGCGCCGCTGGAGCTCGAGTCGCTGCGCTCCGACCTGGCCTTCTACCCGGTCCCCTTCGACGACCTGGTCGCGCCGGTCAGCCCGGACGCGCGACTGCGGAAGCTGCTGCGAAACATGGTCTACGTCGGCGTGCTGGCGGGGCTGCTGCGGATCGAGGTGGCCGAGGTGGAGCGGGCCCTCTCGCGGGTCTTCGGCAAGAAGCAGAAGGCGCTCGAGCTCAACCTGCGCGCCGTCCGCGCCGGGCTCGGGCACGCCGCCGCCATCGAGAAGCACGATCCCTACCGGGTCGAGCGGATGGAGGCCACCCGCGGCAAGATCATCATCGACGGCAACGCCGCGACCGCCCTGGGGGCGCTCTTCGCCGGCGTGACGGTGGTGCCCTGGTACCCCATCACGCCGTCCACCTCGGTGGTGGAGTCGCTCCAAGGCTACCTGGAGCAGTACCGGCGCACCCCCGACGGCAAGGCCACCTTCGCGGTGGTGCAGGCCGAGGACGAGCTGGCCGCCATTGGCATGGTGATCGGCGCCTGCTGGGCGGGGGCCCGGGCCATGACCGCGACGAGCGGTCCGGGCATCTCGCTGATGTCCGAGTTCGCCGGTCTCGCCTACTTCGCCGAGGTGCCGGCGGTGATCGTAAACGTGCAGCGGATCGGGCCGTCGACCGGGCTGCCTACCCGGACCTCGCAGGGCGACCTGCTCTCGACCGCCTTCCTCTCGCACGGCGACACCCAGCACCTGCTCCTCTTCCCCGGGTCGGTGGAGGAGTGCTTCACCATGACCGGCCAGGCCTTCGACCTCGCCGAGCGGTTCCAGACGCCGGTCTTCATCCTCTCCGACCTCGATCTCGGGATGAACAACTGGATGGCCGACCCGCTCCCCTACCCGGAGACCCCGCTCGACCGCGGCAAGGTGCTCTCGAAGGCCGACCTCGACCGGCTCGGCGGCTTCGCCCGCTACCGGGACACCGACGGCGATGGCATCGGCTGGAGGACGCTGCCGGGCACCGACCATCCCAAGGCCGCCTACTTCACCCGCGGCACCGGCCACGACGAGCAGGCCCGGTACAGCGAACGCTCGGATGACTTCGAGAAGAACATGGCGCGGCTGCGCCGCAAGCTCGAGGGCGCCCGCCCGGCGCTGCCTCAGCCGGTGGTCACCGGCAGCGGCGCCAAGGTCGGCCTGCTGGCCCATGGCTCATCGGACCCGGCGCTGCGAGAGGCGCTGGCCCAGCTCCGCCAGGAGGCCGGGTTCGGTGCCGACTACCTGCGCGTCCGGGCCTGGCCGTTCGCCGCCGCGGTGCGCGACTTCGTGGCCGCCCATGACCGGGTCTACGTGGTCGAGCAGGACCGCGACGCCCAGCTGCTCTCGCTGCTGCGGCTCGACCTCGACCCGGCGCTGGTGGCGCGGCTCAGGTCGGTGGCCCACATCACCGGCCTGCCGCTCGATGCCCGCAGCGTCACCGACGAGATCCTGGCCCAGGAGGGGCGCTGACATGGCCGTCGCGACCACCGCCACCCCTCGCACCAACCGGCTCGGCCTCGCCATCCTCGACTACAAGGGCGGCAAGACCACCCTCTGCGCCGGCTGCGGCCACAACGCCATCTCGGAGCGGATCCTGGAGGCCTACTTCGACCTCGGCATCCCGCCCGAGCGGGTCGCCAAGTTTTCCGGCATCGGCTGCTCCTCCAAGACCCCGGCCTACTTCATGAGCCGTTCCCACAGCTTCAACGCCGTGCACGGCCGCATGCCGGCGGTGGCGACCGGCGCGCTGCTCGCCAACCGCACCCTCCATGGGGTCGGCGTCTCGGGCGACGGCGACACCGCCTCGATCGGCATCGGCCAGTTCATCAACCTGATCCGGCGCAACGTGGCCATGGTCTACGTGGTCGAGAACAACGGGGTCTACGGGCTCACCAAGGGGCAGTTCTCCGCCACCGCCGATCCCGGCTCGACGCTCAAGTCGGGCGAGGTGGCCGACCTGCCGGCTATCGACATCTGCGCGCTCGCGCTGCAGCTCGGCGCCTCCTTCGTGGGGCGCTCCTTCTCGGGCGACAAGAAGCAGCTCTCGGTGTTGCTCAAGGCGGCGGTGGCCCACGGTGGCACCGCGCTGCTCGACGTCATCAGCCCGTGCGTCACCTTCAACGATCACGAGGGCTCGACCAGGAGCTACGCCTTCGTGAAGGAGCACGACGAACCGCTCCACGAGCTCTCCTTCGTACCGGCCTTCGAGGAGATCGACGTCGACTACGACCCGGGGACGACGCGGCAGGTGACGCTGCACGACGGCTCGCACCTCCGGCTCAAGAAGCTGGAGTCGGACTACGATCCCTCCGACCGGATCCGGGCCATGTCGCGGCTGATGGAGTCGGCGCGCAGCGGCGAGGTGCTCACCGGCATGCTCTTCCTCGACCCCACGGCGCCGGACTTCGCCACCCGGCTCGGCGTGGTCGAGGCCCCGCTGGCGACGCTGCCGCCCGAGCAGGTTCGCCCGCCGCGCGCCGTGCTCGACGCCATCAACGAGTCGCTGCGGTAGCACGGACCCCACCGCCCCGGGGCCGTTCCGGCGTACGGCGCCGGCCTTGGCGGGGCAGCCGCCCCGATCCGGCCGGGGCTACCCGCCGTCCGAACCCGGCTGGTCGGCGTCCTTCTCCTCGACGTCGGGGCCGGGCGGCAGGGTGCCCAGCACCTTCATGAGGTACTTCTTGTGCTGGAGTTCCTCGCCCTTCAGCTCCTCGAAGAGCGCCTTCACCTTGGCGTCCTTGACGTGCTCGAGCGCCCCGGCGAAGAAGTCATGGGCCTTCTCCTCGGACTCGATCGCCACCTCGAGGGCCTGCCTCGGCCCCATGAAGACTCGCGGCTTGCCGCGGTCGGGGGCCTCGACGTCGTCGAACCAGGAGCGGTCCACCCGCGAGGCGGCGCCCTTGAAGTGCTCGGCCCGACGGGCCACCAGCTCGGCGTGGTGCTTGCCCTCGCTCTCGGCCATGAGCTTGAAGACGTCCGAGGCGTCGCCCTGGTAGCGGCCGCCGACCAGTTTCTGGAACTCCTGGTACCGCTCCCTGGCCTCCTCCTCGATGAGGATGGCGAGGTCCAGCGCGTCCTGCAGGTCGAGCGTGGCGAAGTCGAGCTTTCCAGCCATGGCCTTCTCCTTCGATTGGGGTGCCGCGACCCGTGGTCGGGTTCGCCGTGGGCGGACCACCAGCATGGGTGTAACGGGGTCTCCAGGGCGGTCAACCGATTCTGACCATGGCGCGGGGGAAGCCCCGGCGCGGCGGTCCGGTCCAGGCGCCGCCGCGCTGGTGAGGCCGGTTGAGGGGTGGAGGCCTACTTCTTCTTCAGGCCGGCCACGTAGTCGGCCACGGCAGCGGCGTCATCGATGGCCACCGGCTTCATCTTCCCCTGCCCTTCCTTGATGACCTTGAGGACCGAGGCGGCGGGGCTTCCGGCGATGGCCTTGGGCGACATCTTGGCGCCCACGCCCTCCTTGCCATGGCAGGCGGCGCACTTCTTCGCGAAGGTCTCGGCGCCATCGGCCAGGGCCGTGGTGGAGAGGAGGAGGGCGGCGATGGCGATGAAGGAACGCTTCATGGTGGTGCCTTTCGATCGGGGGGAAACGTACTTCGGCTCGGTGTCAGTCATTGACTACCAGATTCCGGCCAGTTGGGCTCGCAACACCTTCGGCAACGCCCAGCCCCCGGTGCCGTCCAGCCGCCGAGGCTCGCCGGCGACCCTAGTGCCCCGACCCAGGCTTGATGACTCGACGAGGCCGCCTGCCGCAGCGAGAGGATCGGCGCTCGCAGTAGTCAGTAAGCCTGGGTCGGGGCACTAAGTCGTCAGCAGGTCCCAGCCGTAGGCCTCGCGCTCCAGCGCGTCATCGGCCAGCGCGGTGACCATCGCGTCGTCGTTCGAGTCGACGCGATGCAGGTTGCCGCGGATGCGGCTCCTGGCGGCGCGGGAGAAGACCCGGGCGATCTCCAGCTCGCGGCCAGCGCCCTTCTCGCCCAGCTTCTCCAGCGAGGCGGTGAC
>JANPOM010000413.1:0-2527 GCA_031427995.1 Anaeromyxobacter sp. | reverse complement strand
CCCAGCACGATCTTCCCGAACGAATCGTTCCTCTCCATCCGCTCGTGGGCCTCGCGGGCCCGGGCGGCGGGAAGGACGCAGTCGACCACCGGCTTGACCTTGCCTGCGGCGATGAGCGGCAGCACGTCGCGTGCGAAGGCCTGGGTGGCGGCGATCTTCTCCTCGAGGGGCCGGGGCCGGAGCACGGTGCCGGTGATCGAGCCGCGAGCCCGCATCAGCAGGCCGAGGTCGAGCTGCACCTTCGGACCCCCCATGGTGCCGATCACCACGATGCGGCCGCCCGGGGCCAGGCTGGCGATGTTCTCGGCGGCGTAGGCGCCGCCCACGAAGTCGAGGATGACGGCGGCGCCGCGCCGGCCAGTCAGCCGCTTCACCTCGTCGGCGAACTTCGGCTCCTCCTTGCCGACCAGGATCCCGTGGTCGAGCCCGAGCACCCTGGCCTTCTCCAGCTTGTCGGCGGTGCGGCTGGTGCCGATGGTGAGCGCGCCGGCGGCCCGGGCGATCTGCAGCGCCGCGGTGGCCACGCCGGAGCCGGTGGCGTGGATCAGCACGGTGGCGCCGGGGCGGAGCCCGCCGATCGTGAACAGGGCGTCGTGGGCGGTCATGCCGGCCTCGGGCAGCGCGCCGGCGTCGGCGAGCGACATGCCCTCCGGCACCCGCAGCAGCATCCGCTCGTGGACCACCGCCAGTTCGGCCTGGGCCTCGCCGGCGGCGATGGCCATGACCCGGTCGCCCACCTTCCAGCCGGTGACCGCCTCGCCCAGCGCGGCGATCTCGCCGGCCAGTTCCAGCCCGGGGATGTCCTCCTTGAAGCCGGGCGGCGGCGGGTAGAGGCCGCGCCGCTGCAGCAGGTCGGCCCGGTTCATGGCCGCCGCCCTGACCCGCACCAGCACCTCGCCGCGCGAGGGCGTGGGCGCCTCGACCTCGGCCAGCTCCACCACCTCGGGACCGCCCTTGCCGGTGAACCGGACCGCCTTCATCGGAGCCTCCGTATCCCCGGCGCGCCGAAGTGGCCGGTGGCGGCCCCGAAGGGGGCCTCGTGGGTGGTGCCGTCGGCCGCGCGCGCCACGGTGGCGTGGCCCGGCTCGACGTGGGCCAGAGGATACCGATCCGGGCGCGCCGGCGCGACCTCGTCCTGATCCACGGCGCAGACCACGGCGAGGTCGAGGCCGGGCAGGGCGTCGGGCGGCTCGACCGAGACCAGCAGCCGGTAGCCGTTGAAGGTGCCGCCCCAGGCCATGGAGAGCTCGCAGGGGCGCACCGCGGCGGCGGCGGCGGCCTCGAGGAGCGCGGCCCGGAAGGCGCGGAACGGGGCGGTGTCGTGGCGCGGATCGGCGCCCGGGGTGAGGTGGCCGCCAAAGGCGCGGCGCAGCTCGTCGAGGGCGAAGCGGAGGACCCGGGCGTTCACCGGACCATCTTCGCAAATCCAGCGGTCGGCGTCGGACTATCCACCCACGGCGCCATGGCCAGCGCCGCCCGGATCTCGGCCACCGACGAGTCGCCTCCGATCGAGACCAACACCACCGCGCCGCCGTGCTTGTCCTTGAAGCGCAGCGCCTCCTCGACCGCAGAAGCCGAACTCTCCCATCCGCCGCGCCAGGTGCAGCGGGAAGCGCTGCTCCTGCGCGTGCCGATCGATGATCGGCTGGGCCTCCTCGTTCACGAACTGCCGGGCCTGCGCGCAGACCATGCGCTCCTCCTCGGTGAGGAGCCCCTGGAGAGCCTTGAAGTCGGCGAACTCGTTCGATGCGAACCCGGTCTGCTTCCTTTCAGTCGGTGCCCGAGAGCGCCGAGCGGACGTTCCCCACCACCGTGAGCAAGCGCGGCGCGAAGTCGCGCGTCAGCACCTCGGGGTCCAGCTGGAAGGCGGCCCCGCTGCAGGCGAAGACCACCGGCTCGGTGGCGTCGGGCAGCATGAGCGGCGCGGCGATGGCGTGCACCTCGCGCCGCCAGTCGCCGAGGCCGAGGCAGTAGCCGTGTTCCTGGTACTCGACCAGCGCCTCGTCGATCCCCTTCTCGAGCCTCGGCCAATCCTCGGCGTGCGCCTCGCGGAGCCGCTCCATCAACCTGTAGCGAGCGTCGGGCGGCAGCGCGCTCAGGTAGGCGCGGCCCATGGAGGTGGTGGCGATGGGGACCCGCGAGCCGATGTCGACCACGAACGAGGTGGAGTGGCGGTAGGTGTCGATGAGAAACATCGACAAGGCGTCGCTCACGGCGAGGTGAACCGCCACCTGGGTGTGCTCGGAGAGCGCCTGCAGGAGCGGGCGCGCGATGCGGCGGACGTCCATCTGCCCGAGCGCGGAGAACCCGAGGGTCAGCGTCTCGCTGCCGAGCGCGTACTTGTTGAGCGCCTCGGAGTAGCTGAGGTGGCCGAGCTGGGTGAGCGTATGGACGAGCCGCGCGATGGTCGGCTTCGCGAGCCCGGTCCGCTTCACCATCTCCTGCTGCGTGATCCAGCGATCGCGGGCTCCGAAGCAGCGCAGCACCTCGAGGCCACGCGCCAGCGCAGTCACGAACTTCCGGTCGG
>JANPOM010000412.1:0-2166 GCA_031427995.1 Anaeromyxobacter sp. | reverse complement strand
GGTCGAGCTGGTGAAGGAGCCCTACGCCGCCGCCGAGGGCGCCGACGCGCTCATGCTGGTGACCGAGTGGAACGAGTTCCGCCAGCCCGACTGGGCGCGCCTCAAGTCGCTGATGAAGGGCGACGTGGTCTTCGACGGGCGAAACGTCTGGGACGCGCAGAAGGCCCGCGCCGCCGGCTTCAGCTACCAGGGCATCGGCCGCAAATAGGCGGCGGGTCGCTGGGCCGGGCTCGGCGACCGTGGGCTTCGTCCGGGCCCAGCTCTCCCGGCTGCCCAAGCACGCCACCGTTCTCTGGCGCAGGATCCTGGGCGCTCCACCAGCCGGGCGTTGACGGCCAGCCGCCCCTCAGTTCCTGGTGCCGCGCCCCTGGCCGAGCATCAGCACCAGCGCGGCCAGCTCCTCGTCCACCAGCTTGAGCCGCTGCGCCACCCGCGGCTCGGCCAGCAGGCGGTAGCGTGCGTTCGGCTCGGTGATGGCCGCGGCGGCCACCAGGTCGGCCATCGCCCCTGGGTCCTTCATCCGCGCCAGCGCCTCGACCAGCCGCGACACCCCCGACTCGGGCGGCAGCAGCGGGATGAGCTTGTAGCAGAGCTGGTCGAGCGCCTCGACGTCGGCATGCAGCGCCTTGCTCCCGCCGGGCGGGTAGAGGTCCTCCAGCAGCTCGCCGCGGAACTGCCGGTAGGGGGTGCCGCGCCACAGCTCCTCCAGCAGCGTCACCCGCCCGGCGCAGTGGAGCAGCACCTCCCAGGTGCCGTCGCCGTTCCCCCGCTCGCCGACGATGACGCAGAGGCCGGCCACCGGCAGCAGCCCGGGCCGCTCCTCCATGGTCCCGGCGGCGTCGGCGATGGTCGGGACCGCCACCACCCGGTCGCCGGCCAGCGCCTCCTTGAAGAGGGCGAGGTAGCGCGGCTCGAAGATGTGGAAGGGGGCCGGGGCGCCGGGCAAGAGCACGATGCCGGGCAGCGGGAAGACCTTGAGGGCGGCGCAGGCCGGGGCCAGCACCGCCTTCTCGATCAGCGGAGCGGTTCGCTCCTTGTCCACGTCCCCACCCCCGGCGGTTCGGCTAGTGCCGCATCCCAGCCACTAGTCGTTCGCCGACTCGATCCGCATCCCGTAGAACGACCGGTAGACGAAGAAGAGCATGACGGCGAGGAAGAGCGCCGATAGCACCAGCCGCATCACGCCCTGGTGCGCGGCGGTCATCTGCAGCGCCAGCTCCACGGCCAGCAGGCCGAACAGGGTCGTGAACTTGATGACCGGGTTCATGGCCACCGACGAGGTGTCCTTGAAGGGGTCGCCGACGGTGTCGCCGACCACGCAGGCGTCGTGCAGCGGCGTGCCCTTGGCCTTCAGCTCGGTCTCCACGATCTTCTTGGCGTTGTCCCAGGCGCCGCCGGCGTTGGCCATGAAGAGCGCCTGGAAGAGCCCGAAGAAGGCGATCGAGATCAGGTAGCCGATGAAGAAGTACTCGTCGAGGAAGGCGAAGGAGAGGGTGGCGAAGAAGATCACCATGAAGATGTTCCACATCCCCTTTTGGGCGTAGAGGGTGCAGATCTCGACGACCTTCTTGGAGTCCTCCACCGAGGCCCGCTCGGCCCCGGCGTCGAGCTTGATGTTCTTCTTGATGAACTCCACGGCCCGGTAGGCGCCGGTGGAGACGGCCTGGGTGGAGGCGCCGGAGAACCAGTAGATGACCGAGCCGCCCAGCAGCAGCCCGAGCAGGAACATGGGCTCGAGGATGGAGAAGTGGCCGGCCACGCCCTTGAGCAGGGCGTTGAGCTGGGTCACCGAGACCGCGCCGCCCCCGGCGCCGTGCCCTCCACCGCTCATCTGCGCGATGGTGACGATGATCGAGAAGATCATGGTGGTGGCGCCGACCACGGCGGTGCCGATCAGCACCGGCTTGGCGGTGGCCTTGAAGGTGTTGCCGGCGCCGTCGTTCTCCTCGAGGTACTCCTTGCCCTTCTCGAAGTTCGGCTCGAAGCCGAAGTCCTTCCGCACCTCGGCCTTGATGCCCTTGATGTTCTCGATCAGGGAGAGCTCGTAGACCGACTGGGCGTTGTCGGTGACCGGGCCGTAGGAGTCCACGGCGATGGTGACCGGGCCCATGCCGAGGAAGCCGAAGGCGACCAGGCCGAAGGCGAAGACCGCCGGGGCGGCCATGA
>JANPOM010000411.1:0-8408 GCA_031427995.1 Anaeromyxobacter sp. | reverse complement strand
ACCTGGAAGGCGAGCCCGGCGCGGATGTCGCCGAGGATGTCGGGCGTGCCGCCCTCCTCGCGCTCGGTGAGGTGCGAGGTGTAGTCGACCGAGAGCTTGTCGAAGGCGGCCACGTAGTCGACGGTCCCGCCGCCCGGCCGCTCCGGCACCCGCGAGTGGAAGAGATCGCGGTGAGCCACCAGCACCCCCGAGCCCTCGCTGCCGCCGAGGAACTTATGGGTGGAGATGAAAAGGGCGTCGAGCCGCTCGGCCGGGTCGGCCGGGTGCATGTCGATGGGGACGTAGGGCCCGGCGGCGGCGTAGTCGGCGCAGGCCAGGAAGCCATGGGCGTGGAGGGTGCGGCTCACCGCCCCGACGTCGGTGAGGGCCCCGGTGACGTTGGAGGCGGCCGAGAAGGCACCGATCTTGAGGGGGCGGGCCGCGAAGGAGAGGGCCTTGGCCTCGAGGTCGGCGAGGTCGAGCCGGCCGTCGGCGCCGAGCCCCACCTCGACCACCTCGGCCACGCTCTCGATCCAGGGCAGCTGGTTGGAGTGGTGCTCGTAGGGGGAGACCAGCACTACCGGGCGCTCGGCGGCCGGGATCCGGTCGGAGAAGCGGTAGCGCCGCTCCAGCGGCTCGTCTATGCGCAGGCCGAGCAGGCCGACCAGCTTGTTGATGGCGGCGGTGGCGCCGCTGCCGGTGAAGAGCACCACGTCGTCGGGGCCGGCGTGGACGGCGGCGGCCACCGCGGCGCGGGCCTCCTCGCGCAGCCGGGTCATGACCCTCCCGGTCGTGGAGATGGCGGTGTGGGTGTTGGCGTGGAGGGGGCGGACCCCGGCCAGCGCCGCCTCGACGAAGCCGAGCGAGCGGCCGGTGGCGGTCTGGTCGGCGTAGGTGAGCAGGCGGCGGCCGAATGGGGTGGCCACCACGGCGCGGCGCCCGGCCTCGGCCAATCGCAGCCGCGACGCAACCTCGTCGAAGGGGAGCATGTGGCGCTTGTACCGGAAGTCCCCCGACGATGGTAGATCTCGCCACCGCGGCCGGTCGCGCCGCAGCCAGGAGATATCGTGTCGCTCTTCTCGCGTGACGACGACGGCAAGCCCGGTCCCGGCCTGCGCAGCCTCCCGCTGCTGCCGCTGCGCGACATCCTCGTCTTCCCGCACATGGTGGTACCGCTCTTCGTGGGGCGGCAGAAGTCGATCGCCGCGCTCGAGGAGGCCATGAGCGGCGACAAGGCGATCCTGCTCTGCGCCCAGAAGAAGGCCAAGACCAACGACCCCGGCGAGGAGGACATCTTCGCGGTCGGCACGGTCGGCACCATCATCCAGCTGCTGCGGCTCCCCGACGGCACCGTCAAGGTGCTGGTGGAGGGGAAGGTCCGGGCCCGGGTCAAGGCCTACCAGGCCAACGACAAGTACCTGCGGGTGGAGGCCGAGGAGCTCTCCGACGCCAGCGAGCCGACCATCGAGCTGCAGGCGCTGATGCGCTCGGTGCAGTCGATCTTCGAGGCCTACGTCAAGCTCAACAAGCGCATCCCGCCGGAGATGCTCCAGTCGGTGGCCGCCATCGAGGACCCGAGCCGGCTCGGCGACACCATCGTGGCCCACCTCTCGCTCAAGCTCGACGACAAGCAGTCGATCCTGGAGATCGAGTCGGCGGCGGCGCGGCTGGAGCGGCTCTACGAGCTGATGCAGGCGGAGATCGAGATCCTGCAGGTGGAGAAGAAGATCCGCACGCGCGTCAAGAAGCAGATGGAGAAGACGCAGAAGGAGTACTACCTCACCGAGCAGATGCAGGCGATCCAGAAGGAACTCGGCGAGCGCGACGAGTTCAAGAACGAGATCGTCGAGCTGGAAGAGAAGATCAAGACCAAGAAGATGTCGAAGGAGGCCTCTCTCAAGGCGCGCAAGGAGCTGAAGAAGCTCAAGATGATGAGCCCCATGAGCGCCGAGGCCACGGTGGTCCGCAACTACATCGACTGGATCCTCTCGCTGCCCTGGTACGAGTACACCGAGGACAAGCTGGACATCGCCCTGGCCGAGAAGATCCTCGACGAGGACCACTACGGCCTCAGGAAAGCCAAGGAGCGGATCCTCGAGTTCCTGGCGGTGCAGAAGCTGGTAGACCAGCTCAAGGGGCCCATCCTCTGCTTTGTCGGCCCGCCCGGCGTCGGCAAGACCTCGCTGGCCCGCTCCATCGCCCGCGCCATGGACCGCCGCTTCGTCCGCATCAGCCTGGGCGGGGTCCGCGACGAGGCCGAGATCCGCGGGCATCGCCGGACCTACATCGGGGCGCTGCCCGGCAAGCTGGTCCAGTCGGTCAAGAAGGCCGGCAGCGGCAACCCGGTCATCCTGCTCGACGAGGTGGACAAGATGTCCACCGACTTCCGCGGGGACCCTTCGTCGGCCCTGCTCGAGGTGCTCGACCCGGAGCAGAACCACACCTTCGTCGACCACTACCTCGACCTCGACTACGACCTCTCCAAGGTGATGTTCATCTGCACCGCCAACACCTTGGGCGGGATCCCGCTCCCGCTGCAGGACCGCATGGAGGTGATCCGGCTGGCCGGCTACACCGATCTGGAGAAGCGCGCCATCGCCGAGCGCTACCTGATCCCGAAGCAGAAGGAGGCCAACGGCCTGGGCGGCACCGCGCTCACCTTCCGACGCTCGGCGCTCGGCTTCCTCGTGGACCGTTACACCAAGGAGTCGGGGGTCCGCTCGCTGGAGCGCGAGCTGGCCAGCATCTGCCGCAAGCTGGCCAAGGAGCTGCTCAAGATGGGGCCGCCTGGCGAGAAGGGGTACGTGGTCACCCGGAAGCTGGTGCAGAAGCTGCTCGGGCCGCCCCGGCACCGCCACGGTACCGTCGAGGCCGAAGACCAGGTCGGGCTCACCACCGGCCTGGCCTGGACCGAGTTGGGGGGCGAGCTGCTCACCGTCGAGGCCACGGTGATGCCGGGCAAGGGGAAGCTCACCATCACCGGCAAGCTGGGCGACGTCATGCAGGAGTCGGCGCAGGCGGCCATGAGCTACGTGCGCAGCCGGGCCGAGTTGCTCGGGCTGGAGAAGCGCTTCCTCGAGTCGATCGACATCCACATCCACGTGCCCGAAGGGGCCATCCCCAAGGACGGCCCGAGCGCCGGCGTCACCATGGCGACCACGCTGGTCTCGGCGCTCTGCAAGGTCCCGGTGCGGCGCGACGTGGCCATGACCGGCGAGATCACGCTGCGCGGACGGGTGCTCCCCATCGGCGGCCTGAAGGAGAAGGTGCTGGCGGCCCACCGCGGCGGCATCACCCGGGTGGTGCTGCCGCGCGAGAACCAGAAGGACATCCGCGAGATCCCGCGGCGGGTCCGCGAGAAGATGGAGTTCGTGCTGGTCGACTCGGCCGACGAGGTGCTCCGCCACGCGCTGCGGCTCGAGCACCCGGAGGAGTTCCTGCGGCCCAGGCCGGTGCGCCTGCCGGACCCGGCCGGCGAAGGGGCAAGCGCCCCCCACGCCTGACCGCCGGAGAGGTCACGGCGCCCCCTACCAGGCGGCGACGCGAGCGTAGTAGCGGTGCGCCCCGCGGGCGCTCGGCAGCGGTGTCAGCCCGAGCCGGACCAGGTCCCAGCCCGGCGCTCCGTCCTTCACGACCACCCAGCGGCGCGCCACCCGCCGCGCCTCGGCCACCGCCGCGGCGGCCAGCGGCCGGGAGTCGGCCAGCACCCGCACCAACTCGAAGCCGCCCGGCTGGGCGCGGGCGTGGCGGAACATCGGATCGAAGACCACCAGGTCGAAGCTTCGGGCGGGGAGGGCGGTGAGCGCCGCCAGGTGCTCGGCGGCCCGGACCTCGATGCGCCGCGCCGGTTCCGCGCCGAGCCGCAGCAGCCCCTCGGCGACCCAGGCGGCCAGCACCGGCGAGCCCTCCAGCGCAACCACCCGGCCCTCCAAGCCGCAGGCGGCGGCCGCCACCAGGGCGTCGGCGCCGAGGCCGAGGGTGGCGTCGAGCACCTGGTCGCCGGGCCGGATCCCCGGCTGCCTCCAGGAACGGGTCGCGGTCGGTCGGGGAGACAGGCCGGCCCTCGAGCCGGGCCTGCGTCCGGCGCATTCGCAACAGCCCCATCCCGGCCGACCATCTCTGGTCGGCTCCGGCGGTGGCGAGTATGGCGGCGGTGGCGGAGAGGACCAGCACGGCGCCGGCGCCAGCCCGGGCTAGCACCGCCTCCAGCCGCTGGCTGCCACGCGCGGCGTAGGGGAGGCCGTGGCGGCCGGCCGCCTCGCGGGCCTCGCCCTCTTCGGCTTGGGAGGGGCGTAGCGGCGTGGTGACAGCGACGATCACGGCGGCAACCTGCCTCGCAGCCGGAAGCCGCGCAAGGGGATTTCTCTCCCACTTGGCTGACGGTGGTGGGATGCTCGGTCTCATGGTGGCCATGCTCCGCCAGCAGATCCTGGCCAGGCTGCTCCTGGTGGCCGTCGCCCTGGCGTCGGTCGCCGGAGGTGGCAGCTATTTCCTGGAGCGGCGCAGCATCGACCAGCGAGTCTTCGCGATGGCCCTGGAGGAGTCGCGCGGCCTGGCGGCCCACCTCGACTTCCTCGCCGAACCTCGCCGGGAGGACTTCGAACAGGTCCGCAGCCGGATCACCTCCCACATCCTCGCCGAGCACATCGACGAGGGCCACTTCGTGAGCATCGAGATCTACGACCTGGCTCGCCACAAGGTGCTCGAGGCGACTCACCCCGGCTCCGGCGCCGTCGCGCAGGCCGTGGACGCCCATCACCTCACCGTCGGGCCGGGCGAGCAGTTCGCCCATGCCTGGCTCACCGTCGACGGGGTGTCCTACGTCCAGGTGGTCGCCCCACTCCAGGTCGCCGGCCGGACGCTGGCCTACTTCGACGGGACCTACCGGGTGGACCCCGCGGCCATGCGGAAGATGAACCGGGAGTTGGCCGTATCGGTGCTGCTGGTGGTCCTGGTGGTCCTGGTCACCGCGACGGCTCTCTACCCGATCATGCTGGGCCTGAACGGCGACCTGGTCCGGCTCTCCGACGACCTGGCCTATGCCAACATGGGGATGCTCGCCGCGCTGGGGAGCGCGGTGGCCCGCCGTGACCGCGGCACCAACGCCCACAACTACCGGGTGACCATCTACGCCATCCACCTGGCCAAGGCGCTGGGGCTCTCCCCTGAACAGGTCCGCGGCCTCATCAAGGGCGCGTTCCTCCATGACGTGGGGAAGATCGGCATTGCTGACGCCATCCTCCGCAAGCCCGGGAGGCTCACCCCGGAGGAGACCAGGGTCATGCGGGCCCACGTCCGCTACGGCGTAGAGATCGTGGGGAAGTTCGAGTGGCTGAAGGATGCCCTGGACGTGGTCCAGTGCCACCACGAGCGTGTGGACGGGAATGGGTACCCGGCTGGACTCCAGGGAGACGAGATACCGATCGCGGCGCGGATCTTCGCCGTGGTCGACGTCTTCGACGCCCTCACCACCCGCCGGCCGTACAAGGCGCCGATCCCGCTGGAGGAGACGATGCGGAATCTCGAAGCCGGACGAGGCCGGAGCTTCGATCCCGCCGTGCTCGACGCCTTCGAGTCGCTGGCGCCAGAGCTGCACCGGTCCATCTCCGGTGCCGAGGAGCTCCAGTTGGCGAGCACGCTCGACCGGCTGCTGGTGCACTACTTCCCAGCGCCGATCGGCGCGCCTGGCGACCGGGGCCCGCTCCAGCTGCGCACGCTCGGATCCGGGACGGCGACCGACATCGCGCTCACGCCGGCCCCGGTTTCCAGCCCGGTCAAGCTCGACTACTTGAGTGGCACCTGGTCTCTGCAGGGGCGGGAGACGGGCGGCGAGGAGACCCTCGAGCCCCTCCCCGAAGATCCGTTCCAGGAGGATCCATTCCAGGAGGATCCGCTTCGAGGCGATCCGCGTCGAGACGATCCCTTCCGGAGGTAGCCTGTCGGGGCCTCGCCTCGACCCAGGAGCCGTCATGCCCGTCATCACCTGTATCGAGGACCTGCGCCGGCTCGCCGAACGGCGCCTGCCGCGGATGTTCTACGACTACGCCGACAGCGGCTCGTGGACCGAGAGCACCTACCGGGCCAACCAGGCCGACTTCGAGCCCATCCTGCTGCGCCAGCGCGTCGCCATCGACATCTCGACCCGCAGCACCCGCACCCGGATGGCCGGCACCGAGGTGGCCATGCCGGTGGCCATCGCGCCAACCGGCCTCACCGGGATGTACCGCGCCGACGGCGAGATCCTGGCGGCGCGCGCCTGCGAGAAGTTCGGCGTCCCCTACACGCTCTCGACCATGAGCATCTGCTCGATCGAGGACGTGGCCGCCGCCACCAGCGCCCCCTTCTGGTTCCAGCTCTACGTGATGCGCGACCGCGACTTCATCGGCCGGCTCATCGACCGGGCCAGGGCGGCCCGCTGCGGCGCGCTGATGGTCACCCTCGACGTGGCCATCCTCGGCCAGCGCCACAAGGACATCCGCAACGGCCTCTCTGCGCCTCCCCGGCCGACGCTGGCCAACCTCCTCGACCTGGTGACCAGGCCGCGCTGGTGCCTCGGCATGCTCGGGACCAGGCGGCGCGGCTTCGGCAACGTGCTGGGGCACGTCAAGGGCGTCACCGACATGGGCTCGCTGAGCGCCTGGACCTCGCAGCAGTTCGACCCCTCGCTCACCTGGGCCGACGTCGACTGGATCAAGGCCCGCTGGGGCGGCCCGCTCATCCTCAAGGGGATCATGGACGCCGAGGACGCCCGGCTCGCCCTCGAGCACGGTGCCGATGCGCTGGTGGTCTCCAACCACGGCGGGCGGCAGCTCGACGGCGCCCCCTCGGCCATCTCGGCCCTTCCGGCCATCGTCGACGTGGTCGGCAGCCGCGCCGAGGTCTGGATGGACGGCGGGATCCGCTCGGGGCAGGACGTGCTCAAGGCGGTGGCGCTGGGGGCCAGGGGGACGCTGATCGGCCGGCCCTACCTCTACGGGCTCGGGGCGCTGGGAGAGGCCGGCGTCACTCGCTGCCTCGAGATCATCCAGAGGGAGCTCGAGCTGACCATGGCCTTCTGCGGTCGGACCGACATCCGCCACGTCGACCGCGGCATCCTCTTGCCGCCATTCGGGCCCGGGCCGATACTCGCACCCCGCGAGGTGCCCGCATGAGCCTGCCCATCAGCCCCATCCACGATCCGGTTGCACACCCCGAGGCCGGGAGCGACCTCTCGCCGGCCGCGGTCATCGAGCTGGTGGCGGAGATCCGAGCGCTGGCCAAGGCCCAGGATGCCGTCATCCTGGCCCACAACTACCAGCTCCCCGAGGTGCAGGATGTGGCCGACCAGGTGGGCGACTCGCTCCAGCTCGCCATCACCGGCCGCGAGGTGAAGCAGTCGACCATCGTCTTCTGTGGCGTCCACTTCATGGCCGAGTCGGCCAAGGTGTTGGCCCCCAGCAAGCGGGTGCTGCTGCCCAACCTCTCGGCCGGCTGCTCGCTGGCCGACTCGATCACCGCCGAGTCGCTGGAGGACTGGAAGCAGCGCTACCCGGGCCATGCGGTGGTCACCTATGTCAACTCCAGCGCCGAGGTGAAGGCGCTCAGCGACATCTGCTGCACCAGCGCCAACGCCGCCAGCGTGGTCCGCTCGCTGCCGCAGCGGAAGATCCTCTTCACGCCCGACAGGAACCTGGGGGCCTGGGTCAAGGCGAAGGTGCCGGAGAAGGAGATCGTGGTCTACGACGGCTGCTGCCCGGTCCACGACGTGCTGCGGAGCGCCAGCGTCAACAAGGTGAAGGGTGAGCGGCCGCGGGCGGTGGTGATCGCCCACCCGGAGTGCCGCGCCGACGTGCTGGAGATCGCCGACGAGGTCTGCTCGACCACGGCCATGATTGCCGCCGTGGGCCGGCACCCCGAGGCGCAGACCTTCATCGTAGCCACCGAGCACGGCATCGTCCACCAGATGAAGCAGCGCTGGCCCGGCAAGGAGTTCATCATCGCCGACGGCTGCATCGGCTGCCGCATGCACTGCCCGTACATGAAGATGGTCGACCTGATGATGATCCGCGACGCCCTGCAGCGGGGGAAGCACGAGATCATCGTGCCGGCCGACGTGGCTGACGGGGCCCGGCGCGCCCTGGAGCGGATGATCGCCGTGCCGCGCGACGCGTGAACGGCGCGGGCCGGCGCCGCCGTCCGCCGCGCCGCGCCACGAACGAGGCGGAGCACGCGGCAAGTGCCCCGGCCACCTCGCGGTGACCGGGCCCCGGTGCTCTCAGGCTGGCTACCGCTTGCCTGGCTTCAGCTCGTCGACGATCCGCTGCGCGCCGTAGATCCGCGCCAGCGCCTCGACCAGGGCCGAGGAGTGGACCGACACGGCGCGGTTGACGGAGGCGTCGAAGCCGTAGTCACCGCCCAGCGACTGGAGGTTGCCGTCAAAGACCAGGCCG
>JANPOM010000410.1:0-1529 GCA_031427995.1 Anaeromyxobacter sp. | reverse complement strand
GGTGCAATGAGATAGCTCCACTCTCCGCGCACGCGAGCGCGCTGGAGATTGACCGAGGCCATCTCCTCGGGGGTGACCGCGATCCCCTTCTCGTAGGTTCGCCTGTCCAGGCCGGCCCGGATCCGCAGCCCCGCCGCGGTGGTGGTCGAACCGATGAGGTTGACCACCGCCTCCAGGCTCTCCAGCGGGCGGCCGCGCCAGTTCTGGGTGATGTGGCAGAACATGCGGTGCTCGATCTTGTTCCACTTGCTCGTGCCCGGCGGGTAGTGGCTGACATGCACCCGCAGTTGGGTCTCGTCGGCGAAGCGCTGCAGCTCGAACTTCCACAGCCGGGTCCGCGAGCCATTGCTGCCACCGCCATCAGCCGTGACGAGCAGGTCCGTGGCCTCCGGGTAGGCCTTCTTCCCCATCCGCTTCCACCAGCGACGGAGCGACTCGACTGCGAACTCCGACGTGTCGTGGTCGACCCCCACGTTGACCCATCCCTCGTTTCGGAGCAGGTCGTACACGCCATACGGGATCGCCTTGCCGAGTTCCTGGTCCAGGAAGTCGTGGACCCCGCACTGGCACCGGCTCCCCTCGGCGCTGCCACTCGCGGCCGACGTTCTTGAAGTCGCCCACCAGCTCCTTCTTCTTGGTGTCCACCGAGACCACCGGCTGGCCCTTTCCCTGGAAGGTCTTCACCTGGCGGTTGATCCGCTCGAACTGAGCGTTCCGGTCAGGATGCTGGGAGCCCTCCCGCGTCTTGCTGTTGCCCTGGAGGCTGTACCCGTCCGCCGCCAAGAGCTCCCCCACCTTGGTCGGGCTGATCTGGAAGCCCTGCGTCGTCAGCTCTTCGGCGAGCCGTCGCGTGCTCTTGCAGGTCCAGCGCAGCGGAGACTCCGGATCGCCTCGAGTCGAGGGGTCGATCAGTGCGTCCAGCGCCTCCACCAGCCCGGGCTGGGTGTCTTCCAGCCGCTTGCGCCCGGCTCCCGGCTTCCGGATCCGCTGCTCCTGCGCCGGCTCCGTCGGCGGGCTCGCGCGCAACGCCGCCAGGTCACGCCGCCCTGCCAGGATCCGCTTGCCCAGGATCCCCGTCGCCTTCGTGACTGCCGCGGGGCCGCCACGACCGTAGGCCTCGGCCTCAGCCGCGGCCCACAGCCGCGTCAGCCGTTCGTCCATCACCGGCGACAACGCCTCAAACTTCATTCGGATCCTGTCCACGGAGTTCATTACACTCCGGAACGTTCCTCCTCGGTTCCCATTCCCGAGACTTCACTTATTTGCCCGCGAGCCCTTAGGTCAGGCTCGCGGGCTGTGGCACTCTCGTCAACAGTGAACTCGTAGGAGCCACTAGCGCTCAAGTGATTGGAGACGCGGATGGAGTTCTATGTCCCTGTACTGTGGCTGTTCTTCAGCTTCGGAGTCGGGATAATCGCTCGGAACCGCGGACGCTCGGATGCCTGGGTGTTCTTTGTTCTGTCTCTGGTACTTAGGGCCCGCTGGTAAGTGGACTTGCCTTCGACTTCCCACGGCCAGTAGCCTTCGGC
>JANPOM010000409.1:0-9972 GCA_031427995.1 Anaeromyxobacter sp. | reverse complement strand
TGGTCCTCGCCGCCGGCAAGGGGACGCGCATGAAGTCCGGCACCGCCAAGGTGCTCCACCCGCTCTCGGGGAAGCCGCTGGCCTGGTTCCCCATCCGCGCCGCCCTCGAGGCCGGCGCCTCGCCGGTGGTGGTGGTGGTCGGCCACCAGGCCGAGGCGGTCGAGGCGGCCCTCCGCGCCGCTCTCCCCGGCGCGCCGCTCCGCTTCGCGGTCCAGGCCGAGCAGCGTGGCACCGCCCACGCCGTGCTGGCGGCGCGCCGCGCCCTGCGCGGAGTGACCGGCCCCATCGCCATCCTCTCCGGTGACACGCCGCTCCTCACCGCCGCCACCTTGAGGCGGGTGGTGCAGGCCCGCGCCCGCGGCAAGACCCCGCTCGCCTTCGCCACCATGAAGCTGGCCGAGCCGCGCGGCTACGGCCGCGTCCTGCGCGACCCCGAGGGGCGCCCGGCCGGGATCGTCGAGGAGAAGGACGCCACGCCGGAGCAGCGGGCCATCCTCGAGGTGAACGCTGGCCTCTACTGCTGCGACGCCGACTACCTCTGGAAGTCGTTGGCCCGGGTCGGCTCGAAGAACGCCCAGGGCGAGTTCTACCTGACCGACCTGGTGGCGCTGGCGGCCAGGCGCATCCCGGCGGTGGCCGTCGAGGTCGACGCGCTCGAGGCCTCGGGCGTCAACGACAGGGAGGAGCTGGCGCGCTCCGGGCAGGTGCTGCAGCGGCGCCGGGCCTCGGCGCTGATGAAGGCCGGCGTGACGCTGGAAGACCCGGCCCGCTTCCTCTGCGACGAGGGGGTGGAGATCGCCCCCGACGTGGTCATCGAGCCGGACGTCCGGCTGCGCGGAGCCACCCGCATCGGCCCGGGCTGCCGCATCGGCCAGGGCTCGATCTTCAGCGACGCGGTGCTGGCGGCCGGGGTGACAGTCAAGCCCTACACGGTGATCGAGGGGCCGGCCACCATCGGCGCCCGCTCCGTCCTCGGCCCCTTCTCGCGCCTCCGGCCCGGCTCCGAGCTGGCCGAGGAGGTCCACCTCGGCAACTTCGTCGAGACCAAGAAGACCCGGCTCGGCAAGGGCTCCAAGGCCAACCACCTCGCCTACCTCGGCGACGCCGTCATCGGCGCCGGCGTCAACATCGGCTGCGGCACCATCACCTGCAACTACGACGGGGAGCAGAAGCACCAGACCCGCATCGGCGATGGCGCCTTCATCGGCTCCGACTCGATCCTGGTGGCGCCCATCGAGATCGGCGCCGGGGCCTACACGGCGGCCGGCTCCACCCTCACCGAGCCGGTGCCGGCCGGTGCGCTGGGGCTGGGGCGCGCCAAGCAGGTGAACAAGGATGGCTGGGCCACGCGGCTCCAGGCCGCCCGCGCCGCCCACCGGCCCGCCGGGAAGAAGTAGCCGCGGCCAACGGCCCGGCAGCTCAGTTGTAGGTGGCGGAGAAGGCGACGCTGTAGGCGGTGCTGGTGAAGGTGACCTGGTTGGCCCCGCTGTCCTTCATCCTGCCCATCTCGAAGTTGAGCGCCACGCCCAACCCCCAGTCGGTCGAGACCCACCACTCCTTGCCCACGCCGAGGCGGACCACTGGACCGAGCTGGGTCTTGAAGACCTGGCTGACCGCGCCGAGGCTGGTCACCTCGATGGAGAGCTCCCCGACGCCGGCCATCGCGCCGACGTAGGCGTTGTAGGGGGTGAAGTACCAGGCCAGGCCGGCGCCGTAGCCGATCATGGTGTGGGTCACCTTGTCGCCGCTGGGGACCGTCAGGCCGTCCAGCGTGAACTTGGGGCTGGTGGCCACGTCGTCGAAGATCTCTCCGTAGAGCACCAGATCGTCGATGATCGAGAAGCCGGCCGCGATCGCGAAGCTTCCGGCCGTTCCCGAGAGGCCGATCCTGCCCCCGTCGCTCTTGAGCCCGCCGAAGCCGAGGTGGAAGCGCAGGAAGGCGCCGTCGTGCCGGTGGAAGCCGGCGGGGACCTGCCCGGTGGCCGTGGCCGGGAAGGCCGAGGCCGGCTCGGCGCGGCTCGGTTGCTCGGTCCGCGGGGTCGGGAGCCCGGCCGCGGGCAGCGCCTTGAGCAATTCGTCCACGGCGCCGGCGGTCTCGTCGACGAGCTGGTCGTCGGAGTAGGCCTTGCGGGTCAGCCGGCTCTGCGCCATCGCCTTGTTGGCGTCGAGCAGCGTCAGGCTCAGCAGCCAGGTCGACCCGACCTTGGAGACCTCGCTGGAGACCAGGTAGGCCACGCCCAGGGCCCCGGCCAGCTCGGCGATGCAGGAGCTCTCGGTGCACCCCAGCAGCTGCTTCTGCCGCTCGAAGCCGATCATCGCCCGGAGATCGGCGCCGGCCAGCACGGTGAGGCTGGGCCGGCGGGCCACCTCGGACGCCAGCAGCGCGGAGAGCCCCTCCACCGTCTTGCGGTCGCCGGCGCCGGCGTACTGCACGTCCAGCACCGCCACCCGCGTCTTCCGGACCGCCTCGACCTTGGCCGGCCCGGGGGAGACCGCCGGCTCGGCGCGCGCCGTCGCAGCCACCAGGACCACCGCGACAACCAGGACCTTGAGCATCACCCCTCCAATTGGTTAACAGCACGGCATCCTATGGCCCCGACCCGGGCAAGTCGACTCCCGCGACGGCCGAAAGCAAGTAGGCTTCCGGGCCAACGGGAGCCGCCATGCCGCGCACCATGATCGAGCCGTTCCGCATCAAGATGGTGGAGCCCATCCGGCTGACGACGCGGGCGGAGCGGGAGCTGCTGCTGCAGGCGGCCCGGCTCAACGTCTTCTCCCTCCACGCCGACGACGTGCTCATCGACTTCCTCACCGACTCCGGCACCGGCGCCATGTCGGCGCGCCAGTGGGCCGGGATCATGGAAGGAGACGAGAGCTACGCGGGGGCGAGGAGCTTCTACCGGCTCGAGGCGGTGGTGCGCGACCTGACCGGCTACCGCCACGTCATCCCCACCCACCAGGGGCGCGCCGCCGAGCGCATCCTCTTCACGGTGGCGACCCGGCCTGGTGAGGTGGTGCCCAACAACACCCACTTCGACACCACCCGCGCCAACCTCGAGTACGGCGGGGTCGAGCCCCTCGACCTGGTGATCGCCGAGGGGCGCGAGCCGCGCACCCGCCACCCCTTCAAGGGGAACATCGACCTGGACCGGGTCGAGGCGCTGCTCGAGGAGAGGGCCGACCGGATCCCCTTCGGCATGATCACCCTCACCAACAACTCGGGGGGCGGCCAGCCGGTGTCGCTCGCCAACCTGCGGGCCTACCGCGACCTGCTGCGCCGCCACGGCAAGCCGCTGGTGATCGACGCCTGCCGCTTCGCCGAGAACGCCATGTTCATCAAGCTGCGCGAGCCGGGCCAGCAGCAGCGGACCGTGAAGGAGATCGCGCAGGAGCTCTTCTCGCTCGGCGACGGCTGCACCATGAGCGGCAAGAAGGACGGCCTCGTCAACATCGGCGGCTTCATCGCCCTGCGCGACGACCGCTGGGTCGAGCCGGCCCGCAACCTGCTGATTCTCACCGAGGGCTTCCCCACCTACGGCGGGCTGGCCGGGCGCGACCTCGAGGCCATGGCGACCGGGCTCGAGGAGGTGCTGGAGGAGGACTACCTGCGCTACCGGCTTCGCACCGCCGAGTACCTCGGCGAGAAGCTGCTGGCCGGCGGCGTCCAGATCGTCGAGCCGACCGGCGGCCACGCCGTCTACCTCGACGCCCGCGCCTTCCTCCCCCACCTGCCGCCCGGGCAATACCCGGGCTGGGCGCTCTGCGCCGCGCTCTACCTGGAGGGCGGGCTGCGCGGGGTCGAGATCGGCTCGGTGATGTTCGGCAAGCGGCTGGAGGACGGCACCGAGACCTACCACCACCTCGACCTGGTGCGGCTGGCCTTCCCGCGCCGCGTCTACACCCAGAGCCACTTCGACTACGCCGCCGAGGTGATCTGCGAGCTCAAGGCCAAGGCCTCGACCGTGCGCGGCGTTCGCATCGCCAGCCAGAGCAAGTACCTGCGCCACTTCACGGCCGCCTTCGAGTGGGCCTGAGAGGGGAAGTCCCGCCGGGCCTCTCCCTTGACGGGGAGAGCGCCCAGTGCCCTGGGTCTGGGCTACAGGCTGTCCGGGCCGGAGAGCCCGCGGCCGAAGAGCCGATCCTTCAGCGCCACCAGCCCAAGCCCAGCCAGCACGGTGAGCGGCGGGCGGGCCAGCAGCGTGTACTGCGGCCACTTGGTGGGCCAGACCAGCAGGAAGAGCAGCCCGACCACCGCCCAGGCCAGCCAGACCGGGCGGTGGCGCAGCGCGTAGGGGACGCCGAGCGCCGCGGCGGGCAGGAGCAGCATGTCGAGCCAGCCGAACGGGAAGACCCCGGGGTGCCACCGCACCGGCGCCGAACGGGTCAGGTAGTAGAGCTGGTACCACCAGGGCAGCCCGGAGCTCTTGACGTGCTCGGTCTGCGTGTACTTGAAGTGGAAGGCGACCGAGTTCCAGACCCGGTCGATGGTGTCGTTCCAGAGGTAGGGGTTGCCCGCCAGGAAGGCCAGCACCACCACCGTGCCGACCCCGGCCAGCAGCCAGGGCCGATGGTGCCCGTGCTGGAGGAGGAAGGGCAGGAAGGTGAGCCCCAGCACCATGCCGTAGGGGTACTTGCCGGCCGCGGCCAGCCCGAGCATGAGGGCCGCGCCTAGCAGCGGCGGCGTCGAGAGCTGCGGCGCCGAGGGCACCAGCCCTTGCGGCTCGCGCTGGCGCAGGGCCCGCTCGAAGAGCAGCACCGCCAGCATGGCGAAGAGGCCGGGAAGCCCCTCCACGTAGGCCTGTGCCGTGTACTTGGCGTGGTAGGTGTCGAAGGCCAACCAGAGCGCGCCGAGCGGCGAGACCAGCGCCTCGAGCAGCACCTGCAGCACGCCGGTCACCGCCGAGAGGGTGCGGGTGGCCATGAAGGCCGGACGGGCGTCGGGCTGCAGCGGCTTGCCCTGCGGGACCCGGTCCCACTCCGGCTCACTGGCCCCGGTCTTGGCGAGCACCAGGCCGTAGGCCAACTTCACCAGCGCCGGGTGCTCGGGGTTGTCGGTGACCTCGGAGATCTCCGCCCAGCGCCCCGGGACCATCCGCTCGGCGTATCGAAACCCGGCCGGGATGTAGGCGTACTCGTCGTAATCGGGGCCGAGCCGGTCCACGGCGCGCTCGCGCACCCAGGTGGCGGCGACCACGGCGAGGACTCCGATGAGGATTGCGGCGATGGGGCTCTTGCGCTTGTACACGGGAGGGGCGCAGGAAAGCACGATCCCGCGCCGAGGTCACGCTTCCGGCCGCCGGCTGGGACCCCGGCCCGCTCCCGCGGTATAAGCGGTTCCATGTGCGGAATCGTCGGTTACGTCGGCCCGAGGCAGTGCGTGGAACTCATCGTCGGTGGGCTCCGGAAGCTCGAGTACCGCGGCTACGACTCGGCCGGCGTCGCCGCCATCGGCCCGGCCGGCCTCAAGGTGGTCCGCGCCAAGGGAAAGCTGCGCAACCTGGTCGACCGGCTGGCGACCGAGCCGCTCAGCGGCACCACCGGCATCGGGCACACCCGCTGGGCCACCCACGGCCGCCCCTCCGACGAGAACGCCCACCCGCACGCCTACCAGGGCGTGGCGGTGGTCCACAACGGCATCATCGAGAACCACCTGCAGCTGCGCGCCGAGCTCTCCGGCGCCGGCCACGCCTTCTCCTCCGAGACCGACACCGAGATCATCGCCCACCTGGTGGCCGCGGCGCTCTCGGCCGGCGCTCCCGACCTGCTGGCGGCGGTTCGCGCCGCGCTCTCCCGGGTGCGCGGCACCTACGCCATCGCCGTGGTGGCCGAGAACCGGCCCAACCAGGTGGTGGCCGCCAAGAACGCCTCGCCGCTGGTGATCGGCTACGGCCAGGGCGAGAACTTCCTCGCCTCCGATGTACCGGCCATCCTCGAGCACACCCGCCAGGTGGTCTACCTGGAGGAGGGCGAGGTGGCGCTGCTGACACCGGAGCGCGTCGAGCTCTTCACGCTGGCCGGGGCGCCCATCGAGCGGGCGCCGCGGCACATCGACTGGAGCGCGGTGGCGGCCGAGAAGGACGGCCACAAGCACTTCATGCACAAGGAGATCCACGAGCAGCCGCGGGCGGTGTCCGACACGCTGCGCGGCCGGATCTCGCTGGAGCAGGGGGAGGTGCTGCTCGACGGCGTCGCGCTCGACGAGCCCTACGCCCGCGGGCTCGACCGGATCACCATGGTGGCCTGCGGCACCTCCTGGCACGCCGGGCTGGTGGGCCGGCTCATGATCGAGGGGCTGGCGCGGGTGCCGGTCGAGGTCGAGCTGGCCAGCGAGTTCCGCAACCGGGATCCGCTGGTGGGACCGAAGGTGATGACGCTGGCCATCTCGCAGTCGGGCGAGACCGCCGACACCCTGGCGGCGGTCAAGGTGGCCAGGGCCCGCGGCTCGCGCGCCTTCGCCATCTGCAACGTGGTGGGGTCCGCCATCCCGCGCGAGTGCGACGGGGGCACGCTCTTCACCCGGGCCGGACCGGAGATCGGGGTGGCCTCGACCAAGGCCTTCACGACCCAGCTGGCGGCGCTCTTCCTGCTGGCGGTCAAGCTGGGGCGGCTGCGCGGCACCCTCCCGGTGGAGCAGGCGCGGGAGCAGCTCGAGGCGCTGCGCCACCTGCCCAAGCTGATGGAGCAGATGGTCCAGGCCGAGGCGGCGGTGCTGCCCATGGCCCGGCGCTGCGCCGCCGCCCGCGACGTGCTCTTCCTCGGCCGCGGCGCCCAGTACCCGGTGGCGCTGGAGGGGGCGCTCAAGCTCAAGGAGATCTCCTACATCCACGCCGAGGGGTACGCCGCCGGTGAGATGAAGCACGGCCCCATCGCCCTCATCGACGAGCAGCTTCCGGTGGTGGTGCTGGCGACGCGCGAGCCGGCCTACGAGAAGACGCTCGGCAACATGGAGGAGGTGCGGGCGCGCGGCGGACAGGTCTTCGCGCTGGTGAGCGAAGGCGACGTCCAGGCCGCCTCGCTGGCGCAGCTGTCGATCACCGTGCCGGAGACCACGCCGCTGCTGGCGCCGCTGCTCACCAGCATCCCGCTCCAGTTCCTCGCCTACCACGTGGCCGACCTGAAGGGGACCGACGTGGACCAGCCGCGCAACCTCGCCAAGAGCGTGACGGTGGAGTGACGCCGTGGTCGGCGCGTCGGCTTCGCGTGACGCGCTCCACCTGGAAGGTGCCTCGCACCAGCCGGGGGCTGGTGTAGCCCCTCGCCGCCGGAGGCGGGTCAGCCGGCGGCCACCCGCAGCTCACCGGCCGCCACCGCGTCGATGACCACCTCGCCCTGGCGCAGCCGCGTCCCGGGCCAGAGCACCGCCCGGTCGACCCGGGCCCCAGCCGGCACCACGCAGCCTTCGCCGATAACCACGGCCTCGCCGACGCTGGCGCCGGGATCGATGCGTGCGCTCCCGGCGATGCGGCGCGGCGCCGGCAGGCCGAAGCGGGCCAGGTCGATCCGACCCGCCGCCACCTCCAGGTTGGCCGCCAGGTAGCTGGCCGGCGTGCCGAGATCGCGCCAGGCGCCGTGCGTGACCAGGCCGCGCACCAGCCCGCGCCCCATCAGCGGCGGGTAGAGGTCGCGGTTGAGGTCGCACTCGAAGGGCAGCGCCGGGATGAGCGCCAGCAGCTCGGGCGAGACCAGGTGGAGGCCGGGGAAGTGCCAGGGCGTCAGGCCGTCGCCGCCCGGGCCGAACTTCCCGGCGATGCGGCGGACCCTGCCGGCCTCGTCGATCTCGACCGCTGCATAGCGGGTGCCGGCCGGCATGGGGAGCAGCGCCATGGTGGCGAGCGCGCCGGTGGCGCGGTGGGCGGAGAGCGCCGCGGCCAGATCGACGTCGAAGAGGACGTCGCCGTTGAGCACCACCACCGCTTCGGCCTCGCTCAGCAGCGGCGCCGCCTGGCGCAGCGCGCCGGCGGTCCCGGCCATGACCGGCTCGCGTGACAGCGCCAGCTCGAGCCCGAGCTCGGCCGCCGCCGCCCCGGCCGCCGCCGCCATGGCCTCGGGCTGGTGGTGGAGGTTGACGACCACCCGGCGGATCCCGGCGCCGGCCAGCAGCCCGAGCCCGTAGCGGATGAGCGGGACCTGGCAGAGCGGAACGGCCGGCTTCGGGACCTGCCCGGTGAGGGGGCGGAGCCGGGTGCCGAGCCCGGCGCAGAGGACCACGCCAGCGAGCGCCATGGTATGTGCCAGCCTACCAGATGGCTCCGGCTTGGCGGCTGCGCCTCATCTACTTCCTCTATTACGGCGCGGTCGGGACCACCCTCCCCTACTTCGCCCCCTACCTGCGCGACCTCGGCTTCTCGGGGAGCGCCATCGGCACCGTGCAGATGCTGGCCCCGCTGGTGGCCCCGGCGGCGGCGCTCGGCTGGGCGGCGCTGGCCGACCGGACCGGTAGGCCGGAGAGGATGCTGCGGCTGGCCACGCTGGTCTCGCTCGGCGCCGCGCTCTTCCTCCCTTGGGCGGTGACGCCGCTGGCGGTCGGGGCGGTGGTGCTCTTCCAGTCGCTGGGCGACCGGGCGGTGGTGCCGCTGCTCGACTCGCTCACCATGGAGCAGGTGCGGCGCTCCCCCGGCCAGTCCTATGCCCGCATCCGGCTGGGCGGCTCGCTCGGCTTCGCGGTGCTGGCGCTGCTGGCCGGCGGGCTGCTGGCCTGGCGCGGCGACCGGCCGGCCGATCCGCTGGTGCCCTGGCTGATCCTGTCGCTGGTGGCCGGCTACGCGCTGGCGGTCCGCGGGCTGCCGCACGGCGAGCCCCCGGGCGGCGAGCGCCCCGGCTGGCTGGCGGTCCGGCCCCTGCTGCGCAATCGGCGGCTGCTCCTGCTGCTGGCCGGCGGCGCCGTCCACTGGCTGGCCTGCGCGCCGTTCCACCTCTTCTTCGGGCTGCTGGTGCGTGACCGGGCCCTGCCCTCGGCGGTCACCGGCCTGGGGATGGGGGCCGGGGTGCTGGCCGAGATCGCCGTGCTGCTCGCCTTCCCACGGCTCCACGGGCGCTGGTCGCTCAGGGCGCTCTTCGCCGTCGCCTTCGCCGGCTCCTCGCTCCGCTGGCTGCTGCTCTCCCAGGCCGAGAGCGCCGCCGCGGTGATCGCGCTGCAGCTCTTCCACGGCCTCACCTTCGGCCTGTTCTGGAGCTGCTCGGTCGAGGCGATGTCACGGATGGTGCCCGCGCCCCTGCGCGCCACTGGCCAGGCCCTCTTCACGGCGGTGGTCTTCGGGGCCGGCAACGCCATCGGCTACCAGCTCTCCGGCCTGGCGCTCGACTGGTACGGACGGTCGCCGCCACTCTTCGCCTGGGCCGGCGCCATCGAGCTGATCCCGCTGCTGGGAGCGGCGCTCCTGGCAGGCCGGCCGGCCACCCCTCCCACTACTTCCCGGGCTTGACGGCGATCGCCGGCTTCTCCACCCAGGGGCCGACCACGTGGGTCTTGAGGACCCGCACCCTGGTTCCCGCGCCGAGGTCGAGCGTCACCGTCCGGTCCTCCACCGCGTAGACGGTCCCAATCGTCCCACCCCGGATCACCACCTCGTCCCCTCTCTTGAGGCCGCCGGCGAGTCTCTTCTGCGCCTTGGCCTGCTGCTGCGGGGGCCGGATGATGAGGAAGTAGAAGACGACGCTGATGGCCAGGATGGGCAGGACCTGGAAGGCCGTGGTCTTGGAGATCGGTGTCTCGGCGGACTGCGCGAGGAAGGCATGGAGTACGGGGGGCATGGCTGCTCCGGGGGGCGCGTGAATCGGCGCCGCTATCTAGCCGCTGTCACCGGCCGGGGGCAACAGCGAAGGTGACGCCCCGCGTCGCGCGCGCGCCGGGACGCCTGGGCCGAATCCTCCCGCGCCTGCACGGCCGCTCCCCAACCTGCTATCCTGCGCCGCCCCGGAAGCCCCCCCCCGCAACCCAGCCCGTCACGCAGGAGTTGAGCCAATGAACGCCTC
>JANPOM010000408.1:0-1505 GCA_031427995.1 Anaeromyxobacter sp. | reverse complement strand
CGCTCCAGGTCCCAGATGGCGCGGGGGCCGACTCCGGCGAGCTCCGAGAGGGCGCGCTGGGTGAGGCCGGCTGCCGTGCGCCGGTCGCGGACCAGAAGTGCGAGGGCGTTGGTATCCCGATAGGGAGAAGCAGGCTGCTCGTTGGGCTGCTTCCGGCGCTTCTTGGTTGCCATGTGAGCCATTATATCCCGATAGGGAGAAATCGCGTCAAGCCTGCCTCGTCGAGCGCGACCTGGAGCCCGCTGGAAGCGCCTGTATCCCGATCGGGAGACGGGTATTGGGCGTTCCATCGCGCGGCGTGGCCGCGGCACCCGCTCGAGCTAGGGAGCCACCGGCAGCCCGAGGGCCTCCGCGTTGCGGCGGATCCGGTCGTCGCAGCTGACGACGGTGAGCCCGCCGAACGACTCGTCGAGCTCGAGGATCGACGCGAGGTGGATGGCGTCCAGCGTCCGGACCGGCTCGTTCGGGAGGTCGTCCCTGGCTCGCCCCAGCACCGGTGAATCGACCGCCAGCACGTCCCAGGAGCGCTCGAAGGCCGCCAGCCAGCGCTCCACCTCCCGGGCCTGCCGGGCGTCGAGCCGCCCCTCGCGGCGAGCCCGCGCCAGCGCCCGCGCGGCCTCGGTGAAGGTCAGCGCCGAGGTCACGACCGTGGACCCGGTCAGCCTGGCCCGGAGTGGCGCGTCACCCTCCAGCAGCGCGCGCAGCATCGCACTGGTCTCGACATAGAGCCGGGTCACGTGTCTCCGCGCTCGGCGTCCAGCAGCCCGGCGGCGCTCCCGGGAGCGAGCCGCACGCTGGGCGGCGGGGGCCAGGCCCGTGCCTCGGCCCGAGCGCCGGGCACGAGGCGACCCGCCTCGACCAGCCGGCGGTAGCGGAGCTCGTCGGGGGAAGCGGCTCGATCGGCGGCGCCGGGGAGCCGGAGCTCGGCCACCACGCGTCCGTGGTCGGTGACCAGCACCACCTCGCCCCGCTCGACCTCTCGCAGGTAGGCGCTGAAGCGGGCGCGCAGCTCTCTGACCCCGGCGGTTTTCATGAAAACATTGTAGTCACGCGTGACCACATAGTCAATAGGGCGTTGTCCGTCCCGCACGTACCATCAACAAGGATCGAAGGACAGGATAGAAGGACTGGAAGCGATGCCATGGCCAAGGTGAACGGAATGGAATGGTCCGCGCTGACGAGCGAACTGAAGAGGATGAATCGGCAGTCGAGGGCCTGACGCAGTCCCACCTGGAGAGTCTGCTGGAGACCACCATGCCGCTCATCGTCCGACGGAGCCAGCAGTACGAAGGCCCCTGGCTCGACCGGCTCTTCCCGATCCACCTCCCCGATGGACGGATGGTGGCGGTGACGGCCTTCTCGGTGCTGCCCTCCAACCTCGGGATCCTCGAGGGTGGCCTCGTTCCCGAGGCGAACGCCCAGCAGCGGGCCCGGCTGCGCGCCATCGCGGCGCAGCGCTACGGTGGACCTGTCGTCGAGCTGGAGCCGTTCATCGAGCCACTCCC
>JANPOM010000407.1:0-2243 GCA_031427995.1 Anaeromyxobacter sp. | reverse complement strand
CCACGCCCACCCGCTCAAGTTCTACTTCGACTTCGGCTTGCGGGTGACCGTCAACACCGACAACCGGCTCATCACCGACACCACCTGCACCCGTGAGCTGCTGCTGGCCCACCGCGAGCTCGGCTTCACGCTCGACGACCTCTGCACCCTCACCGTGCAGGGGTTCAAGAGCGCCTTCCTGCCCTTCCGGGAGAAGGCCGAGCTGCTGGCGCAGGTGAACCAGGAGATCGCCGAGGTGCGGGCTCGCTTCGCCGCCGCGCCCGGAGCCGCCCGGTGAGCGCGCGGGCCCGCTTCCATGCCCCCTTCGGCTGGCTCACCATCGAGGCCGGCGAGCAGGGCGTCTTCGGGCTGGTCTTCGGCGAGCAGGGCGCCACCGGCCCGGCCGTCTCCACGCTGGCGCGCGGCCACCTCGAGGCGGCCCGCGCCGCGCTGGCCGACTACTTCGCCGGCCGCCCGCCCCAGCTCCCGGCCCTCGATCTGCGCGGAAGCCCGTTCCAGCTCACGGTCTGGCGCGCCCTGCTCCAGATCCCCTTCGGCGAGCTTCGCACCTACGGCGAGCTGGCCGAGGCGCTCGGCCGCCCGGGAGCGGCGCTGGCGGTGGGGGTGGCCAACGGCCGGAATCCGGTGGCCATCCTGGTCCCCTGCCACCGGGTGGTGGCGGCCGGGGGCCGGCTTGGCGGCTACAGCGGGGGGCTCGAGGTGAAGCGCCGGCTGCTGGCGCACGAGGCCGGTCACGGACCGGTGCTGCGGCCGAGCGCGCCGTAACTCGCCGCCAGTGCGCGGACCGACCGCGGAAGCGCCGCCCGACCTTGCCGGGTCCGCCGCGCGGCCGTAGATTCGAAGCTCGACCCCAGGGAGGGGTCCCGGCATGGCGAAGCTCCTGGCGATGATCCTGGCCGGTGGTGAGGGACGGCGGCTCGATCCACTCACCCGCGATCGCGCCAAGCCGGCGGTGCCGTTCGGCGGTCGCTACCGCATCATCGACTTCGTCCTCTCCAACTTCGCCAACTCCAACATCCTCAAGGTGAAGGTGCTGGTGCAGTACAAGTCGGAGTCGCTCAACACCCATGTGCAGCGGGCCTGGCGCCTCTCGGCCTTCCTCAACCAGTACGTCGAGATCGTCCCGGCGCAGATGCGCTACGGCCCCAAGTGGTTCGAGGGCTCCGCAGACGCCATCTACCAGAACCTCAACATCATCACCGACGAGGAGCCGGAGTACACCTTCGTCTTCGGCGCCGACAACATCTACCGCATGGACGTGCGGCAGATGCTCGACTTCCACGTCGACAAGAAGTCCGACCTGACGGTGGCGGCCATCCCGGTGCCGCTGGCCGAGGCCGGCGACTTCGGCATCATCGAGGTGGACGGCGAGGGGCGGATGATCGGCTTCGTGGAGAAGCCCGGGAGCGACCCCAAGACCATCCCCGGCGACCCGACCCGCTGCCTGGCCTCGATGGGCAACTACCTCTTCACCACCAAGGAGTTGGTGCAGGAGATCCTCAACGACGCCGGCGATGCGCAGAGCGCCCACGACTTCGGCAAGTCGATCGTGACCGGGATGTACAGGCGCAAGAACGTCTTCGTCTACAACTTCGCCAGCAACGAGGTGCCAGGCCAGACCGAGCGGGAGCGCGGCTACTGGCGCGACGTCGGCAACCTCGACGCCTACTTCCAGGCCAACATGGATCTCGTCGAGGTCAACCCCGTCTTCTCGCTCTACAACGATCGCTGGCCCATCTACACGCTCCACGCCAACGCCCCGCCGGCCAAGTTCGTCTTCAACAACGCCGAAGAGGCGCGGGTCGGCAAGGCGACCGACTCGCTCATCTCCGAGGGCTGCATCGTCTCCGGCACCTCGGTCCACCACTCGATCCTCTCTCCAAGCGTCCGGCTCAACAGCTTCTCGACGGTGGAGGACTGCATCATCTTCGAGAAGGTGACCATCGCCCGCCACTGCAAGATCAGGCGGGCCATCATCGACAAGCACGTCGAGATCCCGGCCGGCACGGTGATCGGCTACGATCTGGAGGCCGACAAGCGCCGCTTCCACGTCACCGAGAGCGGCATCGTCGTCATTCCCAAGGGGATGCGGGTCGAGCCGGGCTAGTGCCCCGACCCAGGCATACTGACCACTGCGAGCGCCGATCCTCTCGCTGCGGCAGGCGGCCTCGTCGGTCCGCTGCTCAGAGTAGCGCTGCTACGCTTCCGCTGCTCCCTCCTCGGGCGCCAGCCTCGCTTCGGTC
>JANPOM010000406.1:0-1603 GCA_031427995.1 Anaeromyxobacter sp. | reverse complement strand
GGTGGTCGGTGTCGATGTGGATGGCGGCCATCTGCACCGAGAAGCCGTTGCCGCCCCAGGCGGCGCTGTCCCACGGATCCTCGATGCGCGACTTGACCGTCACCTTGAACTCGACGGTGTCGCCGCTCGGCACCACCTCGAGCTCGGTGATGTCGAAGGAGCCGGGCTTGTAGACGGCGTCGGTCGGGTAGAGGTAGGTGCCGGGCCCCTTGTCGTCGCCGGCCGGGTCGGGGAACTTGAAGCCGCTCTTGGCGTTGCAGGCGACGGCCGGATCCGCGGCGAGGGCGGCCAGCGGCGCCAACCAGGCGACCAGGGCGGAGGCGAGCAGGGATCGGACGGACGGCAGGTTCATGTCGGGATCTCCGTGAGCGGCAGGTTCAGTCGAGCGAGAGGAAGGCGAAGGAGGAGGCTGCGAGGCCCGGGACGCTGATGCTGGTGGCGGTTCCGGACGGCGCGCCGGAGAGCCCGCTGTCGAGCAGGACTACGGGCGTCCCCCCGGTGGAGATCGTGAACGGGCCGCTGGCGGCCAGGCCGAAGTTGGCGACGAAGAGGACGCGCTTCCCCTGCCAGGTGCGGAGCTGGGCGAAGGCGCCGTTGCCGCCGCCGGTGGGGGCGAGGCGGGCCGCGCTGCCCAGGGCCAGCGGCGGCTGGGTGTGGCGCAGCCGGATGAGGGAGCGGAAGAGGTTGTAGAGCGAGCCCGGGTCGCCGCGCTGGGTCTCCAGGTCGACGCCGGTCGGCTCGTTGAGCACCGGGACAGCGCCGACGTAAGTGTCGAACCAGGTGGTCGTGGCCGTCGTGAAGCCGTGGCGGCCGGCGGCCGAGGTGGTCCTGGGGTAGGGCGTCCGGAGGCCGGCGTCGCCGTAGGTCGCCTGGCCGGCCATCCCGATCTCGTCGCCGTAGTAAAGGAACGGCGTGCCCGGCATGGCCATCAAGGTGGCTGCTGCGATCCGCGCCTGGGCGCTGTTCCAGCCCAGCCGGCCGACGCCGCGCCCTGCGGCCCCGTCGTGGTTGGAGAGGAACGGGGCCTCGAAGCCGCGGTCCTTGGCGTCGAGCATGGCGGCGAAGCGGTCGACCATCGGGTTGAGCCAGGAGGCGAAGCCAGTCTGCGACGCGCTGATCATGGCGTCGTTCAGGCCGAAGGAGAAGGCGAGCTGGGCCTCGTTCCCGGCGCCGAAGTAGATGGCGGAGATCTCGGGATTGGCCCAGGCCTCCGCCACGAGGAGCGTCTCGGGATATTGAGCCTGGAGCGCGGCGCGGATCCGCCGCAGGAAGGCGTGAGTCTCGGCCTGGTCCATCAGCCCGGCGCCGCCGTTCTCGACGAAGTAGCGGACCGCGTCGAGCCGGAACCCTGAGACGCCGCGGGCCAGCCAGAACTTCATCGAGTCGACCAGCTCCGCCTCGACCGCAGCGTTTCGCAGGTTGAGGTCGGGCATGTCCGCGCCGAAGTTGGCATAGAAGTAGTTGCCCGAACTCCAGTAGCGGAATGGATGCGTGGTGCCGTCCTGGGTGACCCAGCCGGGGTCGGTTGGGCTCCAGACGTACCAGTCGCGCCTGGCCGCCGTTGGTCCGGACCGCGAGTCGACGAACCACGGGTGCTGTGAGG
>JANPOM010000405.1:0-5138 GCA_031427995.1 Anaeromyxobacter sp. | reverse complement strand
GGTGACGCCCGCGGTGACGCCCGCGGTGACGCCCGCGGTGACGCCCGCGGTGACGCCCGCGGTGACGCCCGCGGTGATGAGCTCCTCGGCGAGTCGAGCGGCCCGCGCGCCACCGGCCTCATCAGCGCGGAGCGCGAGGATTGGCTTCGGCTCGGCGGGCTCGCCTACCTGCGGGCCACCACCACCTGGACTCGCGAGGTGCCGCCCTCGGGCTGGAGCTTCTCGGCCCCCTCCCTGCTCGACGTTTACCTCGACGCCCGGCCCAATGATCGGGTGCGGGCCTTCGCGCTGGGTCGGCTCCAGTACAATCCGGCCGCCGGTGGCGCGCCGAGCAGCTCCTTCAGCGCGATCGCCAGCACGACCACGGCCAGTACGGCGCCCGCCGCCGTCACCACCCGCGGCGTCCTGGACCAGCTCTGGATCAACTTCGACGCCGGCCGGACGGTCTTCATCACCGCCGGCAAGCAGCACGTGAAGTGGGGAACCGGCCGGTTCTGGAACCCGACCGACTACCTCCACCCGACCCGGCGCGACCCGCTCACCCAGTACGACGACCGGAGCGGCGTCACCATCGTCAAGGCCCACCTTCCCTGGGAGAAGCGCGGCTGGAACCTCTACGCCATCGCCCTGCTGGAGGACCTGGCCGGAGGGCTCCAGCCGGACCTCTCGGTCACCACGGTCTCGACGCTGGGGCAGGTGGGGGCCGGGGCCCGCGCCGAGGTGGTCCTGGGAAACCTCGAGTTGGCGGTCGACGGCGTGGTGCAGCGCGGCCACCGCCCCCGCTTCGGCGTCGACGGCTCCTTCCCGCTCTGGGAGCTCGACCTGCACTTCGAGGTGGCGCTGCGCCGCGGCCGCGACCTGCCGAGGTGGGAGGAGGTCCCGGGAGCCACCTCGGCGGAACCCATCATGTCGAGGTACCGGTTGAGGCAGTTCGACGGCCTGACACCGGCGGCGGTGGTCGGGGCCGAGTGGACCTGGAAGTACTCCGACCAGGACACGCTGACCCTCGGCGGCGAGTACTCCTACGACGCCTCCGGCTACGGCTCGGCCGACATCTACCCGTTCCTCCTGGCGGTGTCGATCCTGCCGCGGTACGCGCCGCTGGTGGTGGATCTCGCCATCCCGGACCAGCGCCCCGCCTTCATCCCGTTCTACCTCGCCAAGCAGTATGTCGGGCTCTACGCCTACCTGCCGGCACCCGGCTCCTGGAACAACACCAGAGTTTCGCTCTCGGCGCTGGGGAGCCTGACCGACGGCTCGGGCGTGGTCCGGCTCGACCACTCGGTGCTGCTCAACACCTACCTGCGGATCGAGACCTACCTGGCCGGCCACCTCGGCAACCTCGGTGGCGAGTTCCGCTTTGGGGCGACCGTGCCGTCGCAGTACATCGGCAACACGCGTCCCCCCGACTCCGTCCCGCTCTCCACGCCCGCCATCTCCATCAGCCCCCCGGTGCTCGACTTCGGCGTGGCGCTGCGGGTGACGCTGTAGGCGGTCCGGCGCGCCGCTGCGAGGCCCAACCTCTCGGCCGGCACCCCGAAGGGAGCAGGCGCGAACCCCACCGCTTGGCGCAGGCTCTCAGCCCATGGGAGGCCGCCATGGCCGAGTTGGGAATGAAGTGGAAGCTGAAGGCGAAGTACGACGACGTGCTGGCGCAGGTGCCGGAGCGGCTCAAGGCCGAGGGGTTCGGCGTCCTCACCCGCATCGACGTGAAGGCGACCCTGAAGGAGAAGCTGGGCATCGACTTCCGGCGCTACCAGATCCTCGGCGCCTGCAACCCCTCCTACGCACACAAGGCGCTCGGCATGGACCTGGGCGTGGGGGTGCTGCTGCCCTGCAGCGTGGTGGTCTACGAGGCAGACGACGGGACCACGGTGCTGAGCGCCGTCGATCCGATGCAGACGCTGGCCGGGCAGGATGCCCGCTTCGCGCCCCTGGCCGGCGAGGTGCGCGAGAAGCTCCACCGCGCCCTGGCGGGGCTGGCGGGATGAACGACCTGCTGCAACTCGCCCTCTTCATCGCCGGCTGGTGGGTGCTCCAGGTCTGGATCTTGCCCAGGTTGGGCGTGCCCTCTTGAGGCGTCCCCTACCGCCCCCGTGATGGGGCGGCCCAGCCGCGCGGCCTTCAACCCGCGCAACCCGAAAAGGAGAGCACCGAGTCGGTTCTGGAGAGACCCCCGACATGAAAAGACCTGCTCCCCGTGAGGGAGAGCAGGTCCTGATGTTTCCAGATTGCGCGGCGCGAGCGCCGCGCGATTAAAACAGGAACTGGTCGCCCTGCGCGCGGAGCGCGGTGATGGCGGCCAGGTTGACGATCGACTGCACCGAGCAGCCCATCTGCAGCACGTTGACCGGCTTGTGCATGCCGAGCAGCACCGGCCCGATCACCTCGGCCCCGCCGACCCGCTCCAGCATCTGGTAGGCGATGTTGGCCGAGTCGAGGTTGGGGAAGATGAAGACGTTGGCGTCGTCGGTCAGCGTCGAGAAAGGGAACTCGGCGGTGCGGACCTCGGCGCTGGTGGCGATGTCGACCTGGACCTCGCCCTCCACCTCCAACCCCGGGCGGCGCTGGCGGATCAGCTCGGTGGCCTCGCGCATCTTGCGCGGGCTGTCGCCGCCGGCGCTGCCGAACGACGAGTAGCTGAGCAGGGCGATGCGCGGGGTGACGTCGAAGTAGCGGGCCAGGTCGGCGGTGGCGAGCGCCACCTCGGCGAGGGCGTCGGGCGTCGGGTCGACGTTGACGGTGCAGTCCGCGAAGAACTTGAAGTCGTTCTTGGTGACCACGATGTAGACGCCGGCGGCCCGCTTGCCGACCCGGGTCTTGATGACCTCGAGCGGCGGGCGGATGGCGTCGGCGTAGCCGGTGGTGAGGCCGGTGATCAGGCCATCGGCGCTCCCCGTCTCCACCATCACCGAGCCGAAGTAGTTGCGGAAGCGCAGCATGCGCCTGGCCTCTTCGTAGGTGACGCCGCGGCGCTGCCGCAGCTCCCAGAAGGCCTTGACGTACTTCTCGTAGTCCGGACTCTCCTCGGGGTTGATGACCGTGACCGCCTCGAGCGCGTCGAGGTGGAGGTCCTCGATCGACTTGCGGATCTGCGCCACCGGTCCCAGCAGGATGGGCTCGCAGATCGCCTCCTCGCGGAGGATGGCGGCGGCCTGCTGGATCTTGGGGTGATGCCCCTCGGCGAAGACGATGCGCTTGAGGCTCTGCTTGGCCTTCTCGAAGACGCCGCCCATCACCTGGTGGGAGCGGCTCTGCATCTTGCGCAGCCGCTCGCGGTACTCGACCAGGTCGACCATGACCCGGGCCACGCCGCCGTCCATGGCGGCCTTGGCGACGGCCGGCGCCACCCAGAGCAGGACGCGCGGATCGAGCGGCTTGGGGATGATGTACTCGCGCCCGAAGCGGAACTTCTCGCCGCCGTAGGCGCGCGAGACCGAGTCGGGAACGTCCTGGTGGGCCAGCTCGGCCAGGGCGCGGGCGGCCGCCATCTTCATCTCCTCGGTGATGGCCGTGGCCCGCACGTCGAGGGCCCCGCGGAAGATGTAGGGGAAGCCGAGGACGTTGTTGACCTGGTTCGGGTAGTCGCTGCGCCCGGTGGCCATGATGACGTCGAGCCGCGCCTCCTTGGCCTCCGGGTAGCTGATCTCCGGATCGGGGTTGGCGAGGGCGAAGACGATTGGGTCCTTGGCCATCGACTTGACCATGGCCTGGTCGAACTGGCCCTTGACCGAGCAGCCCAGCAGCACGTCGCACCCGGTCACCGCCTCGGCCAGGGTGCGGGCCTTGGTGTCGGAGGCGAACTGCGCCTTCCACTCGTTCATGCCTTCGGTGCGTCCCTTGAAGATGACGCCCTTGGTGTCGACCATGATGACGTTCTCGACCCGCACGCCGAGCGCCAGGTAGAACTTGGTGCAGGCGATGGCGGAGGCACCGGCGCCCGAGACCACCACCTTGATGTTCTCGATCTTCTTGTTGGCCAGTTCCAGCGAGCTGAGCAGGGCGGCGCCGGAGATGATGGCGGTGCCGTGCTGGTCGTCGTGGAAGACCGGGATCTTCATCTCCCGCTTGAGCCGCTCCTCGACGATGAAGCACTCCGGGGCCTTGATGTCCTCGAGGTTGATGCCGCCGAAGGTCGGCTCCAGCGCCTTGACCACCATGCAGATCTTGTCGATCTCCTTGGCGTCGATGTTGATGTCGAAGACGTCGATGTCGGCGAACTTCTTGAAGAGGACGCCCTTGCCCTCCATGACCGGCTTGCCGGCGGCCGGGCCGATGTCGCCGAGGCCGAGCACGGCGGTGCCGTTGGAGACCACCGCCACCAGGTTGCCGCGGGCCGTGTAGAGGTAGGAGAGCTCCTCGTCCCTGGCGATCTCGAGGCAGGGCTCGGCGACGCCTGGCGAGTAGGCCAGGGCCAGGTCACGCGCCGTGGCGCAGGGCTTGGTCGGGACCACCTCGATCTTTCCGCGGCGGCCGCGCGAGTGATACTCGAGCGCGTCCTCCTTGCGGATCTTCTTCTTGGAGATGGGGCTCGACGGGGGGTTCGGCTTGGGCGTGAAGTCAGTGGTCATCGCTCGTCCTCGTAGACGTGGTGGTGAGGCTCGCTCGTGTTTGTAGGGCGGGGAGGAAAGCTCCATTGGTGAAGCGTGTCAAGGGAACATGAAGCGGGGCACGTCTTTTGCATTCATAGACAACATCGGTGGGCGAAGCGCCCCGCTGGCTGCGCCGGATCGCGCGCCGCGACGCCAATCCACGGTTCCGACTCGGTTGACGCACGGCGCTAGCGCCGTCGCGCGCCCGGTGCCGCGTCGCCGGTCACGCAGGAGCGCGAAGCGGGCGACACGGCGATCCGCATGCTAGCGTCCTCCCCGCAGCGCTGCCCCGTCGCGCCCCGAGCACCCCCCGCACCGTGACCGCCCCCGGCGAACCGCACTTTCCGTCAACGGCGAAGCCGCCCCCGGCGCCCGACGCCGCGACCGCGCCCGGCTTCCACTTCGGCGAGGGGCGGGTGCACGTGGGGGCGCTGGTCCGCTGGATCCCGCTGGGCGCGCTGGGGGGCGCGGTCTGCGGCGCCGGCTCGGCCCTCTTCCTCTGGCTGCTGGAGCTGGCCACCGGGTACCGCACCGGCCACGAGGTGA
>JANPOM010000404.1:0-1178 GCA_031427995.1 Anaeromyxobacter sp. | reverse complement strand
ATCGGCAGGGAGAGGATGGCAAGGGCAGGGTCCGCGTGGCGGACCGGGGCCAGTGGCGTGACCACCGTCCGCATGGGCGGCGCCGGCCTGGGCTGCAGCTCGGCCACGATCTCCTTGGCTTCGCGGGAGGAGATGCCGAGGACGCGAGGCAGCACCGCGGAGCGGTTCTCCTCGGTCAGGACCTTGGCCAGCTCGCCCATGGTGGTCAGGCAGAGCCTGCCCTGCCGCACCGGAGCGGCCAGGTCGGGGAAACGCTGGAGCAGGCGCGCGGCCTCGACCCGCCAGTAGGTCGGGGCCGGTGTCAGCCCCAGCTCCACGTTGAGGAACGCGAACAGGCTCGCATGCCCGAGCGCCTCCCAGCCGCGGCGGGCGTCGAACTCGGCCAGGGCGATGAGGAAGTCGGCCAGCGCGGCCTGCTCCGCGCGCAGGAGGGTCTTCAGTGAATCGCGGAGCTGCCGTGCTTCCAGGAGTGCGAGGGAGGGGGAGGCCGCTCCGGACAACGAAGCCGCGGCCGAGGAAGGGGTCGGGTGCGCGTGGTTGATCATTCACGCAGCGTCTCATGCGGGTCTGACATTTCCGGGGTCTCGGACACCCATGGAACCCAAGAGGGGCGCCCATTCGCGAGATCGGTTCCGGCGACGCGCCGGGCGGGTGCGAGCCGCTGCCGCCGAGGAAGGGCCGTTCGGAGCCGCCCGCCCACCGAGCTGCCGCCTGCCCATCGAGCTGCCACCCGCCCGCCGAGCTGCCGCCCGGTCAGCACGCCGTCGCTCGGTCAACGCGCCGCCGCCCGCCCACGCGGGCCTTCGCAACGCCTCTCGATCGGGGAACGGGGCCGATCGACCGCGACCGCGGCCGTTGCCATGGTCTCGAGACGCTCCTCGTGTCTTGCGACGGCGCCACCAGAAGCCGGCGCCGCCGCGATTGAGCGCTACCAGAAGCCAGCCCCGCCGCGACTGGGCGCCGCCGCGATGAGGCGCTCCAGCTCGGCGCGGCGCTCGACGTAGCTTGCGTCGTACCGGGCCAGCAGCCAGGGACGGTAGGCGTTGTGCGCATGGAAGTCGGCGCGGTCCCGCTCCAGTTCGAACAGCTCGTGGCGGACGGCGCGAACCAGCATGAAGCGCTCGCCCCGGCCATGCCGCTCCCAGCGGCCGTCAAACCGGCCCGGTTCGCTCCAGCGG
>JANPOM010000403.1:0-1619 GCA_031427995.1 Anaeromyxobacter sp. | reverse complement strand
GACCAGGACTCCGGCTCGGTCCGGATGCTGGCCATCATCACGCTGCTCGCCGAACTCGGGCACCAGGTGACCTTCGTCTCGGACTCCGCGGAGCGGCTGCCGGCCTACCAGGAGCGGCTGCGTCGGGTCGCCCCGCTCCAGCTCTTCGGACCGCTCGAGGCCCTGGAGCACTTGCAGGCCGAGGGGGGCAGCTACCGCTACGCCCTGCTCTCCCGCCCCGAGCAGGCCAGCCGCTACCTGCCCCTGGTTCGTGGCCTGGCCGTCCACGCCACGGCCGTGTACGACACCGTGGACCTGCACTGGGTCCGGCTGGCTCGCGCCGCCGAGGTGACCAGCGACCCGGTCCTGCTCCGCGAGGCGGAGCGCTTCCGCACCCTCGAGCTGGCCAGCGCCTCCGGCGCAGACCTGGTGCTGGCGATCACGGCGCAGGAGCAGGCCACGCTGCGCGCCGCGGTCCCCTCGGCCAGGGTGGCGGTGGTGCCGAACATCCATGCAGCCGTGGCCTCGGTCGCGCCGCTGGCGGGCCGGCGGGACCTCTTCTTCATCGGCGGCTTCGAGCATCAGCCCAACGTCGACGCGGTCCAGTGGTTCGTGAGCGAGATCTTGCCGGCCGTCCGGCGCGCCCTGCCCGGGGTGGTCTTCCGCGTGGTGGGGAGCCGGCCCACCGACGAGATCAAGAAGCTCGGTTCGCCCGCCGTCGAGGTGGCCGGGTTCGTGGCCGACCCGGAGCCCTTCTTCTCGCGCAGCCGGGTCTTCGTCTCGCCGCTCCGCTACGGGGCCGGCATGAAGGGCAAGATCGGCCAGGCCATGGCCTTCGGGCTGCCGGTGGTCACCACCTCGGTCGGCGCGGAGGGGATGCGGCTCGTGGACGGCGAGACGGCGCTGGTGGCCGACGCCCCGGCCGCCTTCGCCGCGGCAGTGGCGAGGCTCTACCGGGACGACCAGCTCTGGCGGAGGCTCTCCGAGAACGGGCGGAGCCACGTCGAGCGCCACTTCTCCGCGCAGGCGGTCCGCGGCCTGCTGGGCGAGCTCTTCCCGGTGGTCGCCGATCCGGGCGCTAGCGCTCGTACTTGACGCCGCGGACGTCCACCACCGGGACACCGAGGGCGCGGGCCCGGGCCGAGAGCTGGTGCTCGGCGAAGATGCAGCGGGCCTTCTGGCGCATGGCCTCGGCGTTGGCCTCGGTGAGCCCGGCCTGCGCGTGCCAGCGCTCCTCGAAGCCGTCCACCCCGACGCGCTCGCCGAAGAGCCAGGTCTGGAGGTAGGCCTGGTACCGGTCGGAGAGGGGGGCGTCCGGGCGGAAGAACTGGCCGGGGGTCGAGGAGAAGACCTGCGCGTCGACCTGCCCAAGCTGGAGCGGGAGCAGCGCGTAGAGGGTGCCGGCGGTGGTGATGACGAAGCTGGTCCGGGCCCAGCTGCGCAGCTCCCGCCCGAAGGCCTGGACCGGCTCCGGGAAGGCGTCCATGTACCCGACCAGAGCGTTACGGCGCAGGGCCCATCCGAGCTTGCCGGGCCGGAAGAGTTCGAGGTACTCGGTGCCGTAGGAGCGGTGGAAGGTGTCGTTGGCCAGCAGGACGACGTCGGTGGGGGCGACCTCGCGATGCTCGACCAGCCAGGCC
>JANPOM010000402.1:0-1126 GCA_031427995.1 Anaeromyxobacter sp. | reverse complement strand
AACGGCGGCCTGACCGACATCAACGGGCTTGGGTTGATCGACCTGCGCGGCCGCTACTCGGCCGACCCGCGCCAGGCCATCCTCCGGGTCAACAGCGTGACCATCGACGGCACCGCCGGCCCCTACGGCTACGGCGTGGTGCTGCGCGATGGGGCCAGCTTCACCGCCGACTCGACCGGGCTCACCATCAAGAACGCCGCCACCCGCCCCGTCCGCGCCAACGACAAGCTGGTGGGGAGCATCCCGCCCGGAAGCTACACCGGCAACGGCATAGACGAGATCGTCTGGACCTCGGTGGTCGACATCAACGAGGACACCACCATCCACGACCGCGGCGTCCCCTACCGGCTCGGGGAGCCGAACGGCAGCGGCAATGACATGCGCGTCGGTCTCGGCTCGACCGGCGCCCCGCTGGTGACCCTCACCGTGGAAGCCGGGGTCACCGTCAAGGTCCATCCGACCGGCCGCCTGGTGATGCAGGACTCGCTCAACGCCTCCGGGATCGGCGTTCACCCGAGCGGCAGCCTGATCGCCCTCGGCACCGCCGCCCGTCCCATCACCTTCACCTCCGCCGCGCTTGCGCCGGCGCCCGGCGACTGGGAAGCGCTCCGGTTCGACTCGGCGCCGGCCGCGAACTCACGGCTCGACCAGGTCAGGGTCGAGTATGCCGGGGGACCCACCTACGCCAACAGCTTCCACTGCGTCGCGGGCGGCGGCTACAGCCGCGACGAGGACTCGGCAATCCTCATGTTCGGCGAGCCCTCCTCGCAGTTCGTCACCAACTCGACCATCGCCTTCAGCGCCGCGGACGGCTTCGGCCGGGCCTACACCGGGACGCCCATCGACTTCATGGCCGGGAACACCTTCGTCTCGGTGGCCCGCTGCAGGCAGAGCTTCCCCCGCCCGACTTCAAACATCTGCCCGACCAGTCCCCCCTGCCCGTGAGCCGAGTCCGCCGGCCTGCTCCGGCCACCAGCCTCTTCACCTAGTGCCCCGACCCAGGCATGATGACCCGACGAGAGCGCCGAGACCGAAGCGAGGCTGGCGCCCGAGGAGGGAGCAGCGGAAGCGTAGCAGCGCTACTCTGAGCAGCGGACCGACGAGGCCGCCTGCCGCAGCGAGAGGA
>JANPOM010000401.1:0-3494 GCA_031427995.1 Anaeromyxobacter sp. | reverse complement strand
GCGCAACCGCAAGAAGGCCGGCGTCCTCTACGGCGCCATCGACGGCAACCCCGGCTACTTCAAGTGCCCGGTCGAGAAGCAGAGCCGCTCGGTGATGAACATCGTCTTCCGGCTGCCGGCCGAGGCGGACGATGAGCGGTTTGTCAAGGAGGCCAAGGCCAAGGGGATGGTGGGCCTGAAGGGCCACCGCTCGGTGGGCGGTATCCGCGTCTCCGCCTACAACGCCGTGGAGCCGGCCTGGATCGACGAGCTGGCCGCCTTCATGGGCGAGTTCGCGAAGAAGGGATGACCGGGACTGGGGCGCCCGTGGACGCCACCCGCGCACCCTTCACCGTCCACAGCTTCGACGCCGACGCCTTCGGCCTGCTCTCGCCGGTCGCCCTGGCCGGCTACCTGCAGGAGGCGGCCGGGCTCTCGGCCGACACCCTCGGCTTCGGCATGAGCCACCTCGCCGGGCGCGGCCTGGCCTGGGTGCTGTCGCGGCAGCGGGTGGTGCTCGACGTCCCCCTCCGCATGGGCGACGCGCTGGTGGTCGAGACCTGGCCGTCTGGGATCGACTGCCTCGCGGCCCTCCGCGACTTCCGGCTCTGGCGCGACGGCGTCGAGGTGGGGCGGGCGCTCACCACCTGGCTGGTGATGAACCTGGCCTCCCGCCGGCCGGGCCGCCCCGACCGCATCCTCCCGCCCGAGCGCCACGCCCAGACCGGGCATGTGCTGCCGCTGGTGACGGCGCCGCTCCCGGCGCTGGGCGCGGCGGCCATCGACCAGCGCTTCCAGGTCCGCTTCGCCGACATCGACGCCAACCGCCACGTAACCAACGCCAGCTACATCGCCTGGGCGCTCGAGGCGGTGGAGGAGCCGCACTGGCAGGCCCAGCGGCTGGCGTCGCTCGACGTGCAGTTCCTCGCCGAGGCGGTCCACGGCGCCTTCGTCCGCTCCCGCTCGGCGCCCGACGGCGACGGCGCGTTGCTCCACGCCGTGGTGCGCGAGGAGGATGGCAAGGAATTGGCCCGGGCCCGGACCACCTGGGCGGCGCGGGAGTGAGCCGGATCGGCGGTGCGGCTGGTCATCGAGCGGTTTGAGGGGCGATCAGCCCGCCGTTCTGCCGAACCCATGTGGAATTCCGGGCTTTCCACCCACCGTGGTGCCGTCCGGCTGGAGGCGCCGGTCGCCTCATGTCCGGTCGCTTCCTTGCCGCATGGCATCCTGTATGTCACCATCGAACCGGCCCTGCGGCCGGAGTTCATGGTTGTCGGCCCGGTTTCGGACTCCTTCGCGGGTTGACCAGGTCTGCAGTTGCCGGACACGGATGGCGGGTTGAGAAGCCTTCCCGCCAGGACAAGGATCTGAACATGGACGACAACCTCCAGGCCCTCCTCGATCTGGCCGGCGTCAACGCCGCCATGATCTTCGACGACGCGGGCCGGCTGGTCGCCCAGCGCGGCAAGGCGGTCTATGACCGCTCGCTGTGCGAGCAGGCCAGCGTCAGCCTGGCCAGGGCCGTCGCCTCCATCGCGCTGCGGCAGCCGGACTGGGAGTCATCGGCCGCTCAGTACGCCGACGGCACCGTCCTGTTGCGCAACCTGGGCCCGGTGGCCGGCGCCGACTATGTCCTGGCGGTGGTGGCCGACCGCACGCTCAACCCGGCCTTCGCCACGGTGGCCCTCCGGGTCGCCTCCAGCAGGGCCAAGCGGGCCATCGAACTGGGCCAGGGCCTGACCCCCTCCAGCTCGGCGGTCTTCGCCTCCTCGGTGGGCGCCCCGCCCAAGGCCTCCAGCTCCCAGGTCCAGGCAGCCACACCGCATCCGGCCTCGGGCTCCCGGCCGGTCCTGGCCACCTCCGGCGTGAGCTGGTCCCAGACCGGCGCCTCGAGCTTCTCGAGCAGGGTCATGACGGCCGATCCTGCCTCCTCGGCTTACCTGACCCGTTGCGCCAAGTCGTTGGTGCGGTACGTCGGGCCAATGGCCAAGGTCTTCGTGGAGGAGGCGGTGGGGCGCATCTGCCCGGACGCACCCTTCTCCATGGCCCGGGCCAGGCCTCTGGCGGAGGAGTTGGCCACCCAGATCGAGGATGCCGAGGAGCGGGCCGCCTTCCTGAAGGAGCTGGATTCGACGGCCGCCACCACGGCCGGGCCGTCCGCGACCCTGACCACCTTCGCCAACCGGTCCGCCGTCCTGTTTCGGCCGGGCGTCTACCTCGAGGAGATCCTGCCGGCGTACCAGGCGTTCGCCCGCGACCGCGAGAAGATCCTTCTCAAGGAACTCCTGGAGCGCGCACGCCCGCTGGCGGCCAAGGCGCGGAGCGGTCTCGGCCCCAACCTCCTCATCCAGTCCGAGCTGAACGACGCCCTCAAGAAGCTCGGGAGCGAGGCCACCCCCTTCGGGGACCTGGACCGCCTGACCAAGGGCGCCGTGGTCACCGGGCTGGTGGACCTGCTGTGCGTCCCATGGGAGCGGAGCGAGACTCCGGTCCAGCCGACCTGGGGTTGTCCGCTCAGCGAGTACCTCGGGCCACAGTCCGTATGGATCACCAAGCACCTGCTGCGCGGTGTCCCGTCCGGCACCGAGCTGAAGCTCCCGAGCGGAGCGCCCATCAGGCTCTGCGCACCGGCAGAGGTGGAGCGGCTTCGGGAGGAGCTTGCGCTGGTGCCGCGCCCCCCGGGCCCAGATGCGGCTCAGCGTGAATACGACACGCTGCTCGCCATGGTGGACGCCCTGATCGGGAGTCCCGACCTGGTGCTCGCGCTCTGGAGTCGCTGAGACCGCTCCGAGAACCGGGGCAACGGGCTTTCCGGGACTTCACCCCGGCGGCCATCCCATCTGCCGGCCACCGAGCACGTGCAGGTGGAGGTGCCAGACCACCTGCCCCCCCTCGCGGTTGGTGTTGAAGGAGGCGCGCCAGCCGCTCTCGGCCACGCCGCCCTCCCTGGCCACCTGGGCGGCCACCCGGAGCAGGTGGCCCGCCAGCGGCTCGTCGGCGGCGGTGAGCTGGTTCAGGTTGACGAGGTGGCGGCGTGGGATGATCAGCGCGTGGAACGGCGCCTGCGGGTTGATGTCGGCGAAGGCGACGCAGTGCTCGTCGTCGTGGAGCAGCCTGGCGGGGATCTGGCCCGAGACTATCTTGCAGAAGAGGCAGTCGGACATGGAGCGAACGCTACCACCGGGGCGGCCGAAGCGTCCCGCCGCCGGGCGGCGGCCGGCTATGATGCCCCCGCCCCGCCGCCCAGGAGCGCTCATGCATGGGATCGCCTTCGCCGCCATCCTCGCGCTGACCCCCGCCTCGCCAGCCGCCACCGCGCCGCCGGCCGCATCCCCGGACTCGACCAACACCATGACCACCACCACGCCCGCCGTGATCGCACCGACGCCCGATGACCCCCACCTCTGGCTCGAGGAGGTGCAGGGCGAGAAGGCGCTGGCCTGGGCCCGCTCCCGCAACGCCGAGAGCGCCGCGGTGCTCGACGCTTCGCCCGGCTTCGCGGCGCTGGAGCAGCG
>JANPOM010000400.1:0-1147 GCA_031427995.1 Anaeromyxobacter sp. | reverse complement strand
CGCCGATCCCGCGAAGGTCGGGGGCCGCCTCGACCGAGCCGTCGGCGAAGAGCGCGGCGTGGAGGGCGCCGCCGAGGCCGGCCCCGGCGAAGCCGGCGCCGCCGTCGGCCACCAAGGCGACGCAGGAGGCGCAGCCAGCGTCGCGGACGGTCTCGGCCCCGATCTTGACGTGCCATGAGGTCCGCTTGTCGAAGCGGCTCCAGGGGGCGAGCGAGATGATGCGGACGAAGAGGCTCTCGTCGAGCGTCACCGCCTCCTTGGCGGCGTGGTAGCGGAGGCGCGTCGGCAGGAACTCGATCTGCGCCTCGGGCGGGTAGCCGTCTGGCGGGTCGACGAGGTCGTGGAGGCTGAGCCGGAAGCCGAGACTGGCGAAGCCGCCCAGCCCGGCTCCGAGCGGCTCGAGCAGCCCGCCCCCCAGCGAGAAGCGCAGCGAGCCGTGGCCGGTCTCGGGGCGCCCCTCGGGCGGCGGCGTGACCACCAGTTCGGGGGACTGGACGAGGATGGCGCTGCGCCGCTCCAGCAGCACCTGCCGGCTCCTGGCCAGCTCCGGCGAGGTGTTGAAGAGCAGCGCCTTGGCGTGGCGCACGTCCATCAGGTCGAGCGCCGCGTCGAGCACCCGGGCCGAGGCCAGCGGGTCGCCGTCGGGGAGCGGCGCCACCGGATCGACGGCCAGCGTCTCGACCGCCAGCGCCTGAGCGGCGTCGAGGCCGCGGGCCCGGGCCTGGAACTGGGTCCGCATGGCCGGCCGGAAGTGGACGGCGCGCACCAGCCCCGGGTTCTGGAAGAGCACCTTGACGGTGTCGGCCGGCACCGTCGCCACCTGCCAGGCGAACGGCTCGACGAGGCGGAGGCGCGGCGCGGCGGCCTCGAGGGCGCCGAGCACGTGGTAGCTGCAGTTCTCGTCGAGGTAGAAGTAGTCCATCCAGGTGCCGCCCAGCTCCCAGAGGTGGGCCACCAGCATGGCCACCTCGCGCGGCTCGAGCGCCAGGTCGTACTCCCAGAGGTCGCGCGACTCGCTGTCGGCGTACTCGCGCACCTTGTAGTAGTACGGGTAGTGATTGTAGGTCCCGTGAAAGAAGCCGAAGAGCCCCTGGAAGCCGTAGAGCAGGGCGTTGCTGGTGGTGACCTGCGCCGAGTAGTCGACGCC
>JANPOM010000399.1:0-1496 GCA_031427995.1 Anaeromyxobacter sp. | reverse complement strand
CTCGAGGTGACAGGCGGCGCATGGACCAGGGATCGCTGATCGTCGTGGCCTCACTGGCCCTGGCCGTGTTGGGCGGCGCCGTGGGCTATCTCCGCAAGAGCCAGCGGCAGCGGCGCGACGCCGAGGCCTTCGAGCAGAAGGTAGCCAAGAAGCAGCACCTGGCCCGCTCGCTCCACCCGGTCATCGACCCCGACATCTGCATCGGCAGCCTCTCCTGCCTCAAAGCCTGCCCCGAGGGCGACATCCTCGGCATCATCGACAACGCGGCCCGGCTCATCCACGCCGACCACTGCATCGGCCACGGACGCTGCGCCGCCGAGTGCCCGGTCAACGCCATCAAGCTGGTCTTCGGCTCGCTGGAGCGCGGCGTCGATCTCCCCGAGGTCGACCAGTACTTCGAGTCGTCCCGCCCCGGGGTCCACGTCATCGGCGAGCTGGGCGGCATGGGGCTGATCAAGAACGCCTTGACCCAGGGGCTGCAGGCGGCCGACCGGCTGGCCGAGACCACGCCCAAGGGCAGCACCGTGGTGATCGTCGGCGCCGGGCCGGCCGGCCTGGCCGCCGCGCTGGGGCTCAAGGCCCACGGCGTCCCGCACCGGCTGCTGGAGCAGGGGACGGTGGGCGGCACCGTGGCCCACTACCCGCGTCGCAAGGTGGCCATGACCGAGCCGGTCGACCTGCCGCTGGTCGGCAGGTTCGGCAAGACGCTCATCACCAAGGAGGAGCTGCTGGCCGGCTGGCAGAAGATCATCGCCAGGGCCGGGCTCACCGTGGAGCAGGGCGTGAAGATGACCGGGCTCGACGGGGCCGACGGCCGCTTCACGGTCAAGACCAGCGCCGGCCCCATCAGCGCCGCCAAGGTGGTGCTGGCCATCGGCCGGCGCGGGACCCCACGCACGATGGGCGTGCCGGGCGAGGAGCGCGAGAAGGTGGTCTACAGCCTCACCGACCCGGACCAGTACAACGGGACCTCGGTCCTGGTGGTGGGCGGCGGCGACTCGGCGGTCGAGGCGGCCGTGCAGCTCGCCACCGAGTCGAGCGCGGGGGTGAGCATCTCCTACCGGAACGCCGAGTTCTCCAGCTGCCGCGAGGCCAACCGGACCAGGATCACCGGGCTGATCGCGGCGGGGAAGATCAGGGCGTTCCTCCCCTCCATCGTCAAGGCGGTCGACGAGGCCTCGGTGCAGCTCGACGCCGGCGGGAAGGCCATCCGGGTCCCCAACGACTTCGTCATCGTCAACATCGGCGGAGAGCTGCCGGTCGAGTTCCTCGCCAACGTCGGCGTCTCCATGAGGCGCTTCCACGGGGAGGCGCTCCACTCCCAGACACCCGCCTACGGGACCGCCATCGTCGGGGAGCCGGGCCAGCGGCCCCGCGCCTCCAAGAACCGGCGGGAGCGGCGGCGGCTACAGGTGGAACGGCTCCATATACAGGAACAGGAAGTTTCTCAAGAACAGCAGGTGCTTACTCTTATACAGTAACAGATGCTAACGGAT
>JANPOM010000398.1:0-1944 GCA_031427995.1 Anaeromyxobacter sp. | reverse complement strand
GTACTCCAGCAGCGCGGTGGCGCCCCTCCAGCCGATGACGGTCTCGTACCAGGGCTCATCCCAGTCCTGGAACTCGTTGGCGACGTTGAGGGTGGGGAGCTGGCCGCCGCGGGTGAAGCCGCCGGTGATGATGCCGTCGGTCAGCAGCACGTCGGCCTCGCGGCGCGAGCCCATGATGGCGTTGTACTCGGCGCCGATGAAGAAGCCCTCGACCTTGAGCGAGAAGCCGTTCTGCAGCGGGTCCATCAGCTCGACCAGCACCTTGACGGCCGAGCCGGTGGAGGCGATGGGGTTCCCGGCCGCGTCCTTCTTGAAGACCACCGGGGAGAAGCCCTGGCCGCTCTCGACCGCGTTGGTGGCGTACTCCGGGTTGACGTAGTTGCTGGAGTAGGCCACCAGCCCGGAGAGCGCCAGGAAGTCCCAGCGCGACGGGGTCAAGTTGAAGTCGAGCGTGGCGTTGACGCCCCGGAAGCGCGAGGCGAGGGCCACCGAGTGGTCGGCGCCGCGGGCCGCCGAGGCGTCGCCGGTGAGCATGGGGCTGTACTTGTCGGCCTCCCAGTCCTGGATCAGGCTGCCGATCAGCTTGAGGCGCAGGTCCTCGATGGGCCGGCTCTCCAGCTTGACGGCGAAGGCCCAGTCGGTGCCGTAGAGCGAGGCCTTGGGGTCGTTGCTGGAGAGGCCGGTCTGCCAGCCGGGCCCGGCGAAGAGCTTGGGCAGGGCCATGGCCCCGGTGGCGTAGCTGAGCAGGCCGCCCTTGATCGCCTCGCCCTCGACGAAGACGCCGGTCCCGTTGTCGCGGTCGATGTAGCGGGCCTTGCCGATGGTCCACTCGTTCCACATCGAGTAGTCGGTCGAGCCGATGGTGACCCACTTCACGGTCGGGATGGGTGGCGCCGCCCGCACCCAGGCGCCGCGCAGCTTGACGTAGGTGGCGTGGTTCATGCCCAGGCTCTCACCCGAGGTGTCGTAGACGCCCGGCTTCAGGTCGCCGTTCTCCCACCAGTCCTGCCAGAGCATGCCCCAGCGGCTCTGCAGCCGGACCCCGGCGGTGACCCTGGGGCTGATCTTCCCCTTGATCTGCAGCTCGAACTCGGTGCACGCGCCGTTGTGGCCGCCGATGTTGTCCACCCAGAACGGGTTGGACATCGACAGGCAGCCCTGGGTGTTGTCGTTCTGGTACATGTACTTCGTGTAGATCTTGCCGCTCAGATCGAAGTTGCCGAGATCGGCGCGAGCCGCCGGCGCCGCCACCAGCAGCAGGGCGCCGAGCAGCACTCCCGGGAGTGGTGACCTCGTCATGGCGTCCTTCACCTGGCGCAGGGGTAGACCATCGGGACCACCGCGAGGTCCTCGGGCTTCACCGAGGTGGTGGCGGCCTTGTCGTACCTGGAGAGCAACTCGTACTGCTTCTTGACCGGGTCAGCGCCCGGCGGGACCAGCAGGTCGATGACGTGCGGGTCGTTGTCGTAGTCGCTGCCGCCGCCGAAGCGGTGCTGCCCCTCGAACTCGTTCACCTTGCGGGTGAGCAGGTCGGTCTTGTCGGGGAAGCCCTCGTTCGACTGCATCAGCACCTGGTAGCCCCAGCCGGCCTGCGGCGGGCCGCCCAGCGCCTTGACGTCGACCACGGCGGTGAGGGTGCGCCCCTGGGCCCGCGTCAGCTTCGGCACGATGATCCGGTCCTTCCACTGCGGGCACTTGGAGTCTACCTCGGAGTTGACCCGGGTCGGCCCCTGCGGGGAGATGACGACCACCTTGTCCCAGGCCTCCTCCTCGGCGAAGCGCACGTTGAAGCCGGGCAGGCCGTCGCGGACGCCGCTTCCCTTCAGGTGGTCGGTGTCGATGTGGATGGCGGCCATCTGCACCGAGAAGCCGTTGCCGCCCCAGGCGGCGCTGTCCCACGGATCCTCGATGCGCGACTTGACCGTCACCTTGAACTCGACGGTG
>JANPOM010000397.1:0-1023 GCA_031427995.1 Anaeromyxobacter sp. | reverse complement strand
CTCCCGCAGCGTCTGGAGGTCGAAGCGGAGCACCAGGACGTCCGTGGGCTTCACCCCGTCGGCGAGGAGCGCCTCCACGAGTTGGAGCGTAGAGGTGGTCTTGCCGACCTGGCGAGGGCCTCGGATCACCTGGATGAGCGGAGACTTCTGGCGAAGCCGCTCCGAGAGGAGTCGTGTCTGGCGGCGCCGGAAGGCTGGCACCGCAGGCCGGACCAGATGCGGTGGGCTCCACCAGGTGTTCAGCCCGTGCAGCAGGGCGGGGAGCTCTGGCGGGACGAAAGCGAGCTGGCCAGCGGGGCGATCAGCCATGGAGCACAAGTTATACGCATATGTATAACCCGTCCAGAGCAGGCCCTGGTGTCCAACGCTAGTAACGCAGTCGTTACTAGTGGCAAGGCGTAGTCAAGGATCCGAGCGCCGGGGCGCGGGAAGCGAAATGAACTCTCAGCCGGTTCCAAGGGTCCACTACACCCCGTTGGCAGCTGCCGAGTGAGGCGCAGATCTAATCGCAGGGCCTCCGTACCGGTCAGCGCCCTCGCCGCGTCGGGGCAGGACGTACCGGCTTCGACTCGCCGTCGGGGACCGCGAGCTCGTGCTCAAAGGCGTTCACCAGCTTGAGCAGGTCTGGGGCCTCGAAGGCGCGGCGTCGAGGCCCTGTCGAGACGCTCTTCAGCACCCCCGCGGCCTCCAGCTCGAGGAAAGCGGCGTTGATGGCCTGCGGGGTACGCCCCGTCAACTCAGCGGCGAGCGCCGAAGTGAGGATCGGCCTGGCAGGCAGATTCGCGATGAGCGCTTCGGCGCTGGAGTCCGCCCGGGGGTGCCCGGCGCGCTCGCGCCAAGCGTCCTGGAGCTTGACGACGGCATCCGCAAGCTTCTCCGAGTGCTTGGAGGCCTTGTGGATGGCCCAGCCGAAGATGTCGAGCCAGTCGACGAGCCCCGCCTTCCCACCGTTGATGTAACGGCCGAGCCCCCCGGATGTAGGCGTCCTTGTGCGTTGCCAGGACGAGGCTGATAGGCGGCACG
>JANPOM010000396.1:0-5238 GCA_031427995.1 Anaeromyxobacter sp. | reverse complement strand
CCAGTTCTGGATCGTCGAGCAGAACGCCCGGCTCGAGGCGCTGCTCTCGCTGCGAAACGACGAGCTGGAGAGGCTCAACCGCGACCTCGACGGCAAGCTGGCGCAGCGCTCGTCGGCGCTGGTGCTGGCCGCCCAGGAATGGCGCGCCAGCTTCGACGCCATCGGCGACCCCATGGCCATCGTCCGCGGCGGGGGCTGCGAGGTGGTGCGCGCCAACGCCTCCTTCGCCCGCGCCGCCGGCGTGCCGGTGGGCCACCTCTCCGGGCTGCACTGCTCCGACCACGCCTACGGGCAGCTCCCCTGTCCGGTCCGCTGCGCCATGCCCCCCAGCGGTCCCGCCGAGCGCGAGACCGGCTTCGGCGAGCGGGTCTGGATGGTCCGCTCCTTCCCTTTCGAGCAGGGCGGCACGCAGGTGCTGGTCTTCAAGGACGTCACCGACGAGCGCGAGGTCTCGCGCCGGCTCTTCCACGCCGAGAAGATGTCGGCGCTGGGCCAGCTGGCCGGCGGCGTGGCCCACGAGATCAACAACCCCCTGGGCGGAATCCTCGCCTTCGCGCAGTTGATGAGCCGCGACACCGGCCGCACCGCGGAGGACAAGGAGAACCTGCGGCTCATCACCGACGCCGCGGTGCGCGCCAAGAAGATCGTCGAGTCGCTGCTACACTTCTCGGGCCGGCCGCGTGAGGAGAAGGGGCCGGTCGACCTGGCCCGGGTGGTCGACGACTCGCTCTTCCTGCTCCAGTCGCAGCTCAAGTCGGGGCCCATCGAGGTCATCCGCGAGCTCGAACCGGCGGTGGCCAACGCCAACGCCAACCAGGTGCAGCAGATCGTGGTGAACCTGCTGGTCAACGCCATCCAGGCCATGAACGGCGAGGGGAAGATAATGGTGAGCACGGGCCCGGCCGGCGCCGGCCAGGTCCGGCTCCAGGTGTCCGACACCGGGCCGGGGATGAAGCCCGAGGTGGCGCGCCGGGTCTTCGAGCCGTTCTTCACGACCAAGCCGGAGGGGAAGGGCACCGGCCTCGGCCTCTCCATCTGCTACCAGATCGCCGAGGAGCACGGTGGAAGCATCCGCCTGGAGCGAGCGCCCGAACGTGGCGCCTGCTTCGTGCTCGAGCTGCCGACCGCACCGCCGTCGGCGTCATTGCCGGGGGGGGAACAACATGGTTGAGAACCAGACCAAGCCGACTCGAGTCCTGATCGTCGACGATGAGCCGACCCTGCTGCGGGCGCTCGAGGCGCTGCTCAGGAAGAAGGGGTACGAGGTGGTCGGGCTCGACTCCCCCATCGTCGCCACCCAGCGGCTGGCGGCGGAGGACTTCGACGTCGCCCTGCTCGACATCAAGATGCCGCAGCTCTCCGGGCTGGAGCTGCTCAATGCCGTCAAGCACCGCCGGCCCGAGGTGGAGGTCATCATGATGACCGGCCACGCCACCGTGGAGACGGCGCTCCAGGCGGTCCGCAGCGGCGCCTACGACTACCTGACCAAGCCCTTCGACGACGTCGAGATCGTGGCCCGCTCGGTGGCCAAGGCGGCCGAGCGCAAGGCCCTCTGGGATCGCAACCGGCAGCTGGAGACCAGGCTGCGCGAGCGCGAGGGGCTGGCGCCGGACGGGCTGGTGGGCGCGGCCGCCCCCATCCGCGAGGTGCAGCGGATGATCGACGCGGTGGCCTACTCCACCACCACGGTGCTGGTCACCGGCGAGAGCGGCACCGGCAAGGAGCTGGTGGCCCGCGCCCTCCACGCCAGGAGCCCCCGCAAGGCCCAGCCGTTCGTGGCGCTCAACTGCGGAGCGCTCACCGAGACCCTGCTGGAGAGCGAGCTCTTCGGCCACGTCAAGGGGGCCTTCACCGGCGCCCAGCGCGATCAGAAGGGGCTCTTCGATGCCGCCGACGGCGGGACCATCTTCCTCGACGAGATCGGTGACATCCCGCTCTCCACCCAGGTCCGGCTGCTGCGGGTGCTGCAGGAGGGTGACATCAAGAGGGTCGGCAGCGCCGACTCGGTCAAGGTCGACGTGCGGGTCATCGCCGCCACGCACCGCGACCTGCCCAGGCTCGTGAAGGCCGGCCGCTTCCGCGAGGACCTCTTCTACCGGCTCAACGTCATCAACATCCCGCTGCCCTCGCTGCGCGAGCGGGCCGAAGACATCCCGCTGCTGGCCCACTACTTCCTGCGCCGCTACAGCGACCGGCTCGGCAAGCGGGTCAAGACGCTGGCGCCCGAGGCGGTCGAGCTGCTCTGCGGCTACCGCTGGCCCGGCAACGTCCGCGAGCTGGAGAACGCCATCGAGCGGGCGGTGGTGCTCTGCCGCGGCGACTCGGTGAATCCGACCGACCTGCCGCCGACGGTGACCGGCCACACCGCGCCGCTGGTGCGCGAGATCCCAGCCGGTGGCGAGGAGGCGCAGTGGCTGACGCTCCCCTATGCCGCGGCCAAGGACCAGGCGCTGCGCCGGTTCGAGAAGAACTACGTCGACGCGCTGATGAAGGCCTGTGACAACAACATCTCGGCGGCGGCGAGGCGCGCCGGGATGGATCGCTCCAACTTCAAGCGAGTGCTCCGCAAATACCGGACCGACCTGGAGCCGGACGGGCCAAGGGACGAGCAGCTTCAGGCCAAGGCCTAGCGCCGGCCGCCGCGCCGCCGGCGTCCGCCGGAACTAGCTCTCGCCGTCCTTCTTCCCCACCGCCGCGCGCCAGCGCTCGCCCAGGGTCTTCTCCAGCCCGCTCTCGGAGAGCTTGACGATCTGCTCGTGGCGCAGCGAGTCGGGCAGGTACCTCTCGGCCAGGTAGTGCCCGGCGAAGTCGTGCGGGTACTTGTAGCCGCCGCCATAGCCCATCGACTCCATCATCCGGGTCGGCGCGTTGCGCAGCTTCAGCGGCACCGGCTGCGGTCCGTGCTCCTGCACCAGCTTCCGCGCCGCCGCGTAGGCGGTCAGCGCGGTGTTCGACTTGGGCGCCAGCGCCAGATAGATGGCCGCCTGGGTCATGGGCAGCACGCCCTCCGGCAGCCCCACCAGCTCGACCGCCTGCAGCGCCGCGATGGTCAGTTGGAGCGCCTGCGGGTCGGCGTTGCCGATGTCCTCCGAGGCGAAGATCACCATGCGCCGCAGCACGAAGCGCGGCTCCTCGCCGGCCTCCAGCATGCGCGTCAGGTAGTAGACGGCGGCGTCGGGATCGCTCCCGCGCAGCGACTTGATGAAGGCCGAGACGATGTTGTAGTGCTCCTCGCCGGCCTGGTCGTAGAGGAGCGTCTTCTGCTGCAGCGCCTCCTCGGCGTCGGCCCGGTCGATCTCGCCGCGCCCCGCCAGCCGCACCGCCGCCGCCGCAACCTCGAGCGCGTTGAGGGCCCTCCTGGCGTCGCCATAGGCGTAGCGGGAGAGCGCCTCGCGGGCCTCGGGCAGGAGCGTGGGGGTGCCGCCCAGCCCCTCCGGTGCCGCCACGGCCCGGTCCAGCAGCGCCCCGACCTCCTCCTCGGTGAGCGCCCGCAGCGTGATGACCCGGCAGCGCGAGAGCAGGGCGGCGTTGACTTCGAAGCTCGGGTTCTCGGTGGTGGCGCCGACCAGTACGATGGTGCCGTCCTCGACATGCGGCAGGAAGGCGTCCTGCTGGGCGCGCGTGAAGCGGTGGATCTCGTCGGCGAAGAGGATGGTCCGCTGGCGGTGCAGTTTCTTGCGGTCGCGGGCGGCGGCCACCATCTCGCGGATCTCCTTGACGCCCCCTTGCAGGGCGCTGAAGGGGACGAAGGTGGCGCCGGTGCTCACGGCCATGAGCCGGGCCAGCGTGGTCTTGCCGGTGCCGGGCGGCCCCCAGAGGACCAGCGAGGGGACCTGGTCGGCCTCGATGGCCCGCCGCAGCGCCCGCCCGGGCCCCAGAACGTGCTCCTGGCCGACGAAGTCCTCCAGCCGGCGGGGGCGCAGCCGCTCCGCCAGGGGCTTGCTGGCGGTATCGCTTTCGGCAGCATGCTCGAAGAGGTCCATCGGGTTCGGATATCATACGGGGATGGCAGGCCATCCGTGCCCGATTCCGAAGCGCGTCGGCGTCGTCCCCAAGGTCACCTCGGCCGAGGCGACCGAGACGGCGACCTTCGTCGCGCAGTTCCTCCGCGCCAAGGGGGTGGAGGTCCTCACCGACGAGGCGGCCATCGGCCGCGACGCCGACCTGGTGGTGGTGCTGGGCGGTGACGGCACGCTGATCCACGCCGCCACGCTGCTGAACGGGCGCGCCGCCCCCATCCTCGGCGTCAACATGGGCAGCCTCGGCTTCATGACCGAGACGCCGCAAAGCGAGATGTACCAGATGCTCGACACGGTGCTGGCCGGCCAGGCCACCATGTCGCCGCGCATGAAACTGCGCGTGCACCTGCACCAGGGCGGCTCGCCGGAGCGGGCGCTCGACACCGAGGTGCTGAACGACGTGGTCATCTCCAAGAGCCCGTTCAGCCGCATGGCCGAGCTCGACGTCCGCTGCTCGCAGAAGTACGTCTGCACGCTCAAGGCCGACGGTGTCATCGTGGCCACCCCGACCGGCTCCACCGCCTACGCGCTGGCCGCCATGGGTCCCATCCTCTTCCCCACCATGCGCGGTGTGGTGCTGGCCCCCATCTGCCCGCACACGCTGACGCAGCGGCCGCTGGTGGTGCCGGACGACGAGACGCTCGACATCGTGCTGATGAACGACGCCGAGACCTTCCTTACCCTCGACGGCAGGAAGGGGCCGGCGCTGCAGCGAGGCGACCGGGTGCAGGTGAAGCAGTCGTACAACCGGGTGCTGCTGGTGCAGAACCCGAAGATCGACTTCTTCGGAATCCTGCGGTCGAAGCTGAGGTGGGGGGAGCGATAGTGTCGGCGCCGCTGGCTTCTGGAGCGGCGACGCAAGACTCGCTGACCATCTCGTCCCCAGGAAACGCCCCTCCACTCCCTCCTGAAGGCTTCCGTCCCCTCCACCCGCGACCGGCGCCGTTCGCCGAGCGAAAGGCGTAGCGAGGGGGAGCGCGGGGCGGGCGGCGTGGTGCGGTACGGCCGGTGCCTTGGCCCTGGCTCGATCGGCATCGAGCGTCTAGCGAAGAGCGCGGCGAAGGGGCTGTACGGAGAGCCAATTGCAAGTCTCGGCACAGGCGGAAGAAGATGCGCAGTTGCTCCAGGTTCAGGTTGGCGCGCAGCAAGGTCTGGCGCCGGTCGCGGCTGTAGGTGGCGGCCACCAGGTCTTCCAGCACTTGCAGTGCCAGGCCCTGCA
>JANPOM010000395.1:0-1571 GCA_031427995.1 Anaeromyxobacter sp. | reverse complement strand
GACGAAGGTGGCCCCCTCGACGTGCGCCTGCCAGACCGTCTGCCCGGAGAAGTTGCAGTTGTCGAGGCTGCCCACCTCCGGGTAGACGGGCAGGATCCCCCGGCGGCTGCCGAAGACGGCGCTGGGGCCCCCCACCTCCAGGCCGTCCCTGCCGCGGACCAGCGGCAGCACCTGCGACAGGCACCGGGCCCGGGGGATCTTGCGGAGGAAGCGGGGGATCCAGTTCATGGCGGGGCCAGGGACGGGGAACTGGCCATGGATAGCACAGGTCCCCGGCTCCTCGCGGGGCGTGGCCGGCCTGCCCACGGCCGGCTCCGCACGTCCTTGCCGTTCTCGGGCGGGCGTGCCACATTTCCAGGCTGCGGTCGGCCTCGCCGGGTGGGCGCTGGATTCGGCGCAGGGGAACCTCCTGGAGGCAGCATTGGGGCTGGGTCGAGCGACGCGCTTCTGGTCGAGGAGGTCCGCGACCGCCTGGGCCGCCGGCCTGTTCCACCGCTGGTATTTCAACACCCTGGTCTGGGACACCACCACCTGGGCTGGCGTCAAGGCGCTCAAGTCACCCCTGGACATGTGGAACTACCAGGAGATCCTCTTCGCGAGGAAGCCCGCGCTGCTCGTCGAGTTCGGCACCCGCTTCGGCGGAGGCACCTTGTTCTTCGCCTCGGTGCTGCGCCAGCTCGGCGGGCACCGGCGCCTCCTCACGGTGGACATCGACCGGGAGGCCATGGACCCGCGCGTGGCCGCCGATCCGCTCGTGGAGGTGATGACCGCCTCGTCCACCTCCCTGGAGGTGGCGGCGCGCATCCGGTTGCTGCGCGGCCAGTTCCCCGGCCCGGTCTTCGCCATCCTCGACAGCGACCACCGCCGGGACCACGTGCTCGCCGAGCTGGAGCTGCTCCGGCCCCTGCTCGAGCCGGGCGACTACGTGATCGTCGAGGACTCCAACATCAACGGCCACCCGGTCCTGCCGTCATTTGGACCGGGCCCGTACGAGGCCATCGAGGACTACCTGGGGCGGCACCCCGACGACTTCCTGCGGGACGAGGCGCGCGAGCGGAAGTTCGGCTTCACCTTCGCCCCGCGCGGGTTCCTCATCCGGCGCTGAGCCGGAGCCCCAGCAGCCACTCGCGGTTCCCGGCCGGTCCCTGGATCGGGCTCTCGGCGTGGCCCATGACCTCGAAGCCCAGCTCCCCTGCCGCGGCCGCCACCGCCTCCAGCGCCGCCAGCCGCTTCGAGTCCTCGCGCACCACGCCGCCCTTCCCGACCTCCCCCTTGCCGACCTCGAACTGCGGCTTCACGAGCAGCAGCGCCCAGCCACCCGGCTCGAGGATGGCCTTGATGGCCGGCAGGACCAGCTTCAAGGAGATGAAGGAGAGATCGCCGACCACCAGCTCGACCCGGCCGCCGAGCGCCTCGGCCGTCAGGGCCCTGGCGTTCTCGCGCTCGCGCACCACCACCCGCGGGTCGGCGCGGATCCGGTCGTGGAGCTGGCCGTAGCCGACGTCGACCGCGTACACCCGGGCCGCGCCGCGCTGGAGCAGCAGGTCGGTGAACCCGCCGGTCGAGGCCCC
>JANPOM010000394.1:0-1819 GCA_031427995.1 Anaeromyxobacter sp. | reverse complement strand
AGCGCCGGGGGCACGAAGTAGCGGGTGGCCCGCGTCCTGCCGGTCGGGGTGATCAGGCCGACCTCCAGCAGGCGGTCGATCCAGGGATGGATCGCATCTGCATTGGGCAGCTCCAGGCGGGCTGCGAGCTGCGAGGGTGTGGATCTCATCCTGAGCGAGGCGCTTGAATCTTGAACACGGGGCAGAGCCATGCCATCAAGGGGTTGTCTAGGACTCTTGGTGGAGGATACCCCGTGAGCGTGATGGTGATCGAAGTGCCGGAAGAACTCAAGAGCCTCGGTGAGGCCATGGTGGAATCCCTGGCGGCCGTCCGGAGGGCCATGGTGAGCGCCGGAAGCGGCAAGTCGGTGGACTACGCCGAGGTGGAGGTGGCCATCGGGGCAGCCAGCGCTCGGGTCGAGCGGGCCAGCCACGAGAGCGTCCTCCGGAGCCTGGACGTGGACCGGCCGGCGGTGCGGATCGGCGGAGCCCGGTACACCAGGGTTGGTCGCGGCGAGGCCACCTACTACACGCTGGCCGGGCCGGTGGTGGTGGAGAGGTCGCTGTACCGGGAGGTCGGAAAGCGGAACGCCAAGGTGGTGGATCCGGTGAGCCTGCGAGCGGGCGTCGTGGCCGAGGGCTGGCTGCCACGAACGGCGAGCGCGATGGCGCACCAGGTCCAGCAAGTCACCTCCCGTGAAGCGGAGGTCGCGGCGCGCCTGGTGGGGCGCCTGCCGTACTCGCGGTGCAGCTTCGAGCGGGTCGCCCATGAAGTCGGGGCGCTCTACGTGCCCGCGCACGGGGACATCGAGGAGGCTCTCATCGAGGAGTACGAGGTCCCAGCGGCGGCCCGCAGCGTGAGCGTTTCGCTCGACCGGGTGAGCGTCGCCATGGAGGAGCCACGGCCGCGACCGGCTGGGCGACCGAAGAAGGGGGCCGCGAAGCGGCCGGTCACCCGAGCCTTCCGGATGGCCTACTGCGCCACGGTTACGCTGCATGACGCCAAGGGCGAGGCGCTGCACACCATACGATACGGTCGGATGCCCCAAGGTGATCCCGGGAATCTCTGCGAAGGGCTCGCCGCCGATGTCGCAGCGCTGCGCGCCAAGCGGTCGGGGCTCAGGGTGGCGGTGCTGTGCGATGGTGCCGCTGAGCTGTGGAACCTGCTGGCCGAGCCGCTCGGAGATGAGGCCATCGGCACCAAGGTGCACCGGCTCGTGGACCTGTGGCACCTGCTGGAGAAGCTGGGCCGGGCGGCGGCGGTGATCCACGGAGAGACCGCGGGCGCCATGGTGCTGGAGCGCTGGAAGCTCAACCTCCTCAACAGCTCCACCGCCAGGCACGGGATCCAGCGCGAGTTGCGCCGGTCGGGTCGGGCGGACGTCCGCGTCGGCGAAGGTCGGCCGGTCCACGAGGCGATGACCTACCTCGCCAACAACGGCGACCGCATGGACTACGCCGCCGCCAGGCGCCAAGGGCTCCCCGTCGGTAGCGGCAACGTCGAGGCGACCTGCAAGAGCCTCGTCCAGGTGCGGATGAAACGCCCAGGCGCACGGTGGAAGGAGACCAGCGGCGAGCACATCATCCAACTCCGCGCCGTCGCACTCAGCGACCGCTGGGACTCGGCCATCGCCCTCACGCTGGCACCACTGCGACAATCCGTGAAGGCCACCGGGTGATCAGGATGAGAGCCACACCCCCCGCCGCCGCTGCCTACCACGGCCAGTATAGGCGAGACAGCTATGCCGCTACTTGTCTGACGGGCCTGGAAGCTAGTAGCAAGCACTACAATCGCAGCCAACGGTAGCCCTCCAACATATCTCACTAGCGACTAGCAAGA
>JANPOM010000393.1:0-10935 GCA_031427995.1 Anaeromyxobacter sp. | reverse complement strand
ATGTCTCGGTGGAGCAGTTGGTGGCCGCGGCGCGCCGCAGCGACCCGCGCGTCAGCGTGGCGACCGTCTACCGGACCATGAAGCTGCTCGCCGACCACGGCCTGGCCTTTTCGCGCCAGTTCGACGGGACCCAGACCCGCTACGAGCCGGCCGCGGGCCGCCCGCACCACGACCACCTGATCTGCACCGGCTGTGGCGCGATCGAGGAGTTCGCCGAGCAGCGGATCGAGACCCTGCAGACGCGGGTCGCCGCCACCCACGGCTTCCAGGTCGAGACCCACAAGCTGGAGCTCTACGGCCGCTGCGCCAGCTGCCGTCGAGGCGGCGGCCGCGAGGTCCGGCCGTGACGCCCCCGTCCAACGCCGCGGCCCTCGAGGCCAGGGACCTGGTGGCGGCCGCCCGTTCGGTGATCCTGGTCGGCAACCCGAACGTGGGGAAGAGCGTCCTCTTCGGCGCCCTGACCGGGCGCTACGTCACCGTCTCCAACTACCCGGGGACCACCGTCGAGGTGACCCGCGGCAACGCCACCATCGAGGGGGCCCCCTGGCACGTCATGGACACGCCCGGGGTCAACAACTTGCTCCCCATGTCGGAGGACGAGCAGGTCACCCGGGACATCCTCCAGTCCGAGACCGGCTACGTCTGCCTGCAGGTCTGCGACGCCAAGAACCTGCGGCGCGGACTGCTGCTCACCGCCCAGCTGGCCGAGGCGCAGGTCCCCTTCATGCTGGCCCTCAACATGGCCGACGAGGCGGCCAGCCGCGGCTTCCAGGTCGACGAGGCCCGGCTCGCCCAGGCGCTCGGTATCGACGTGGTGCCGACCGTGGCGGTGCAGCGCCAGGGGCTGGCCACGCTGCAGTCCCGGCTCGGCTCGGCGAGGGTCTCCACCTTCCTGCCCCGCTACGACTCGCACATCGAGGCGGCGCTCGACCAGGTCTCGCCGCTCATGCCCCGGGGTGGCCTGGGGCGGCGGGCCCTCGGCCTGATGGCGCTGGTGGGCGACGACTCGCTGCGCGGCCTGCTGGCGGCCCGGCTCGATCCGGAGGCGCTGGCCCGCGTCGACCAGGTCCAGCGCGAGCTGGCTGCTCGCTACCCCGAGTCACTCCGCTACGTGGTGGCCCGGCAGCGTCTCCAGGCGGTCGACAAGCTGCACGACGCGGTGGTCACTCGCGGTGATCGGTCGGCCGGAAGCGACTTCGCGCGGCGGCTCGGCGCCTGGTCGACCCACCCGCTCTACGGCATCCCCATGCTGCTGCTGGTGCTCTTCGCCGCCTGGCTTTTCGTCGGCCTCTTCGGCGCGGGGACCGCCGTGGACTTCCTCGAGAACACCGTCTTCCACCAGTACCTGGTGCCGTGGACCGAGGCGGCGCTCCAGGCCATCCTCCCCGCCGGCGCGGTGCGCGAGTTCCTGGTCGGCCCGGACGGCGTGCCCGCCGCGGAGCACGGCGGTTTCATCATCGGCCGCTACGGCATGGTCTCGATGGGGCTCTCCTACGCGGTGGCCATCGTGCTCCCCATCGTGGCCACCTTCTTCGTGGCCTTCTCGATCCTCGAGGACTCAGGCTATCTGCCGCGCCTGGCGGTGATGGTCAACCAGATCTTCAAGAAGATGGGGCTCAACGGCAAGGCCGTGCTCCCCATGGTGCTGGGCCTCGGCTGCGACACCATGGCCACCATGACGGCGCGGATCATGGAGACGCGCAAGGAGCGGGTCATCGTCACCTTGCTGCTGGCGTTGGCCGTCCCCTGCAGCGCGCAGCTGGCCGTGATCCTGGCCATGACCGCCGGCCTGCCGGCCTCGGCGCTGGCCTGGTTCGGCGGGACCCTGCTGGGCGTCATCTTCCTCATCGGCTGGTTGGCGGCCAAGGTGATCCCGGGGCGCGGCTCCGACTTCATGCTGGAGCTGCCGCCGCTGCGGCTCCCCCAGCTCGGCAACGTCGCCATCAAGACCCTGGCCCGAATCGAGTGGTACCTGCGCGAAGCCATGCCGCTCTTCCTGCTCGGCACGCTGCTGCTCTACGGGATGGACCGCTTCCACCTGCTGGCGGCGCTGGAGCGCGCCGCCGAGCCGGTCATGTCGGGCGTGCTGGGGCTGCCAAAGGAGGCGGCTGGTGCCTTCATCCTCGGCTTCCTGCGCCGCGACTACGCCGCCGCCGGGCTCTTCTCCCACTACCAGCCGTACATCGCGGCAGGCACCATGACCCGGGACATGGAGATCGAGATCGTGGTGGCGCTCATCACCATCACGCTCTTCATCCCCTGCATCGCCAACTTCTTCATGATCCTGAAGGAGCGAGGGCTCAAGACCGGCCTGGCCATGATGGGCTTCATCATGCCGTTCTCGATCGGCGTCGGCGCGCTGGTGAACCGGCTGATGCGGTGGACTTACTAGTGAACACCACCACCTCCGCGCCGGCCGCCGCGGTCCGGCTCGAGCACTGCCCGCTCTGCGGCGTCGACTTCGACGCCTCGGGGCAGGGGTGCCGCCCCAGCTGCCCCATGGCCACCGGCTGCCACGTGGTCTGCTGCCCCGGCTGCGGTTACAGTTTTCCACAAGAGAACGCCGGGCTGGCGGGCCGGCTCAAGCGGTTCCTGGAGGAGCGCCGCCGCGTCGCGGCCGAGAAGGGGAGCACCACCTGAGCACCGCCACCATGTCGTCACGCCGCCTCGAGGAGCTCCTCGAGACCGTCTTCACCGAGCGCGAGGAGCAGCGGGACCAGGCCGCGTCGATCCTCTCTCACGCCGCCGTGGCCCACGCCCCGGACGCCGCTCGCGCCGACCTCGAGGCGATGGCGGCCGGCGGCCTGCTCCGGCTCGACGGGACCAAGGTGCTCCTCACCCCGGCCGGCGAGTCCCTTGCCCGCGACGTGGTGCGGCGCCATCGGCTCACCGAGCGGCTCTTCAAGGACCTGCTGGCGGTCTCCGACTCGACCATGGAGGACCAGGCCTGCGAGCTGGAGCACATCCTCTCGCCGGAGGCGACCGAGTCGGTCTGCACGCTGCTGGGCCACCCGCCCACCTGTCCGCACGGCCGGCCCATCCCGCCCGGCGCCTGCTGTGCCGCCTTCCAGAAGACGGTCCGGCCGCTGGTGACCGGGCTGCGCCACTTCGAGCTGGGCGCGACCGGCCGCATCGTCTTCATCGCCCCCAAGTTCCACGATCGGATGGACCGGCTGGCCGCCCTCGGGGTCATCCCCGGCAGCGAGCTGCGGCTCCACCAGCGCTCCCCGTCCTACGTCATCGAGATCGGCGAGACCACCATCGCCCTCGACCCGGAGATCGCCGGCGAGATCTACGTCAAGCCGGTGGATCGGCGCTGACGCGGCCACCCGCTATCGGGAGATTTCTGGACGGGCCTGGAGCCGCTGCTACCTTCGGCGACAGGTCGATCCATGTCCTGGCACCGAGGGAGAAAAGCCACCCTGTTCCTGCTCGGCGCCGCCGTCCTCCTGGCGGTGGCCGGAGCCATCGATCCGTCCGGGCTCGGCAAGAGCTTTCGCTTGCAGGAGGAGTGCGTCCGGTTGGCCGAAGAGAACCACCGGCTCCAGCTCGAGAACAACCGGCTCGCCAACGAGGCCCGGGCCTTGCTCACCGACCCCAAGGCCCGCGAGCGGGCCGCCCGCGAGGAGCTCCGCTTCATCCGCGCGGACGAGGTGATCTACCGGCTCGACGGCCAGCCCGGGGCCGCCCCGTGACTCCGGCTCGCGTGCCGCCGCCTCCGCCGCAGCGGGCCCGCATCGGCTCGACGGCCAGTACCCGATCCCGGCTGGCGGCGCAGCGCCCCCGGCCGCTGGTGGTCAAGCTCTACTCCGCGATATTCGGCGACGCCGGTCCGCTCGGCGCGCCGTCCCGCCGCCGGCTGCTCGCCTGCCTGCTCAGATCTTCGCCGGCTGCCGGAGTGGTGGCGGCCACGGCGTTGGTGACCCTGCGGGTCTTCGAACAGGAGCTGCAGGGGACGCCGCAGCTGGTGGCCCTGGCCGCGCTGGCCGGACTGTTGATGGCGGTGATCTGGCGGCGGGCCAGGCTCGCCACCCGGGGGCTGCGCGCCGGGTACCGGGAGCAGCTCGAGCTGGGTGGCCTCTTCGTGGTCTCGGCGTCGGCACTGGTGCAGGCCACCAGCGGTGGGGCCGTCGAGCCCCCCTTGCAGCCGATCATCTACCTGGTGATGGCCTTCCTGGTCGCCTTCCTGGCCCGGCCGGTCGGGCTGGCGATGGTGCTGCTGGCGGCCGGGCTGGAGATTGGGCCCTGGTGGCAGCGCGGCGCCGAGCTGGACACCCTGGCCGTCCCGCTCACCCACGCCGGATTCCTGGCGCTCTTCGCGCTGCTCTACCACGGCGTGCTGGCCGCCCAGCTGGCCGCCACCCGGCGCGGCGAGCGCGACGCGGTGGCCCGCCGGTTCCGCGAGATGGACGAGCGGGCCCGCGAGTTCCGGCTGCTGGCGCCCCGCTCCGATGGATCGCAGGAGGCGGGCGAGGGGACCGAGCGGGGGCAGCGCTGGACCGACGGGGCCGTCCACGAGGTGGAGGCGGCGGTGCGCGGCGCGGTCGAGGTGGCGGCGACCGCGCTCCACGCCGACACCTGCGCCGTCTACCTGCTCTCGCCCGACGACGCCCGCCTGCTCCGCCGCGAGTGCCGCGCCGCGACCGACACCATCGCGGCCGAGTTGCCGGCCGGGGAGGGGGCGCTGGGCGGAGCGGTCCGCCGCGCCTCGCCGGTCCGGCTCCACGGTGACGTCAAGGCGGCCAGCTACCACCTCGACGGCAGGCGGCCCGGGGCGCTGCTGGCGGTGCCGCTGGTCGATCGCCGCGGCGACCACGTGCGCGGCGTGCTGCTGGCGGATCGCATCGCCGACAACCCCTTCACCGACGAGGACGAGCGGCTGCTGGTGATCCTGGCCAGCGAGATCCTGCGCAGCGTCGCATCGGAGCGGCTCATGGAAGGGGTCAAGCAGACCCGCGACGAGAACGAGAGGTTCCTCCAGGCCATCGAGCGGCTCAACCGGGCCACCAAGCTGGACCAGGTGACCGAGGTCTCGATCGAGGTGGCCAGGGCCATGATGGAGGGGATCGACTTCGGCGCCGTCACCCTGGTCGAGGCTGGCGCCGGCCCGGTCGTCCACCGGGTGGCCCGGGCCTGGAGCGCGGCGCCCGGCAAGGCCCCGGCGCTCGACGGCCTCGCCTTCGGCGACGACGCCGGCAGCCTGGTGGTCTCGGCGGTCCGGCTTCAGGCCAGCCTGCCCGGAAAGGACCTCGACGTCGGCACGGCGGCGATCTTCGACGCCGACACGCGGCTCAAGGGGCTGGCCTCCATCAAGGTCATCCCGCTAAAGGCCCAGCCGCTGCGCGCCGAGGACCCGGCCGTGCTCGGGACCCTGGTGCTCGGCTCGCGCCGCCCCGACGCCTTCCCGCCCGATCGGGTCCGGCAGCTCGAGGTGCTGGCCCTGCAGGCCGCCGAGTCGATCCAGCGAGCCCGGCTCTTCGACGACACCGAGCGCATGGCCATCACCGACGGGTTGACCGGCCTGCTCAACCACCGCACCTTCCAGGGCCGGCTCGACGAGCACCTGCTGGCGGCGCTGCGCTACGGCCGGAAGCTCTCGCTCATCCTCTGTGACATCGACCACTTCAAGTCGGTCAACGACACCTACGGCCACCCGGTCGGTGACCAGGTGCTCCGCGGCGTGGCCCGGGTCCTCGCCAAGGAGGCGCGCACCACCGATCTGGTGGCCCGCTACGGTGGCGAGGAGTTCGCCGTGGTGATGCCGGAGACCGACACGGCGGGCGCGCTGGTGATCGCCGAGCGCATCCGTGAGCGGATCGCCCAGCTGGTCACCGAGACCGGACAGGGGCCGCTGAAGATCACCATGTCGCTCGGGGTCGCCACCTCCCCGGAAGACGGCCAGAAGAAGGCCGACCTGGTGGAGCGGGCGGACGGGTGCCTCTACCACGCCAAGCGTCACGGCCGGAACCAGTGCGTCGCGGCGGCGGCCCTGCGGGGCGCGGCTCGGGCCCACCAGGTCTGAAAGCCGTCACCAGGGCAGGGGGCGCCCCGCCAGGCCGGTGGCCCACCGCGCCTCCCCCCTGCTACACTCCGCGGGCCGCCACTGAAGGCGGTCGCGAGGAGCCGCTCCGGCGTGAAAAAGAACTTCGTCCTCGACACCAACGTCCTGCTGCACGATCCCCGGAGCATGTTCGGGTTCGACGACAACGACGTGGTAATCCCCATCCACGTCATCGAGGAGATCGACAACTTCAAGCGCGACCTCTCCTCGCTGGGTCGCAACGCCCGGCAGGTCTCCCGCTCGCTCGATGAGTTCCGCCGCGCCGGCAAGCTGCGCGAGGGCGTCTCCATCGGCCCGGGCAAGGGGAAGCTGCGGGTCCTCTTCGCCGACCGGAAGCTGCCCCCGGAGGTGGGCGACGGCCATGTCATGGACGACAAGATCCTGGCGGTGGCCTTCGACCTGGCCACCAAGGAGAAGGCGACGCCCTGCGTCTTCGTCTCCAAGGACACCAACCTCCGCATCCGCGCCGACGCGCTCGGGATCCACGCCGAGGACTACGACGTCGAGGGGGTGGAGATCGACGAGCTCTGGAGCGGTGTCGCCGAGATCGAGGTCGACCCAGAGGTGGTCAACGACTTCTACGCGTCAGGCTCGGTGGCCTGCCCAGCCGGGATGCCGCCGCCGCCGCCCAACGCCTTCGTGGTGTTGCGGGACAAGCTGGCGCCACAGCACAGCGCGGTCGGCAAGTACTCGGCGGCGCGGGGCGCCTTCGTCCAGCTCATCAAGACGCCCAAGGAAGGGGTCTGGGGGATCCGGGCGCGCAACAAGGAGCAGTCCTTCGCGCTCGATGCGCTGCTCAACGACGAGATCCGGCTGGTCACCATGGTCGGCAAGGCCGGCACCGGCAAGACGCTGCTGGCCATCGCCGCGGGCCTGCAGAAGACCATGGAGGAGTCGGTCTACCAGAAGCTGCTGGTCTCCCGGCCCATCTTCCCGCTCGGCCGCGACATCGGCTACCTGCCCGGCTCGGTCGAGGAGAAGCTCAATCCCTGGATGCAGCCCATCTTCGACAACGTCGAGTACCTGATGAACCTCTCGCGCTCGGAGAAGAAGGCGGGGCGCGGCTGGCACGAGCTGATGGACCTCGGCATCCTCGAGATCGAGCCGCTCACCTACATCCGCGGGCGCTCCATCCCCAACCAGTTCATGATCGTCGACGAGGCGCAGAACCTGACGCCGCATGAGGTGAAGACCATCCTCACCCGCGTCGGCGACGGCACCAAGATCGTCCTGACCGGCGACCCGTACCAGATCGACAACCCCTACGTGGACCAGACCAACAACGGCCTGGTCCACGTCGTGAACCGGTTCAAGGACCAGCGGCTGGCGGGCCACATCACGCTCTCCAAGGGCGAACGCTCGCCGCTGGCCGAGCTGGCCGCCAACCTGCTGTGACCGGAGCGGCGCTTCGGTCTCGGCGCCCTCGTCACAGCTTCAAGCCTGGGTCGGGGCGCTAGGCGCTGGCGGCGCGGAAGTCGACCAGCTCGATGGGCGTCCGGGCCATGCCGAAGGCCACCGACTCCCGCCAGCCCTCGGCGTCGCCGCCCACCTGCAGCGGCATGGGGCGCTCGAAGCGGAGCGTGACGTGGTCGGCGTGGAAGTCGAGGACCTTGTGGTGGGAGAAGTCGCCGGCCCAGATCCGGTGGATGTTCATGAGCAGCGTCGAGACGGCCGGGTCGGAGACCACGCGCAGCTGCATCATCCCCGGGGCCTTGCCGGCGTGCGGGAAGAGGCGCAGCCCCATGCCGTAGAAGGGGACGGTGCTGGCGCCGGCCAGCATGCATGGGCCGGCGTAGAGCAGCTCGCCCGGGCCGACCATGGGACCGACGCGGCGCCCCTGCTCGTCGAGGCGCCAGGCCTGCCGGCCGGTGTTGACGATCTCGCAGTAGGTGGGGCGGCGCTCCAGCAGCTGGCGCGGCGCCGAGCGGAAGGCGACGGCCAGGCCATAGCCGGTGGCCCCCATCCCGAGCCCCCTCAGCGGGGTTCCGGCCAACTGCTCCTTGACCCAGTTGTAGTCGTTGAGGATGGCGGCGTCGATGCCGACCCCGCCGAACGGAGAGCGGCGACCCTCGCAGGTGACCAGGTCGATCTGTCGCCTGCCCGGAAACTCGCCGGCCAGGAAGCGGGAGAGGTCGCTGGCGTGGCGGCGGGGCGTGGCCCCGACCAGCTCGGCCACGGCGTTGCCGGTGCCGAGCGCCAGCACGCCGAACTGGGGAGCAGGCAGGTGGCGGCGCTCCGCGGCGTCGAGGACCCGGTTGACCCAGGAGACGAAGGTGCCGTCGCCGCCACCGGTGAAGACGGTCTGGTAGCGGCGGGCCACCACCCAGTCGGCGATCTCGGCCGCCTCGGCCTCGCCATGGGAGAGGAAGAGGTCCTCGCGCGGGACGATGAGCGAGAGAGTATCCAGCACGCCCTGGTTGACCGCCTTGGCGCGGGCGTTTAGCAGCACCGCCACTCCGCCGCACGGCCTGGCATGGGGCAAGGCCGCCGCGTGGTGCCGCACGGCGCTGGCGACCAGTTGGATCATTCAATCCCCAGGGAGAGACCTGACACGGTTGTCCTGTCACTTGAGCAAGCGATATGCCACGCTGCGTCAGCCATCAACCCTCGTGATGACAGGGTGATAGCTGATCGGGTGAGGCACTGCGTCCCGCGCGAGGCGTGAAGCCGGGGTGGCGATCGCGTAGCGGACTACGCACTTGCCGGGCCCAGCGGAAACCGCCCCGGGCCGGTTTGACACGTGGGGACGGGTGCTTAGGTTGCCCTCGACCAGGAGGGTCAACGAACCATGGGCAAGATCATCGGCATCGACCTCGGCACCACCAACTCGGTGGTCGCCATCATGGATGGGAAGGACCCCATCGTCATCGCCAACGAGGAAGGGGCGCGCATCACCCCGTCGATCGTCGGCTACGCCAAGGATGGCGAGCGGCTGGTCGGCCAGGTCGCCAAGCGGCAGGCCATCACCAACCCCGAGAAGACCGTCTACTCCATCAAGCGCTTCATGGGCCGCCGCTTCAGCGAGGTCGGCGAGGAGTCCAAGCGGGTGCCGTACAAGGTCGTCGAGGGGCCGAATGGCGACGCCCGCATCGAGATCGACGGGAAGCAGAACAGCCCGCCCGAGGTGAGCGCGCAGATCCTGCTCAAGCTGAAGCGGGCCGCCGAGAACCACCTCGGCGAGAAAGTGACCGACGCGGTCATCACCGTGCCGGCTTACTTCAACGATGCCCAGCGCCAGGCCACCAAGGACGCCGGAGAGATCGCCGGCTTGAACGTCCGACGCATCGTCAACGAGCCGACCGCGGCGGCGCTGGCCTACGGCCTCGACAAGAAGCAGAACGAGAAGATCGCGGTCTACGACTTCGGCGGCGGCACCTTCGACATCTCGATCCTCGAGGTGGGCGAGAACGTGGTCGAGGTGCTGGCCACCAACGGCGACACCCACCTGGGCGGCGACAACCTCGACCAGCGGGTCATCGACTGGCTCATCGCCGAGTTCAAGAAGGAGAGCGGGCTCGACGTCTCCAAGGACAAGATGGTCCTGCAGCGGCTCAAGGAGGCGGCCGAGAAGGCCAAGATCGAGCTCTCCTCGACCATGGAGACCGAGGTCAACCTCCCCTTCCTGACCGCCGACCAGACCGGGCCCAAGCACCTGGCCATGAAGCTGACCCGAGCCAAGCTGGAGCAGCTGGTGGCCGACCTCATCGAGCGGTCGATGGAGCCGACCCGCAAGTGCCTGGCCGACGCCAAGCTGCAGACCTCCCAGATCGACGAGATCGTCATGGTGGGTGGCCAGATCCGCATGCCGGCCATCCTCGAGGCGGTGCGGAAGTTCTTCGGCAAGGAGCCCAACCGCTCGGTCAACCCGGACGAGGTGGTGGCCATCGGCGCGGCGGTGCAGGCCGGCGTGCTCTCCGGCGAGGTCAAGGACATCCTGCTGCTCGATGTCACCCCGCTCTCGCTGGGGGTGGAGACGCTGGGCGGCGTGCTGACCAAGCTGATCGAGCGCAACACCACCATCCCCTGCAAGAAGTCGGAGACCTTCTCGACCGCGGCCGACAGCCAGACCTCGGTGGAGATCCACGTGCTGCAAGGTGAGCGCGAGATGGCCAAGGACAACCGGCCGCTCGGCAAGTTCCACCTCGAGGGGTTGCCGCCGGCGCCCCGCGGCGTGCCGCAGGTCGAGGTGACCTTCGACATCGACGCCAACGGCATCCTCAACGTCTCGGCCAAGGACAAGGGAACCGGCAAGGAGACCAAGATCACCATCAGCCACAGCTCGGGCCTGGCCAAGGACGAGGTGGAGAAGATGGTGGCCGACGCCCGCGCCCACGAAGTCGACGACAAGCAGCGGCGCGAGGAGGTCGAGCTGCGCAACCGGGCCGAGAACCTGGCCTACCAGGTGGAGAAGCTGGCCAAGGAGAACAAGGAGAAGCTGGCCGCCGAGACCGTCAAGGAGATGGAGGAGGCGGTGCAGAAGGTCCACGAGCTGCGGGAGAAGGGGACCGCCGAGGAGCTCAAGGCCGCCACCGAGCGGCTCGAGAAGGCCAGCCACAAGGCGGCCGAGGAGCTCTACAAGTCGGCCACTCCGCCGCAGGGGGCCGCCCCCGAGGGTGGCGCGCCGCCGCCGGCCGAGGAGAAGAAGAAGGACGACGTCGTGGACGCGGAGTTCAAGCAGGTCTAGCGCCGGATCGTGCGCCTCGTCATCCTCTCCCGCTCGGTCCGCATCCACAGCACCGCCAGGCTGGTGGCGGCGGCCCCGGCCGCCGGCCACACCCCCCGGGGGGTCGATCCGCTCGAGGTCGAGGTGGGGCTGGCGGTCGCCGGGCCGACGCGGCGCTGGCGCGCCGGAGCCTTCCCCGCCGCCCACGGGG
>JANPOM010000392.1:0-1257 GCA_031427995.1 Anaeromyxobacter sp. | reverse complement strand
CCGGTTCTGGCTGGACGTCAAGCAGCTCAACCGCCGCGCCCAGACCTTGTATGTCAGCGAGGGCTTTGTCGAAGAAGGCCGGCTGCGCGAAAGCGTGCGCCTGACCGGCAACAACGCCGATGGCTACGACAGCCTGATCGTCTGCCACGATCTGGAATCGGCCGGCCTCAGCGCCGTGGGGCGTGACAATGATGGGCTCTCGGACACCGGACCGCTTCAGGCTCTCCGCCAGAGCTGCCAGCCGATCCTCGTTGAAGTCCTGTCGGGCCTGGCCTTCAGGAGCCGGGGCCAGTCGGTCCACGGGGATCCGCTGGAGGTGCTGATCGGGGAGGATGTGGCGAAGGACGTTGTCCTCCGCGGCCTCACCGGCCTCTTCGCCCTGCGACCCGAGGGGCGCCTGGACGGCCTGCTGGGCCTGGTTGGCGAGGCGGACTGCGATCGAATTCTTGTTCAGTTCATCCATGGCGTTCCTCCAGAAGTGCAACTACCTCTTCGACGACCTGAAGATAGGCTGCTGGTCCTTTGGACCGGTGGTAGCGAGGGCTGAATGGCGAGGTGGCCTCGGCAAGGCTCTGCGCGATGGCCGTGGCGAAGGGAACGCGCGTCCGCAGGACCCGGCCGCCCTCCAGCCTCTGGAGGGCCAGCAGCGCCTCGCGCGATTCCGCCAGCCGGTCGATGTGGCGAGTTGGGAGGTAGCCCAGCACGGCGGCTGCAGGCGCGACGCTGCGCCGCAGCGTGGCCACCACCCGGTCGAGCTCCGGGACCACGGAGACCGCGAGCCGGGTCATTTCGACGGGCGCCAGGATGGGGCCGGCCGCCAGTGCGTTGTAGGTGACAGGCCCCAGGCTTGGGGCGCAGTCGCAGAGGACGTAGTCGTACCCGTTCTCGACGCGCTCCAGCGCATCCCGGACGGTCACAGGTCCGGTGAGCTGATTCGCCTTCTGGACCTCGAGGTCTACCGCGAAACGCCAGGCGCTCGCCGGGACGAGGTCCAGCCCCACCACCACGGTGGCCGGCTCGAACGGCCGCTCGGGCCTGAGTAGGAAGTCGAGGGTCCCGTACCTTCCGTCGGGAACGACCCCCAGAGCCGCAGTCGCGTTCCCCTGCGGGTCCAGGTCGACGAGGAGCACGCGCCGCCCAGCCCGGTGCATTCCCCAGGCGAGCGCCACCGCGGTGGCCGTCTTGCCCGAACCGCCCTTCGGCATGGCCACGATGATTCGGCGTGCCCGCATCCGCGCTCCCGGCGCCACTCCTCGT
>JANPOM010000391.1:0-2037 GCA_031427995.1 Anaeromyxobacter sp. | reverse complement strand
CACGAGGGCAGGATTGAGCACCACCCAGGTGACAGGGTTGAGCACGACCTTCCCTTCGTAACCCTGCGTAAACAGAGCCCCGGCACCGCCGCCTCCGAGCTGGCATCGGCGCGAGGTGAGGCGCGCCAACTGCCCGACCCCTCTCCCCCGACCACCTGGGTGAAAGGGGTCGGGCAGTTGGCGTTCGAGGGAGAACAGAGAGGCAGATGGCGGCGGGGCAGGGCATCAGACGGGTCCAGGACCAGAGGGGATCCAGTGAGGCAGTCAGGGGGGCAATCATCTATTTTCAGAAATCCAAGAAGAGACAGTTGGCGATGGCGAAGACGAGGCGAAGTAGAGGCGGCAACCGAAAGGCGGCGAGGTGGAAGGCGGAGGCGAGCAGCGACGGCGGACAGGGACCAGGAGAGCGGTCCAGTTGGGTATGGGCTTGAAAGTCGGTGAGGCGCAGGATAGACATCACAAGTACATATGACTGACCGAAAGCCCGCGCAGCCAGACCCCTTCTCGAACACCGAGAAGCTCATGCAGACCTTCCGGATGCCGCGGGAGCTGGTGGCCTTCTTGAAGGTCGAGGCGACGCGGCGCGGCATGGACCTCACGGCCTACGTCACCAAGGTACTCGACGGCCTGCGGACCTACTACGGCCTGCCGGGCCCGGCGGTGAAGGCCCTCGACGAGGACCGCGAGGCGCTCGGCATGGACCGCGCCGAGTACCTCCTCAACATCCTTTACGAGCGCAGCATCCTGGTGCGCGACAAGGGGCCTGGCTTCGACGCCAAGAGGTCCAAGAGGTAGCGGCCATGGACTCAGCGCAAGACCTCACCGAGACGCTCTGGGACGCGCGAGACGTGGCCCGCTACCTCAAGGTGAGCCGCTCCTGGGTCTACCAGAAGGCGGAGGCCGGGCTCCTCCCCTATCTCAAGGTCGGAGGGCTGGTCCGGTTCGTGCCGGAGCGGATCCGCGAGTTCGCGCTGGCCACGGCCGGCGGGCCGGGCGCAGCGCTTCGGCGGTGAGGGGAAGAAGGCAGGTGCAGCATGGCGGCTCCGTACCTGAAGGACGGCAAGTGGTACCTGCGGTGGAAGGACGAGGGCGGCCGGTGGCGCGGCAAGGCCTCGACGGCCCGGACCAGGACCGAGGCGAAGCGGCTCCAGGCGGAGCTCGAGCGGCGGGTCGAGCGGGTCCGGCTCGGCGTCGAGGTGGCGCTCCCGGAGGACGGCGGCGGCTCGCTGGGGTCGCTCCTGCAGTGGTGGCTCGACACCTACTCGAAGCCGAGCGCGGCCCACGCCACCAACGTCAGCACCATCCGGAAGCACTTCTTCGGGTCCGACCTGGCCACGCTCCCGCTCACCGCCGTCACCTCCGGCCGCATCGAGGCCTTCCTGCAGGCCAAGAGCGCGGACGTCTCGCCGCAGACCCTGAACCACCTGCGCGGCTACCTCTCTCGCGCCTTCAATACCGCACGCCGGGCCGACCGCTACCCGGGGCCGAATCCAGCCCAGGACGTCAGGAAGCGGAAGGTGCCGAGGCGGCAGCCCGACTACCTCCACACGCACGAGGTGCCGCTGCTGCTCCGTGAGCTCGACCCGCGCTGGCGCCCCATCTTCGCGGCCGCGCTCTACACCGGGCTCCGCAAGGGCGAGCTGCTGGCGCTCCGCAAGTCGGACGTGGACCTCCTGCGCCAGACGCTGATGGTGGCCCGTTCACACGAGCGCGACACCACCAAGGGCGGCCGCGCCGAGTCGATCCCGGTCGCCACCGAGCTGGTGCCCTTCCTGCGCATCGCCATCGCCGCCTCGCCGTCGGAGCTGGTCTTCCCGAAGCCGGACGGGACGATGATGCGCCGGGACGTGAACCTGGAGATGACGCTCCGGCGTGCACTCGGCCGTGCCGGCGTGGTCGAGGGCTACAAGCACGTCTGTCGGCGGCAGGGCTGCGGCCACTTCGAGGCGGCCAAGGACCAGGCGCAGCGCCGCTGCCCGAAGGACAACCAGAAGCTCTGGGTGAAGCCGGTGGTGCGGCCGATCCGGTTCCACGACC
>JANPOM010000390.1:0-10651 GCA_031427995.1 Anaeromyxobacter sp. | reverse complement strand
GCCCGACGCCTGGCGACTTCTCCCTGGCCGAGGCGCCTGAACAGCCGGGCGGCGAGCGACTCGGGCCCCGCTACCGGGTGCCCTGGGCCGAACTGCTCCGAAAGGTCTTCTCACTCGACGTACTCCGCTCCCCGCAGTGCGACGGCCGGATGGAACTCATCGCCTTCATCGCCGAGGCGGGGGTGGCGAAGCGGATCCTTGACCACCTCGGGCTGCCGTCCACCGGGCCGCCGGTGGTGAGGTCCCGAGCGCCAGACGAGGCGCTCGATCCGGGGCCCGAGTACGGCGGCGCCGACCTCACCTACGACGAGTGACGAGGCCGGGTCTCCGGGGCGGCCACGGGACAGCCTTGTCCAGAGGCCGACATCAGGCCCTGGCCGACACCCTTGCGGAGCGTCCGGGGCGTGTGGCAACGTCAGGGAGTCGAAGAAACGGGGTTTGAACCAGTTGCCCCGACTCACCATATTCTACATTATCGGACTCGAACCGTGGGTTGGATCCCTTACCCGCCGACAGCACCCGTGGTCAAGTCACCACGTCCACCGGAGTCGCCATGACCCGCCCTCGCCTCGCCACGCTGGCCCTCTCGCTGGTCGCGCTGTCCGGCTGCGCCGGGCCGAACGCCAGCCTCCAGTCGGCGCACCGGCTGGAGGCACCGGCCCGGGCCCGCACCTGGGCCTTCTCGCCCTCGGCGCCGGCCCCCGACCTCGACGCCGCGCGGCCCGCGGTGCGCGCCGGCCTGGGGCGGGCCGGGTGGCTGGAGGCGCCGCCTGAGCAGGCCGAGTTCCTGGTCCAGGTGTCGCTCCGGCTCGGCGACGCCCATCTCCAGCGGCTCGACACACCGGTCCTCGACCTGCTTCGTGTCACGGTCGATCTGGCCGCCCCGAGCCCTGGCCGTTCGCCGGGTCCGGAGCCTTCCAGGCCCGAGGCCGTCCACTACACCAAGCGTCTCGAGCTCATCATCGGACGGCGGGACGGCGGGCAGGTCGTCTACGCCGGCCAGGCCGTGGTGAATGACACCTCGCCCTTCGCAGGTGCGGCCGGCGTGGCGTTGGCTCGTGCCTTGCTCGAGCCATTCCCAGGGAGGCCCCGGGAATCCTGGTCGGATCGGCTCCCGGTCGAGGCCGAGTTCCCCAGCCCGCCCGGGCTGCCGCCGCAGGCCGCTCTGGCGCCCGCGCCGGTCACCCCGCCCTCGACCCGCGCGGTCTGCGTCGACGCGGTGCCGGTGCTGGTGGGACCAGCCCTGGTGCGCCGGATCCCGAGCCAGGCCGGCGACGTCGCCTTCCGACTCGACGGCTCGGCCCCGGGCTGCGCCCGTGACACCGCCAGGGGCCAGGTGCGCGTGGTGCTGGCGGATGGACGCAGCGGCTACGTCCCGGGCGAGGCGGTCCGGTACGATCCGGCGCGGTAGGTCCGGGGCCGCCCGGGCGGCTCAGGGTGATGTGGCGGGACTCGGCGCCGGCCCGATGGCCGGCCCGGCGACCCGCTTCCCGGGCTGGTAGCTGGTCAGGTTGGCCTCGGCCCGTCCGATGGCGAAGTCGGTGCTGATCTTGACGATCACCCGTCGCTCGTCGTCGCTGAACCAGACGAAGGTGGGGTTCTTCTCGCTGAACTTCCCGTCGAAGCCGGTGGGGACGCGCACCTTCACCGCCGGGAAGGTGCCCGCCGCCGTCTTGACCGGCTCGCGCGCCACCACCGCGGCCAGCACGGTGGAGACCTTGCGCCCCGACAGGACGTGGAAGGTGTGGGTGGCGCCGTCGGGGAGTGGCAGCGTCCGCAGGTGGAAGACCAGGGCCACGAAGTCGAGCGTCCCCACCGGCACCTCGACCACGTAGGTCTTGTCGAAGCGCCCCTTCTCGCGCACGGTGGCGCGGTTGGCGGAGCGGTAGAAGTGGGCCGTGTCGGTGTGCTTGTAGCCGCCCGGCTCCTCGGCGTCGAGCACCGACGAGCGTGGCAGGAGGTCGACGACGTCGAGGTTGCTCACCAGCGTCTGGCGGAAGTTCACGATCGACATCAGCCCGGCGCTGCGGGAGGTGAGCAGGACCGGCGTCACGCCGTTCTCGGTGGGCGAGACCGAGATGCGCGCCTTGCTGAACCAGTTGCCCCGACTCACCATATTCTACATTATCGGACTCGAACCGTGGGTTGGATCCCTTACCCGCGACGAGGGATGGTTCAAGGCGTTGTAAGGCGGCCAACGCCGCTGGACAGCGGCCTTCTTGCGTTCAACCTCACCGCCTCGCGCGGCAGCTCACGCCCTCCCGACCGGCCCACCCTGCCCCCACATGCCGACCGGCGTCGGCACCTTTGCCTCGCGCTCCAGGCGCTCCTTGTCTTCCTCGCTGGCCAGCGTCGGCTCGATGCGGCTGATGTTGAGCAGCCCCCTCGCCCGCGCCGCCATCAGGGTCGACAAGGGGACCACCTCGCCCTTTTCGTCCGCGCCGAGGATGAGCATCGGCCCGGCGACTGGCTCGCCGTCCATCCACCGATTCCATAGGAACGTGCCGTTGAGCCCCTCGTCCGCCACCACCAGCACGGCGCCCGACCCGCCTCCCAGCGGCATGACCTCCACGGTGCCGCCAACGAAGGCCGCGAGGCTGGCCGGCGATGCGTCGAAGTCCTCGACGACGCGGGCCGGCTGGCCAGGCAGGGCGACGACGGCGCGGACGGTGGTGGGGGCTGGCCGGCGGCGCTGGCATGTCGCATGTCCGGGGTGAAGGGCGACAGTCTCGCGGGCCAGGTCCAGCTCGCGCTGGGCCGAGCGGACCGCCAGGTCCGTCCGGACGCCGGGCCGGAGGGTGGAGGCCACCGCCAGGCGTTCGAGCCAGTCACGTTCGAGCTTCATGGCGTCGGCCAGGTCTTCGATGTGGCGGGGGTCCATTCGTTAGCCCTCCTTGGCCGGCAGCTCGAACCGCGCGCAATCGCACCCGGCGAGCTGGCAGCGCGACTTGCTGGGCGGGACGGCCCCCTCGGGCCCGTGCTCCTCCAGGTCGTGGCTGCACCGCCGGCAGACGGACAGGTCCATGAGGGCAGCCATGTTGGGGTCCGCTCGGTCCATCGTGATGATGAAGGTCTTCGGGAGCGGTGGTAGCAGGGTGGCCATCGGGCGACTCTCCTTGGCGGACGGACACGCCAAGAAGATCACGGCGGGCGGGGCGTGTCGAGGTGGAGCGGGCCGGCGCTGGAGGCGGGAGGAGCAGTGGCCACGCCGGCTGGCTACGGGGGCGGCTTGGCCGCGAGCTTGCGCTTCATGGCCGCGGGGAACTCGTAGACCAACTGGAGGAGCATCCCGGTGAACTCCAGAAGCTCACGCGCATCTTCGGACGTCATCAGGGCAATCTCGTGGTTCGCCTCGTTGGACTTGGTCCTGATGTGGTCGACCCATGCCTTGGCATCTGGCGAAACGTAGCCCTGGCTGGAGAGGTGCTCGACGTAGGAGATGAAAGTCGTGCCCGGCTGGGCGCCCTTGGCCACAGCGATGTGCATGAGGAGCTTGCGGCAGGCCAGGACGGCGCTCGTGAAGCAGGAGGCCGATGTGGCTCGGCGCGCCTCCTCATAGAGGGCCTTCACGCTCGCATCGTCGATGTCTTTGATGGAGTCGCCAAACGGCACGCCCGGGGTCTGGGATCCATCGAAGTCGAAGAATGTGGGGCGGGTGCAGAGGTGGCAGACGGCAATCGAGGTGCGCGTAGAGGTTCGCTCGACGATGGCAGTCCAGCCGCTAACCGGTGCGACGTCCGCGCCGCAGAACCCGCAGACGTACCGCTTCGCGGGAATGTTGGTGATGCCCTGCCACGACCAACTAGCGTTCATCGTCGATGCCTCCTCTGTAGCACCCACGGTAGCATCCAACCCTGACCCGAGGCAGCGGGCTTCCCGTCGCGCAGCTCGACAGCCGCCCGCACCCCGCGCACGCTTGTCGAAGTCGAAGGCCACCAAGGGGCTAACCGGCGAGGAACGCTCGGGCCGCTGGGACTCAGGCGAAATCTTGCCGTCTGTATACTGCTAAATCCATTTGATTCGACATGACGCAGCAGGCGTGGAGGTCGACGTCGAAGCGTCGCGCGGCGACGGCGAGGAGGAAGCCGAAGATCTGGGTGGTGAGCTTCGCTCGTCCCCACGGTTCCCGGATACTTGCGAGGTCCTGTTCCAGCCAGAACCCGCCGGTCCGGAGAGGCGCCATGCACATTCTCGTCACATATTGCTGTCGGTAAAATAGGCAGGCCCCGGACCGACACGATTTCTCGCGTCGTTCCGAGGCCTTCCGAGTCGGGGAGTCAGGATTTGAACCTGCGACCCCTTGGTCCCGAATTTTCGGGGGCAGGATCCCACCGGGTCGCCAGGACTCCAACGGCTGCGCAAGTGGCCGGATCTACCGGTGGGCGGGGGCGGTCCGATGGCCCGAAGTCCCACGGCGACGGGAGGGACGAGCAGGGCCGAGCTTGTGCTCGGCATCCCACAGATCGACGGCGACCTGGAGGTTCAGCCAGAGCGCGGGAGTGGTCCCCAGGGCGCGCGAGAGCAGGACCGCCGTCTCGGCGGTGACGGCGCGCCGGCCGGCGATGACTCCGTTGACCCGCTGGATCGGGACGCCCATGCGGGCGGCCAGCTCCACCTGCGTGATGCCGGCGGGCCGCAGGAACTCCTCGAGGAGCATCTCCCCGGGACGCGTCGGGCGGCGCTTCATGGTGGCGGTGGTGAGCATGCTTCGTCCAATCAGTGGGAGTCGATGAGTTGAGGCCGGGCCGCGTCGAGGACCCGATCAGATCATCCGGCGGAGTTCCCGGACCGCCTGCACCAGCCCGCGCGCCTCGAGGGTGGTGAGGAGTTCCCTCACCGTCATCGGCGGAGACTTGAGCCCCTCGGCCTGAGCCATCACCGCCCGGATGACCGCGCCAGGCTCGAGGGAGAGCAGGTGGAGCACGAAGGCATCCGGGTGCTGCGCTTCCACCTCCCACGGGGCCAATGCCTCCGCGGGGAAGTCACGCAGGTTGGTAGTGACGATGACCTGGGCGCTGCATCTGATCGCGGCGGCCAAGACGTGCCGATCATCCTCGTCAGGGAGCGTCAAGGTCGGCACCAGGGGCTCGTAGCCGCTCACCATCGCCGCCGGAATGGCCGCCTCCATCAGCGCACGGGTCCGATCGAGCTTCCCGGCCAGGTCGGGGCGGGCCTCGACGATGTTCCTGAAGCACTCGTCCAGGATTCGATCAGTCCAGCGAGCCTGGAAGAGCCCCGAGGCAGCCAGCCGAATGAGCAGATCCCGGACGGCCGCCGGGTAGAGCACGCAGGCGTCATAGACGACCACGAAGCCCGTGGTCAGTACTCGAGCCCCAGCCGCTGCGCCTCCGCCGTCAGTTCGTCCATCACCTTGCTCCGCTCCTCGTCATCCCGTTGCCTGAAGCGGGCCAGGTCCTCGAAGCGGACTCGCCGCCGGGTCCCCACCAGCCTGAACGGGATGCGCCCCTCCTCGAGCAGCTTGACCATGAACGGGCGCGACACGTTGAGCAGCTCGGCCGCCTGCTGGGTCGTCAGCTCGGCGTGGACCGGCACGATGGTGACGGCGTTGCCGCTAGCCATCTCCCCCAGGATGCGGACGAAGAGCTCCAGGGCGGCACGGGGCACGACGACGCGAGCGGGCAGGTCGCCGTCGGTCACCAGGGTGATGTGCTGCCCCCCCTTCCGCTTCCTGAGGAGCGGGGCGAGCGAGCGCGCTGCTTCCCCAGCCTCGGCGGCGATGTCGGGGGAAGGACGGGCGATGTCGACGAGTGGGGTCACGTTGGCCTCCTGCAGTGACCGAAACATACGAATCTATCGAAACGAACGCAACTGGCCCGGTGGGGCACTCCGCTCCACCTCGGGACCCCAGTAGAACCCCCGGCCCCTTGGGTTGAGGCCAACGCCCGCGCTGCTCCCGCCGGAGTCGCCCCGCCCGTCCCCATGGATTCCGGGTACTTGCGAGGCTGTGGCTCGCCAGAATTCCGTCCTCACCGAAATCATCGACGATTCAGTCAAGGAGAAGGAGTCTCCTTGGGTCGATGCAGGTGGAGCCTACGCGGACCAGCTATCGGAGCCCGTGGCAGAACGGGGTCGGCGGCCTGCATCACCGCTACGCCCGGCGCCAAGCGGCGTAGCCGACCGCCTGCCTTGTGCCCTCGCTCTGCCGATCGCCTCGGGCGATCGAACGCGAGAGTCTTGCCCGGAGCCCAACTCGGCGGTCCGTTCCGAGGCCTCGCCGCCGTCTGGGCTTCGCTCCCTTGCATCGCCGCAGCGGCTGCTGTCGCCCCAACACGGACGGAAGGTCTATTGGCGAGACTCAGGCGGCTCGGACAGCCCCAACGTCTACAACTTCTCGCTGACCCACTTCGTCGGCGCCGGGCTCGAGGTGGGGCTCTGCTAGCGGCGAGGCGCCCGTCCTAGGCGCCCGGCGCGGGGACCGCCGGGCCCTCCGCCGCGAGGTCCCTGGCCCGCGCCGCGATCCGGCGGGCCATTCCCGAGAAGATGAGGGCGTGCGCCGGATAGAGCAGGTACCAGTAGGCGAGCCCGGCCAGCCCGCGCGGCTCGAAGAAGGCGGTCTGGACCAGCCGCGTCCCCTCCGCGGCCGGGCGCGCCTCGAACTGGAGCCAGGCCCGGCCAGGGACCTTCATCTCGGCCCGCAGGCGGAGGAGGGCTGGGGGATCGACCCGCTCCACCCGCCAGAAGTCGAGGGCGTCTCCCTGCCGCAGCGTGTTCGGGTCGCGCCGGCCGCGGCGCAGGCCGACCCCGCCCACCAGCCGGTCGACGAGCCCGCGGAGCTCCCAGGCCCAGTCGGCGAAGAGCCAGCCGCGCCGGCCGCCCAGCCCGGAGAATACCCGGAAGACGACCTCCGGCGGCTCGGGCACGCTCAGCTGGCGGCGCTCGCGGATGAACCCCTCCTCGCTGGTGAGCAGCACCGGCGGCGCGCTCCCCTGGCTGGACGCCAGGGCGTCGGTCCAGCGGGTCTCCGGGTCCAGCTCCAGCGCCTGCTCCAGCGCCTCGGCGTAGCGGAGCGGTGCGATGGCCGGGAAGAGGCGGCGCGCCAGGTCGTCGCGCACCACCACCTCGCTGCGCAGCCCCTCGATGAGCGGGCGGGCGATGCCCCACGGCACCGGGGTCATCCAGTGGACCCAGTGCGAGGAGAGGCGGGGCGACAGGAACGGGACCGGGATCAGCAGGCGCCGCAGCCCGCGCCGCCGGGCGTAGCCGAGCATCATGTCCCGGTAGGTGAGCACGTCGGCGCCGCCGATCTCGACGACCCGGCCGGCGCTCTCCGGCGCCGTCAGGGCGGCGGCCAGGTAGGCCAGCACGTCGGCGATGGCGATGGGCTGGATGCGCCGGTAGACCCAGCGCGGCGCCACCATGACCGGCAGCCGCTCCACCAGGTGCCGCACGATCTCGAAGGAGAGGGAGCCCGAGCCCACCACCACCGCGGCGCGGAACTCGGTGACCGGGACGCCGGCCTCGGCGAGCGCCCTCCCGGTCTGGTGGCGAGAGCGCAGGTGGTGCGAGAGGTCGGAGGCGTCGTCGTCGCCCAGGCCGCCCAGGTAGATGAGCCGCCCCACCCCGGCCGAGCGGGCCGCCCCGCCGAAGGCCCGAGCCGCCGCGAGATCCCGCTCGTGGAAGCCCGGGCGCTCGTCCATGGAGTGGATCAGGTAGTAGGCGGCCTCCACCCCCTGGAGCGCGGGGCCAAGCGTGGCGGGGTCGAGGACGTCGCCGCGCACCAGCTCCACCCGGGCCTCCCAGGGTCGCCCGGCCAGGCGCGCTGGGTCGCGGGCCAGCACGCGCACCTGGTGGCCCGCGGCGAGGAGTCGCGGGACGAGCCTGCCGCCCACGTAGCCGGTGGCGCCGGTGACCAGGATTCGCATGGTGTCTACCTAACCTCTTCTCCTCCTGCGGGCCCGGACGCAATGCTCCCCAAGGGGCGCCCCGCGATTCCCGGCCAGCGCGGCGGCCTGCCGCCCGTTAGATCAGCACCGGATGTCCTCGCGCCTCCTCATCTCCGCCGTCCTCGGCGCCCTCCTCGCCGCGAGCCCAAGCGCCATGGCCACCGAGAAGCCCAGCTACCGTGTCGTCGAGCGCCGGGAGGCCTTCGAACTCCGCGAGTACGCCCCCTATCTGGTCGCCGAGACCGTGGTGGGCGGCAGCCGCGAGGAGGCCGGCAACGCGGGCTTCCGCGTCCTGGCCGGTTACATCTTCGGCAAGAACCGGGGGGAGAAGAAGATCGCCATGACCGCCCCCGTAACCCAGGCCGAGCCGGCCAAGATCGCCATGACGGCGCCGGTGACGCAGGCGGGCCAGGAGGGGCGCTGGAACATCCAGTTCATGATGCCCTCGACCTACACGCTGGAGACCCTGCCCGAGCCGCTCGACCCGGCCGTCTCCTTCCGAGTCGTGCCGGCCCGACGCATCGCCGCGCACACCTACTCCGGCACCTGGTCCGCCAGCCGGTACGAGGAGCACCTCGCCACGCTCCGCGAGGCGCTGGCCTCGGCCGGCCTCACGGCGGTGGGCGAGCCGACCTGGGCCCGCTACGACCCGCCCTTCATGCCCTGGTTCCTGCGGACCAACGAGATCCTGGTGGAGCTGGCGCCCGGCGGGCCCTGAAGGCCCTCCTGGCGACATTCCGCTCGCGACAGGGCATCGGTCGCTCCTCTCATTCATCATCTCGAGTCCAACGGCAGCCAGCCCTGGAAGTACTCCTCGTTCCTGGTGGCCAGGGACGAACGAGAGGTGACCCATTGAGGTCGTCGCCCCGCCGGATTTGCGGTCGGGCCGCCAGCCCGGTAGTGGATTGCCCCATGCTCGGCATCCTGCTGCTCAACCTCGGCACGCCCGAGGCCCCCACGCCGTTCGCGGTGCGCCGCTACCTGCGCCAGTTCCTCTCCGACCCGCGGGTCATCGACATCCATCCGGTGGCCCGGAAGCTCCTGCTCGAGCTGGTGATCCTGCCGACCCGGCCGAAGACCAGCGCCGCCGCCTACGCCAAGGTCTGGACTGGCGAGGGCTCGCCGCTGCTCACCTTCTCGCGCGCGCTGGAGGGCAGGGTCCGCGAGGCGCTCGGGCCCGGCCACCTCGTCGAGCTGGCGATGCGCTACGGCCGCCCGAACATCGCCGAGGCGCTGGCCCGCCTGCAGGCGGGCGGCGCGCGCCGGCTGGTGGTGGCGCCCCTCTACCCGCAGTACTCCTCGGCGGCGACCGGCTCCTCGCTGGAGGCCGTCTTCGCGGCCCTGGCCCGCCAGCACGTGGTGCCGCCGGTCTCGGTCTTGCCCCCCTTTTACGACGACCCCGGGTTCATCGCCGCGTTCGCCGCGGTGGGCGCGCCGGTGCTGGCGCACGAGCAGCCTGACCACGTCCTCTTCAGCTTTCACGGCCTGCCCGAGCGCCACGTCAAGGCGGCCGACCACTCGGGCCGCCACTGCCTCCAGTCCGCAGGCTGCTGCGACGCAGTGGGAGAGGCCAACCGCGACTGCTACCGGGCACAGTGCTTCGCCACGGCGCGGGCCCTGGCGGCCCGGCTCGGGCTCCAGCCCGGGCGCTGGAGCGTCTGCTTCCAGTCGCGCCTGGGGCGCACCCCCTGGATAAAGCCCTACACCGACCTGCGGCTCGAGGAACTGGCGCGCGAGGGGAAGAAGCGGCTGGTGGTCTTCTGCCCTGCCTTCGTGGCCGACTGCCTGGAGACACTGGAGGAGATCGGCATTCGCGCCCAGCATCAGTTCGCCGCGGCCGGCGGCGAGCGGGTCGCCCTGGTCCCCTCGCTCAACGCCAGCGACGCCTGGGTCGAAGCCCTGGTCCGGCTGCTGCGCCGCACCGCCGGGGCACTGACCGTGCCCGCGGCCTGAGCAAGCCCATATCGCTCGCCGTGCCGAATTGGATGCGGAACCCTCCTCCTGGGTAGTTCATGGAGTGGACGCATCCATGACGGGGCTGGACGCGAAGGGACCCAGTACTAGTGGCACCGTCTCCACTGGATGCGACGCCGTCTGGTGCATTGGTGGTGCAAGTCACGCCCGGCGCGCTGCTGACGGTAGGCGAGGTCGCGGAGCGCCTCCGGGTGTCGCGGGCGACCGTGTACCGGTTGGTCCGCCGTGGCTCCATCCCCGCCATCCGAGTCTCGAATTCCATCCGTGTCCCCACAAACTCCCTGGGGCTTTGGCGTTCACGCGAGCAGGGCCTCGGGATGCCTCTTGGCGACAGCCAGAAGCTTCAGCGCCGCGTCCGAAGGGCGCCGGGCGTTCGTCTCCCAGGCCTGCACGGTCCTCGGGCTTACGTTGAGGATGCGGGCAAACGCGGCCTGGGACACCCGGAGACTGACGCGAACGGCGAGCACATCCTTGGCGCCCATGGGCGGCGGCGGCCGCAGTTCGACATCGCGAACGGTCAGTTGTCTGGCGCTCTGGTGGTACGCGATGGCGTCCTCGAGGCCCGCCTTCAGCTTAGAGAACGCCGTGGTCTTCGTTGTCTTGCGCTTCATGACTTCTCCTCCTTTAACTGCTTCACCAGTTCTGAAACGGCTCGACGTTCTGCAGGCGACAGGTCGGACTTCTCCCGCTTTCCAAAGATCGCGACCAGGTGAGTGACGGCCCGGTGTGGAAGGTCCAAGTAGTAGACCCGGACGCCGCCACTCTTGCCGCGA
>JANPOM010000389.1:0-1018 GCA_031427995.1 Anaeromyxobacter sp. | reverse complement strand
GACTGGTATCGGTCCGGCGTCGATGTCGAGCGGCGCCTCTTCTCGCTATCAACCTATCTCGGCCACGTCAGCCCGACGTCGACGTACTGGTACCTCACCGCGACCCCGGAGCTGCTCGCCCTTGCCGGCAAGCGCCTCGAGCGCTGGAGGAGTCGGCCATGACCACCCTCGCACCGCTGCTCGAGGCGTTCTTCTCCGACCGCCTCCTGCGTCAGCGCCGGGCGAGTCCGCACACCATCGCGGCCTACCGCGACGCGTTCCGGCTCCTCCTCGCCTTCGCCGAGAAGCGCCTCCGCAAGGCGCCCTCCAATCTCCTCCTCGCCGACCTCGACGCGCCGCTCATCGCGACGTTCCTCAACCACCTCGAGACGGAGCGCGGCAACAGCGTGCGGACGCGCAACGCCCGCCTGGCGGCGACCCACTCGTTCTTCCGCTTCGCCGCCGTGCGTGAGCCTGCACACGCCGGGATCATCCAGCGCGTGCTCGCCCTGCCCCAGAAGCGCTTCGACAGAGACCTCGTCGACTTCCTGTCGCCCACCGAGGTGGAAGCTCTGCTCGCCGCGCCCGACACGTCCACCCGCCTCGGTCGACGGGATCACGCGCTCCTCCTCCTCATGGTGCAGACCGGCCTCCGCCTCGCCGAGACCACCGGCCTCAAGGCCGAGGACCTCGTCCTCGGCGCCGGCGCCCACGTCCGGTGCCACGGCAAGGGCAGAAAGGAGCGCTGCACGCCGCTCTCGCGCGACACCGCTCGCATTCTGCGTGCCTGTCTCGCCGAACGAGGGGCGAGCGGCGCTGACCTCGTCTTCGTCAGCATCCGGCGCACACGGCTCAGCCATGACGCCGTCGAGCGGCTCGTGGCGAAGTACGCGCTCCAGGCGTCGCGGGCGTGCCTGACCCTCGCCCGCAAGCACGTGACGCCTCACGTCCTTCGCCACACCACCGCCGTGCAACTCCTCGAGGCAGCGTGTAGAAGTTACCTCGCTGGAAATACCAATATCTAGCACTGGCGCGGCTT
>JANPOM010000388.1:0-35010 GCA_031427995.1 Anaeromyxobacter sp. | reverse complement strand
GGCCCGCACCGTGGCGATCCGCGCCGCCAGCCTGAGCGCCGCGATCATCGAGGCCGGGTTGGCCTTGCCGGTGCCGGCCAGCGAGTAGGCCACGCCGTGGTCCGGGCTGGTCCGCACCATGGGGAGCCCCAGCGTCACGTTGACGGCGGCGTCGCCCGTCACCGCGTCGAGCAGCTTCACCGGGATCAACCCCTGGTCGTGGTAGAGCGCCACCACCGCGTCGAACTCGCCGAGCGCCGCCCGGAAGAAGACCGAGTCGGCAGGGTAGGGGCCCCGCGCCGGGGCGCCGCGCCGCGCCGCCAGCCTCAGCGCCGGGGCCAGCAGCCTCCGCTCCTCGTCACCCACCAGCCCATCCTCTCCGGCGTGCGGGTTCCAGGCCGCCAGCGCCACCCGCGGCCGGGCCACGCCGAGGTCGTCGCGCAGGGCGCGGAAGGTGACGGCGATGGTCTCGGCGATCAGCGCGGGGGTGAGGACGCTCCGCACCCGCGAGAGCGGTGCGTGGTTGGTCACCAGCGCCACCTTGAGCCGCGCGCCGGCCAGCATCATCACCGACCGTGTAGCGCCGCAGCGGGCCTCGAGCCACTCGGTGTGGCCGACGAAGCCGGGCAGCAGGCGAGCCACCTGCGCCTTGGAGACCGGCGCGGTGCAGAGCGCCGCGGACTGCCCGTTCCGAACCGAGTCGAAGGCGGCGGTCAGGAAGGCGAGCTGGGCCGAGGCCCCGCGCGCCGAGGGGCGGCCGGCCTTCAGCGCCGCGGCCGGCAGCCGGGTCACCGCCACCAGCGCGCCGCCCCTGGGGATGGCCGCGCCCAGCTCGATCACCGGCAACCGCAGCGGGGCGAAGCCACGCGCCAGCAAGCCAGGGTCGCCGAACACCAGCGGCTCCACCTCACCGCGCAGCGCCGTGAGAGCCGCCGCCGTCACCTCGGCGCCGATGCCGGAGGGGTCGCCGAGGCTGATGGCGAGGCGAGGCGCCATGGGCGAGGTACTCACTACTGCTTCAGCTCGGGGATGCGCAGGTCGATGACGGCGTCGCGCTTCAGCTCCCCGAGGTACTGCTCCCGGTAGGCCTGGGTCTGCTCCATGCTGAGCCGGTCGCGGATCTCGTCCCTGGCCTGGTCGAAGCTCTTGCCTCCGCCGACCCGCCGCTCCTCCACCCTGAAGAGGTGCAGCCCGGGCCCGGCCCGCACCAGCTTGCTCACCTCGCCGTCCTTGAGCGCGAAGACCACCTCCTCCAGCGACCGCTGCATGGTGCCGCGCCTCAGCCAGCCGAGATCGCCGCCGTCACTCGCGCCCGGCCCCTTGGAGAGCTCCCTGGCCACCGCGGCGAACGGCTCACCGCCGGCCAGCCGCTGCACCACCCGGCCACCCTCCGACTCGACCCGGCTCACCTCGGCGGCCGGCGCGCCCTCGGGAAGCACCAGCAGGATGTGGCGCACGCGCAGCTCCTCCTCGCCCGCGAACTCTCCCGGGTGCTTCTGGTAGTGGTTCTTCACGTCTTCGTCGGAGAGCTTCACCTTGCTGCGGACCTTGGCGGAGAGGACGTTGTAGCTCTCCAGCTGGCCGCGGATCTGCTCGCGGAAGACGGCCCGGCTCATGTTCTGCTCGGCCAGCATCTGGTCGAGCATCTTGTCGTCGGCGTTGTTGCGCTTCTTGATGTCGTCGATGGCGGCGTTGACCTGCTCGTCGGTCACCTCGATCTGCAGGGAGACGGCCTGGGCGTGGAAGAGCTTCTCGGCCAGCACCACCTCGAAGGCGCGGCGCAGCACCAGCGCCACGGCCCGGTCGCGCTCGGGCCCGGGCGGCGAGAGGCTGGCCTTCTTCCACTCGTCGCCGCCGCGCTGCTCCAACTCCTGCTGCGTCACCACCTCGCCGTTGACGGTGGCGGCGACCCGGTTCAAGACCACGCGCCGGGCCGCCGCGGCGGCCGGAGCCTCGGCCGGGGCCGAGAGGGGCGTGGCCGGCTCGGCGGCGAGGGAGAGGGCGAGCAGCGAGAACGAGAAGAGGGTCACGGGGTCACCGCGGAGAGGGCCGACGAGTCTACCTGGATGGTGGCGCGAGCGCGGAGCGAGGCCAGGTACTCCTCCTGGGCGCGGGCCCGGCGGTCCCGCAGCAGCCGCTCGGCGACCTCGCCCTGCGCCTGGTCGAGAGGGCGCTTGCTGGCGGTCCTGCGCTCCACCACGCGGAAGATGTGGAAGCCGTACGGGGAGGGGACCACGTCGGAGACCGAGTTGAGGGGGAGCGAGAAGCAGACATCGAAGACCTCGGGGAAGCCGCCGCCGCGCCGGATCCAACCGAGCTCCCCGCCGTTCTTCCCCTCCGGCGCGATCGAGCTGGTCCGCGCCACCTCGGCGAACTTCCCGGGCTGGCGGCGCAGCCGGTCGCGGAGCGTGACCGCCTCTTCGCGGCTGGAGACCACCACCTGGAGGACGCGGACCCGCTCCGGCTCGCTGAACTCAGCGGCGTGCTCGGCGTACCACTTCGCCACTTCGGCCGGCGCCACGGTGATGCGCGGGAAGACCTCGTCGTGGAAGAGCCGCTCCACGGTGAGCTGATCCTTCAAGCGGGCCTTGAGCTCGGTCTGGCTCAAGCGCTCGCGGGCCAGCAGGTCGTCGAAGTGGGTGCCCGGGTACTCGCCGCGCACCCGCAGGAAGGCGCGCTCCACCTGGTCCTGTCCGACCGCGATGGAGCGGGCCCGGGCCTGCTGGAGCAGCAGGGCCCGGTCTACCAGGTCGTCGAGCACCCGCCTGCGGAGCGGCTCCGAGGGCGGCTCGCCTTCGCCACCGGCCCGGATCTGGCGCAGCCCGCGAGCCAGCGCCTCGGCCGAGATGGCCTCACCGTTGACGACCGCCACCGGGCGCGGGCCGGCCGCGACCACCGTGCCCGCGCCACCCCCGCAGCGGCCGCAGGCGGCGGCCGCCAGGGTGATGAGGGCCAGCAGGCCGAGCGTGCCGGCGCGGCCCACTACCTGGCGGCGGGCGCTGCGGGCTGGGCCGGCAGCGTCATCGGCGCGCCCGGCTGCCCCGGCATGCCCGGGGGACCGGACGGCGGGGCGGAGACCACCACGGCCTCGAGGACCTTGTCGTCGATGACCACCTTGGCCTCCTCGCGCAGCTTCTTCACCAGCTCGTCGAACTCCTTGGTGCGCCGCTCGCGCGAGAGCTTCTGGCCGATCTGGGCCTTGACCTGGTCGAAGGAGCGGGAGAGCTCCTCCTGCAGGCCGGCCACGCGGATCAGGTAGACGCCCTGAGCCCCCTCGATGACGCCGGAGACCTCCCCGGCCTTGAGGGTGAAGGCGGCGCTGGCCAGCTCCTTGCCGAAGCTCTTCTCCAGCTCATCGGCCGACTTGAAGCCGAGGTCCCCGGAGACGCCCTTGCTGGCCGCGTCCTCGGTGAACTCGCCGACCGCCTGCTGGAAGACCAGCGGGTTCTTCTTCTCCTCGGCCTTCACCTTGGCCAGCGCCTTCCTGGCGACGGCCACCTTCTTGGCCCGATCCGGCGAGCCGGCCGGGGCGTTGAGGACCATGGCGGAGAGGCGGGCCTTCCTGGCACGGATGAACTCGTCCTTGTGCTCGTCGTAGTACTTCCGCAGGTCGGCCTCGGGCAGCTCCTTGGCGGCCGGATCCTGGAAGGACTTCTGCACCAGCTTCTGCACCATGATCTTGCGGAGCGTCAGCTGCACCTCGGGATCCTGGTCGAGCTTCTGCCGCTTGGCCTCCTCGGCCAGCACCTCGAAGCGGACCAGGTTGTCGAGGAACTCCTTCTTCCGCTCCAGGGTGTTGTAGCGGGCGCGGATGAAGGGGGACTGCTCATCGAGCCGGGCCTTGAACTCGTCGGCCGTGATGGTGATCCCCTTGCCGCTGGCGACGGCTGGGCCACTCTTGGTGGGGCCGGAGTTGCCGCAGGCGGCGAGGGTCGCGGTGACGGCGACGAGCAGGATTCGACGGATCATGTGGTGAGGCTCCTTCAGGTAAGGACGGAGGACGGGACCGCCTGCATTCAACGCGCGGAAGACGGGTAGACTTCCCCGCTACCGACCGGCCGCAACCGGGATCAAGTGCCGGAAAAGACCACGGAATGGCGGAGGGATCAAGCGCCGACCGGTTCCCGGCCATCCTCCCCGGCGCCCCCCTTTGGATCACTCCGGGCGGGCGCAGCGGGTCAGCGCCGTGAGCAGCTCGCGGGCCGCCTGGAGCAGGGCCCGGCCGTCGACCGCCTCCTGCGCCGGTGAGGCGATGACGGGCGGGGGCCTCGCGACCGCCAGCTTCTTGCCGGTCGGGCCCCGCGCCGGGCGGCCAGGTCGGGCCGGCACCGGGGAGGCCGCCGGGGGTGGGCCGATGCGGGCCACCAGCTTCATGTCCGGGGTGAGCCGCCAGGCGCCGGAGGAGCCCTGCACCGCCCTGGCCAGCAGGAAGGGATCGAGCGCCGCCCCCTCTCCGAGCGTCAGGATGATTCGCCCCGGCCCGGTCTCCAGCGCCCGGATCCGCAGCGCCCTCAGCCGCACCTTCAGCTTCATCACCTCGCCGAGCGCATCGACCTCGTCGGGGGGATCGCCGCAGCGGTCGACGATCTCGTCGCGGATCTCCTCCAGCTCCTCGTCGGTGGAGGCCTGGGCGTAGCGCTTGTAGAAGTAGAGCCGCTGGTGGACGTCGGGCATGTACCGGTCGGGGATGTAGGCCGGCAGCGGCAGCGCCACGTCCGGGTCGATCTCCTGGCGCGGCGCCTCGCCCTTGAGTTCGCGCACCGCCTCGTCGAGCAGCTGCGTGTAGAGCTCGAAGCCGATGGCCTCGATCTGCCCCGACTGGTCCTTGCCGAGCAGGTTGCCGGCGCCGCGGATCTCCAGGTCGTGGGAGGCGATCTGGAACCCGGCCCCCAGCTCGGAGAAGCGCTGCAGCACCTCGAGCCGCTTGCGCGCGTCCTTGGTGACCGGGCGCCGCGCCGGCACCAGCAGGTAGGCGTAGGCCCGCTCCCGGCTGCGGCCGACCCGCCCGCGGATCTGGTAGAGCTGCGCCAGCCCGAAGTGGTCGGCCCGGTTGACGATGATGGTGTTGGCGCTGGGGATGTCGAGGCCGCTCTCGATGATCGAGGTGGCCAGCAGCACGTCGAGCTCGCGGTCCACGAAGCGGCCCATCACCTTCTCCAGCTGCCCCTGGCCCATCTGCCCGTGGGCCACGCCGATGCGCGCGCTCGGCACCAGCTCGGCGAGGAACTTCTCCATCGAGCCGATGGAGCGGACCCGGTTGTGCACGAAGAAGACCTGCCCGCCGCGCTTCAGCTCGGCCTCGATGGCCTCCTTCACCGAGGTCGGGTCGAACTTCATCACGAAGGTGCGGATGGCGCGGCGGTCCTCGGGCGGGGTGGCGATGATGGAGAGGTCGCGGGCGCCGGCCAGGCTCATGTGCAGGGTGCGGGGGATGGGCGTGGCGGTGAGCGTCAGCACGTCGACCAGCTTGCGCAGCTTCTTGAGCCGCTCCTTGTGGGCCACCCCGAAGCGCTGCTCCTCGTCCACCACCACCAGCCCCAGCTCCTTGAAGGAGACGTCGTTGGCCAGCAGCCGGTGGGTGCCGATGAGGATGTCGACGCGCCCGGCGGCCGCCTCCTTGAGCACCCGCCGCACCTCCTCGGGCCGCTTCATGCCCGAGACCCCCTCGACGCGGACCGGGTAGCCCTTGAAGCGCTCGCGGAAGGAGCGCTCGTGCTGCGCCGCCAGGATGGTGGTGGGCACCAGCACCGCCACCTGCTTCTTGCCGAGCACCGCCACCATGGCGGCCCGCATCGCCACCTCGGTCTTGCCGTACCCGACGTCGCCGCAGACCAGCCGGTCCATGGGGCCGCGCAGCCCGGTCCCGCCCTTGCGCAGGTCGCGCAGCACGTCGTCGATGGCCTTCTGCTGGTCGGGGGTCTCTTCCCAGCGGAACTCGGCCTCGAACTCGCGGAAGAGCTGGTCCGGCTCGGCGAAGGCGTGGCCGGGGTGGGCCACCCGGGCGGCGTAGACGTCGAGCAGCTCGGCCGCCATCTTGAGCAGCTGCTCCTTGACCCGGGCCTTGCGCAGCGCGAAGGAGCCGCCGCCGAGCCGATCCAGCCGGACGCTGTCGGGCGAGGCACCGCTGAACTTCTGCACCTGCCGCAGCTTGCCGACCGGGAGGTAGAGCCGGTCGGCGCCGTCGTAGGCCAGCACCAGGAAGTCGCCTTCGACCCCCCGGATCTGCATCTTGGTGAGCCCCATGTAACGGGCGATGCCGTGCTCGACGTGGACCACCAGGTCGCCGTCGTTGAGCTCGCGGAAGGAGGCCGCGAAGGCGTGCTCCTCGCGGGTGACCCGCGCCTTCTTGCGGATCCGCCGGCCGAAGATCTCCTCGTCGGAGAGCAGCGCCAGCCTCGCCTCGCCGTCGACGAAGCCGCCGGAGAGCTCGCCGGGGACGAGGTGGGCGTGGATGCCGGCGTCGTAGAGGGCGCGCGGGTCGCCGAGCGGCGCCGTGGCCGGGCGCGTCGCCTGGCGGCGGTCCTCCAGCAGCCGGCGCAGCCGGTCGGCCGAGGAGGGGGTGGAGCAGGCCACCACCGTGGTCAGGCCGCGCTGCCGCCAGGCCTCGAGCCGCCGGGTCAGCGGGGTGAGGGCCCCCTCGTCGGCGTGGGCCGCCTCGATCTCGCCGCGCAGGTCGGTGGTCCCGGTGAGCGAGAAGCGCACCGGCTCCCCCTTGCCCAGGTAGACCTTGTGGCGGCGCACCAGCGGCCGGCCGCCGAGCAGGGCCAGCGCCCCGGCCTTGTCGAGGGCGTGGGCCGGCGGCGGCAGGCAGAGCTCCTCGCGCCGAAGCGCCCCGGCGTGCTCGGTGGCCATGGCGGCGTCGAAGGCGTCGAGCGTCTCCTCGAGCAAGTCGGCCTCGTCGAGGAAGGCGGCGGTGCCGGCCGGCAGGTAGTCGGCCAGCGTCACCAGCCCGCCCCGGTGGAAGCCGGGCAAGAGCGCTTCCTGCCCGAAGAAGGGGGTCCCCTGCTCGATGGCGTCGAGCACCTCGCGCACCCGGGAGCTGGGCCGGTTGACCTCCTCGGCGGTGGCCCGCACCGCCTCCCTTGCCGCCGCCTTGCCCGCCTCGGTGAAGAGGGCCTCGCGGGCCGGGCAGGTCAGCACCGTCACCGCCTCGCCCCCGGCGGCGCTCCGCTGTGACTGCGGGTCAAAGGCGCGGACGCTCTCCACCTGGTCGCCGAAGAACTCGAGCCGGGCCGGCCCGGCCTCGGCCGGGCTCCAGAGATCGAGGATGCCGCCGCGCACCGCGAAGCTGCCCGGGTCCTCCACCAGCGGGACCCGGGCGTAGCCGAGCGAGGTGAGCCGGGTGGCCAGCAGCTCGCGGTCGATGGTCAGCCCGGCCGCCAGCAGGTCCGAGCCGGCCTCGAAGACCGGCCGCGGCACCTGGCGCCGGCAGAGCCCGCGCACCGAGACCACCACCGCCTGGATCGAGGCCGGGTCGAGGTGGAGCCTCGCCAGCGCCGAGAGCCGCTCCATCTCCACGCCGCGGTCCGGCGAGAGGTCGTCGTAGGGGAGGACGGCGTCGGCCGGCACCCGCAGCACCGCCGCCTCGCCGAGGAAGAAGACCAGGTCGCGAGCCAGGCGATCGGCCTCCTCCTCGTCGCTGGCCACCGCCAGCACGCAGCGGGCCCGGGCCGGGCCGGGGGCGAGCAGCTGCTGCGCCAGCCAGGCCCGCGAGGCACCGGGCAGGCCGGTCACGTCGACCGGCTGGCCGTCCGCGAGGGCACGCCGGACCCGGGCGGTGGCGTCGGTCGGGGCGGGCTCGGGGGTGTCGGTCGGGAGCGGCATCAGGTGCGGGCGGCGCGGCGTGGCACTCCATAACACGCCGGCTGGATCGGTCCGGGAGGCCGCCCGGCGCGGGCAAAATCCCGAGTTCCTTGATCCTGGAGAGCAGCCTGACTATCCTCTCCCCTGGCGCGCTTCGTCGCCAAGAGGTCCCGTTGCGCAACTGGTCGTCAAAGCTGGGAAAGTTCCCGCTCATCGCGCTGGTCGCGCTGGCAGCCTGCGGCGGCGCCGAGGCCTCGCGGCTGGCCATTCGCGAGGATTCGACGCCGGCGGTCGCGGCGCTCGCCTCCCCGGCCACGGCCGGAGCGGCGCTCCTCTTCTCCGGTGATCTCTCCGGCGCCCGCGCCGCCTTCGAGGCGGAGCTGTCGAGCCGGCCCGGCCAGCTCGCGCCCTTGAACGACCTCGCGGTCGGGTACTTCCTCGACGGCCACGTCGACGCGGCCAGAAGGCTGCTCGACGAGGTGGTGGCCAGCGGTACGCCACGGCAGCAACAGGCGGCGCTCCTCAACCTCGGCGCGCTCTACGCCGTCGAAGGGCACGCCACCGCGGCGCAGGCCTACCTCGAGGCGGCCCGCGCCATCGATCTCACCCGCCCCGAGCCGCACTACGCGCTGGCGCTGCTGGCCGACGCCCGCGGCGAGGGGGCCCTGGCCCGCGCCGCGCTCCGCGAGGCGGTCCGGCTCGACGACGGCACCGCCCGCGCCGCCTTCGCCTTCCCATTCAGCGAGGGGCGCCGTCACCTCGACGGGCTGCTGGCCGACCTGGCCGGTGACGCCGCCGCGGCCTCGGCCACCTGGCGCGAGCTGGCCGGTTCCCGCTTCCCGGCGCTGGCCGGCGCGGCCCAGCGCCACCTCGCCGAGCCGTAGCCGTGCCAGGCCCGGGCGGAGAACTCGACAGGCGCGAGCGCGAGGTCCTGCGGGCGCTGGTGCACGACTACATCCAGACCGGCGAGCCGGTCGCCTCCGGCCCGCTCCACTCCCGCCACGAGCTCGACGCCTCTCCCGCCACCATCCGCAGCGTCATGAGCGACCTCGAGGAGCTCGGCTACCTGGAGAAGCCGCACCCCTCTTCGGGGCGCATCCCCACCGAGCGCGGCTACCGGCTCTACGTCGACACCCTGCTCAAGTTCCGGCCTCCCTCGCTGGCCGACCGCGACCGCATCACCACCCTGACCACCGACGCCCCCGACGTCTCCCGGCTGCTGGAGGGGACCGCCGACCTGCTCCACTCGCTGTCTCACCACGCCGGCGTGGTCACCACGCCACGCCCCAGGGTCGACCCCATCCGCCAGCTCGAGTTCGTGCGGCTGCGCGAGAACCGGCTGCTGGCGGTCTTCATCTCCGAGGCCGGCATCGTCACCAACAAGCTGGTGCAGCTCGAGTTCACGGTAGACGCCAGCGAGCTGGTTCGGGCCGCCGCCTACCTCAACGACCGCATCGCCCGGGCTGGCGAGGCGGCCACCAGCCTCGACACCCTGCGCCAGCGAATCCTCGAGGACATGCGCGCCGACCACTCGACGCTGCAGGGGCTGATGCAGAAGGCGCTGCGACTGGCCGAGCAGGCCTTCGCCACTCCCCCGGCGGTGGAGGGTCAGCGGGTGCTGGTGGACGGCGAGGCCAGCTTCCTCGACGCGCCCGAGTTCGCCGATGTGCAGAAGGCCCGGGCGCTCCTCAAGGCCTTCGCCGAGAAGGACCGCATCCTGCGGGTCCTCGATCGGGTGCTGCGCTCGCAGGAGGTGCAGATCTTCATCGGCGCCGAGAGCGAGTTCGCCACCGTGCCGGACGTCTCGGTGGTGGCCGCTCCCTACGGGGTATCCGGCCAGGTGCTCGGCACCCTGGCGGTGGTCGGGCCGACCCGGATGAACTACGCCCGCGTCATTCCGCTCGTCGATCTGACCGCCCGGGAACTCTCGCGAGCGCTGGCGCAACGCTCCGACCCCATGGGATGATACCGCTCCTCACATGAGCGACACCCCACCCAAGGGCAGCTTCCAGGCCGACATCCCCTCCGACGCCGTCGAGGAGGCCCTACGCTCGGTGGAGCGCGCCTCCGGTCTCGGCGCCGGCCCGGCCACCGGCGCGGGCGGCGAGGCGGTCGAGGTCGAGGCCGGGACGCCGCTTGGCGGCGCCGACGAGACCGGGTCGTTGCAGGCCCAGCTCGACCTCTCCCAGGCGCTGAGCCGCGAGTCCCAGAAGAAGCTCGAGGACCTCCACGATCGCTGGATGCGCGCGGCGGCCGACCTGGAGAATTACAAGAAGCGGGCCCAGCGGGAGCGCGACGAGGTCCAGAAGTTCGGGGTGGAGAAGCTCGTGAAGGACCTGCTCCCGGTGCTCGACAACCTCGACCGCGCCCTTTCGTCCGCCGCCGCGGATGACCCGCTCGTGAAGGGGGTGAAGCTGGTGCGGTCGTCGTTCGAGCAGGTCCTGGCCCGGCAGGGCGTGAAGGGCTTCAGCGCGCTGGGGCAGCCGTTCGACCCGGCCCGGCACGAGGCCCTCATGCAGGTGCCGACCGCCGAGGCGGCCCCCGGCACCGTGGTGCTGGAGCACGCCCGCGGCTTCAGCCTGCACGAGCGGCTCATCCGCCCGGCCATGGTCGGGGTGGCGGTGGCGCCGCCAGCGGCGGCGGAGCCTGACGCCGCCGGCGCGGGAGAGCCATGAGCAAGGTCATCGGCATCGACCTCGGCACCACCAACAGCTGCGTCGCCGTCATGGAGGGCGGCGAGGCGGTGGTGATCCCCAACAGCGAAGGCTCCCGCACCACGCCCTCCATGGTGGCCTTCACCGAGGGTGGCGAGCGGCTGGTCGGCCAGATCGCCAAGCGTCAGGCCATCACCAACCCTGAGTCTACGGTCTACGTCGTCAAGCGGCTCATCGGCCGCAAGCTCGAGGAGCCCGAGGTGAAGCGCTCGGTGGGGCTGGTGGCCTACCGGATCGTCAGCGCCGAGAACGGCGACGCCTGGGTGGAGGCCGGCGGCAAGAAGCTCTCGCCCGCCGAGGTCTCCGCCATGATCCTCGGCAAGATGAAGCAGACCGCCGAGGACTACCTCGGCGAGCAGGTCACCGAGGCCATCGTCACCTGCCCGGCCTACTTCAACGACGCCCAGCGCCAGGCCACCAAGGACGCCGGGCGCATCGCCGGCCTCAACGTGCTGCGCATCATCAACGAGCCGACGGCGGCGGCGCTGGCCTACGGCATCGACAGGCAGAAGGCCGGCAAGAGCGAGCGCGTCGCGGTCTACGACCTCGGTGGCGGCACCTTCGACATCACCATCCTCGAGCTCAACCAGGGGGTCTTCGAGGTCAAGGCCACCAACGGCGACACCTTCCTCGGCGGCGAGGACTTCGATCAGCGCATCATCGACTGGCTGGCCAAGCGCTTCCTCGACCAGACCGGCGTGGACTTGAAGCGGGACCGCATGGCGCTGCAGCGGCTCAAGGAGGCGGCCGAGCGGGCCAAGCACGAGCTCTCCAGCGCCGGCGAGACCGAGGTGAACCTGCCCTTCATCACCGCCGACGCCAGCGGCCCCAAGCACCTCGCCGAGGCCATCGACCGCTCCACGCTGGAGGAGCTGGTCGGCGATCTCGTCGAGAAGACCATCGAGCCCTGCAAGATCGCGCTCAAGGACGCCGGGCTCACGGTGCACCAGCTCGACACCATCATCCTGGTGGGCGGCATGACCCGCATGCCCAAGGTGCAGGAGGTGGTGCGGCGCTTCTTCGGGCGCGAGCCGCACAAGGGCGTCAACCCCGACGAGGTGGTGGCGGTGGGCGCCGCCATCCAGGGCGCGGTGCTGAAGGGGGAGGTCAAGGACGTCCTGCTGCTCGACGTCACCCCGCTCTCCCTCGGCGTCGAGACCTCGGGCGGCGTCTTCACCCGCATCATCGACAAGAACACCACCGTCCCCTGCAAGAAGTCGCAGGTCTTCTCCACCGCCGTCGACAACCAGCCGCTGGTTTCGGTCCACGTGCTGCAGGGCGAGCGCGAGATGGCCTCCAACAACAAGACCCTGGGGCGCTTCGAGCTGGTCGGCATCCCGCCGGCGCCGCGCGGCGTGCCGCAGATCGAGGTCACCTTCGACATCGACGCCAACGGCATCGTCCACGTCGGCGCCAAGGACCTCGGCACCGGCAAGGTCCAGCAGATCCGGCTCACCGCCTCCTCTGGCCTCAGCGAGGAGGAGATCCAGCGGATGGTCAAGGACGCCGAGTCGAACAAGGGCGACGACAAGAGGAAGAAGGAAGTGGCCGACCTCCGCAACAACGCCGAGGGGCTCATCTACACCACCGAGAAGAGCCTCGAGGAGTACGCCAGCGCCCTGAAGCAGAACGACCTCGACGAGATCCGCGCCGATCTCCAGGCCCTGCAGGCCGTGCTGGCCGCTGGGGACCCGGCCGCCATCAAGGAGGCGCTCTCCCGGCTCGAAGGCAGCGCCTACCGGATCGCCGACGCCATCTACGCCCAGCACGGCGCCAACACCTGAGCCGGCCGCGGCCGGCTTGCCAGCGCCGCTTCCGGCCTTACATTCCGGCTGGCCCCTCTCCGGGCCCACTTGCCCTGAAGGCCTGATCCCACTTGGACAAACGCGACTACTACCAGGTCCTCGGCGTCGGTCGTGACGCCGACGCGGCCACCCTCAAGAGCGCCTACCGCAAGCTCGCCCACCAGTACCACCCCGACAAGAACCAGGGTGACAAGGCGGCCGAGGATCGGTTCAAGGAGCTGACCGAGGCCTACGCCGTCCTCTCCGACGACGAGAAGCGGCCCCGCTACGACCGCTTCGGCCACGGCGGCGGCGCCGGGGGCGGGAGCGATCCCTTCGGCTTCGGCATGGGCGGGGCCTCGATCAACGACATCTTCGGCGACATCTTCGGCGAGGTCTTCGGCGGCGGCGCCGCGGGTGGGCGGCGGGCCCGGCAGCGGACCCGCGGCGAGGACTACCGCTACCACCTCGAGCTCAGCCTCGAAGAGGCGGCCTTCGGCGCCACCAGGCGGCTGCGCATCCCGCGCCCCAAGGCCTGCCAGCCCTGCAAGGGGAGCGGCGCCAAGGCCGGCACCTCGCCGCGCACCTGCCCCACCTGCGGCGGCACCGGCGAGGTCCGCCTCACCCAGGGCTTCTTCGCCATCGCCCGCACCTGCCACCACTGCCAGGGGGCGGGGCGGGTCATCGTCGAGAAGTGCCCATCCTGCGGCGGCGCCGGCGCCACCCGCGACGAGGTGGACGTCGAGGTGGCCATCCCGCCCGGCGTAGACACCGGCACCCGGGTCCGCTCCAGCGGCGACGGCGGGGCGTCACCGGTGCAGGGCGGCCAGGCCGGCGACCTCTACGTGGTGATCCAGGTGAAGGAGCACGCGCTCTTCCGGCGCGAGGGGACCGAGATCGTCTGCGAGGTGCCGGTCTCCTTCACGCAGGCGGCCCTGGGGGCCACCATCGAGGTTCCCACCCTCGACGGCCCGCACCAGCTCAAGCTCCCGGCCGGCACGCAGGCTGGCGCCACGCTCAAGGTGCGGGGCAAGGGGGTCCCCGCGCTCAACGGCGGAGGGCGCGGCGACCAGCACGTGGTGGTCTTCGTCGAGACCCCGACCCACCTCGACAAGGCGCAGCGCGAGCTGCTCGAGAAATTCGCCGAGCTCTCCGGCGAGAAGACCCACCCGCGGGGAAACAGCTTCTGGGAGAAGGCGGCGGAACTGTGGCGGGACTCGAAGAAGAAGCGGTAAGACTGCGTGCCATGCGCGCCCGCGCCCCCGCCCTCCGCCTGCCGCCGCTGGCCGCCCCGCTGGCGCTGCTGTTGGCCCTGGCCGGGGGCTTGGCCGCCTGCGCCCCTACCAGGGTGGTGGTGCGCGGGCAGGAGCTGCCGGTGGAGCAGGCCGAGGTGCTGGTCCGCGACGAGCTGGCCGCCGGGCGGGCCGACGCCATGAAGAGGCCTCCGGCCGAGCGGGCCGCCAGGCTGGAGGAGCTGGGCGGCCGTTACCCGGGCCTGCCGGTCTCCGCGGAGCTGCTCCACGAGGCGGCCCGGTCCTGGCGCGCCGCCGGCGACCGGCCCCGCGCCGGCTCGGCGCTGGGCCGGCTGCTGGTCGAGTACCCGCTCTACCCGGGCGCCATCCAGGCCAAGCAGGAGCTGGCGCTGCTCGACCTCGAGCAGGGGCGGCTCCGCGACGGGCTGGCCACGCTCTCCTCCATCTACCCGCGCCTCGCCGAGGCCGAGCAGCCGGCCACGGCGCGGGCGGCGGCCGTCGCCGCGGAGACCGGGCGGCTCTGGTCCGAGGGGTTGCGCTGGTGGAGCGAGCTGGCGGCCCGCGGCGACGGCGCCGAGCGGGCCGAGGCGCTGGCCCGCGCCGCCGACCTCATCGACGCCCGGCTCTCCATGCCCGAGCTGCTGCGGCTGCGCGAGACCCTTCCGGCCGACGCCCCGGTGCTGGCCGGCATGGCCATGAAGCTGACGCGCATCCAGCTCCACCTGCGCGACTACCCCGCCGCCGAGCAGGAGGCCCGGGCCCTCATCGCCACCTGGCCCGATTCGCCCTGGACATCCGCCGCCCGGGCCGTGCTGGAGCGGCTGGGCCGGCTCACCACCGTCAAGCCAGCGGTGATCGGCGTGGCGGTGCCGCTCTCCGGCCAGTTCAAGCGCTGGGGCGAGGTGATCCTGCAGGGGATCGCCCTGGCCTTGCCGGAGGGCTCCGGCCTCACGGTAGTGGTGCGCGACACCCGCGGCGAGCCGGACGGCGCCGCCGCCGCCATCGAGCACCTGGTGCTCGAGGAGCAGGTCATCCTGGTGGTCGGCGGGGTGAGCAGCAGCGAGGCCGAGCGGGCCGCCGCCACCGCCGAGGAGCTGGCCATCCCGTTCATCTCGCTCTCCAGGCAGGAGAACGTCACCGACGCCGGCCCCTACGTCTTCCAGAACATGCTCACCGCCAGCGCGCAGGCCCGGGCGCTGGCCGACCTCTTCATGGGCAAGCGCGGGATGAGGCGCTTTGGCCTGCTCTACCCGACCATCCCCTACGGCACCGAGCTGGCCAACGCCTTCTGGGACGAAGTCGAGGCCCGCGGCGGCGAGGTTCGCGCCGCCGAGCACTACCTCGTTGACCGGACCACCTTCACGCCGCTGGTCAAGGCGATGGTGGGACGGCTGCATGCCGAGGAGCGCCCCGAGTTCGTCGAGACCGCCAAGGAGATCGCCAAGAGGGAGCCCGACCCGTTCCGGCGCCGCAAGGCCCTGGAGAAGCTGGTCGATGGCCTCCCGCCCATCATCGACTTCGAAGCCATCCTGGTGGCCGACTTCGCCCGCAACGTGAAGCTGATCGCCCCGGCGCTGGCGGTCGAGGACGTCATCACCATCCCCTGCCTGCCCGAGGAGCTGAAGCGGCTGGAGAAGTACGCCGAGCGAAAGGACAAGAGCGCCGACAAGAGCGCCGACAAGAGCGCGCCCCGCCGGGAGCTGGTGGCGGTGCAGCTGCTCGGCGGGAACGGCTGGGGCGGCGACCCCTCGCTCTTCGACGCCGGGCCGGGCGGCGCCGGGCGCCACGTTCGCTGCTCGATCTACGTCGACGGCTTCTTCGCCGGGTCGGCGCGCCCCGAGACCCGCCGCTTCGCCGAGGCCTACCGCAAGAGGTACGACGCCGAGCCGACCATCCTCGAGGCCAGCGCCCACGACGCCGTCAAGATGGTGAAGCAGGTGCTGGAGCAGCAGAAGCCCCAGACCCGCGCGGCGCTGCGCGATGGCCTGGCGGGGCTGAGGGGCTTTCCCGGGGCCACCGGCGACATCAGCTTCTCGGCGCGCCGCACCCCGGAGAAGGAGCTCTTCTTCCTGACCGCCGACCGCGACGGCGTGCGCGAGCTGACCCGCGCCGAGCTCAACGCCGGGCCTGCTGGAGCCGGTGCTGGCGGACCCCTGAGCCATGGGGAACCGCGCCGTGAGCCGCCGCCCCAGCGTCGACGACCTGCTCGGTCCCGGCGGCGCTCTCGACCGCGCCCTGCCGGCCTACGAGCAGCGCACCGGCCAGCTCGAGATGGCCCACGCCGTGGAGCGGGCGCTCAGCGGGCACCACCACCTGGTGGTGGAGGCCGGTACCGGCACCGGCAAGACCCTCGCCTACCTGGTACCGGCCGCGCTCTCCGGCCGGCGGGTGGTGATCTCGACCGCCACCAAGGCGCTGCAGGAGCAGATCTGGTGGAAGGACCTGCCGCTGCTGCGCGACCGCTGCGGGCTCCACGTCGAGGCGGCCTACCTGAAGGGGCGCTCCAACTACCTCTGCGTCGAGCGGCTGGTCCGCTTCGACCGGGCCCCCACCTTCGCGGTGCGCCAGGAGGCCTCCGACTGGCCGGCGCTGCGGGCCTGGGCCGACTCGACCGAGACCGGCGATCGGGCCGAGCTCGACCTGCCCGACCAGTTCGCCGCCTGGCGCGACCTCTCCGCCACCAGCGAGACCTGCCTGGGCCGGGAGTGCGACCTCTACCAGGAGTGCTTCGTCACCAAGGCCCGGGCCCGGGCCGCCGAGGCCGACCTGGTGCTGGTCAACCACCACCTCTACATGGCCGATCTCGGCATGCGGACCGGCGCGGCCGGCGCCGAGGTGCTCCCCGGCCACGAGGTGGTGATCTTCGACGAGGCCCACGCCCTCGAGGAGGTGGCCACCGAGTACTTCGGGCTGGAGGTCTCCTCCTGGCGCATCGAGGAGCTGGGGCGTGACGCGGCCCGGGCGGTGGCCGACCGGCCCGACCTGGCCGCCATGATGAAGGAGCTGACCGGCGAGCTGCGCCGGGCCGGCGAGCGCTACTTCGAGGCGGTCGGCGGGGCGCTGCGCGCCTCGGCCGCGACTTCGGCTTCGGCCGGCGGGGCGCGGGGCGGTGGCCGGCCGCCTCCACGGACCTCGCGCGGGGAAGAGGAGCCGGTCCGGGCGCCGCTCTCGGCCGGGACGCTGGAGTCCGCCTCCGAGGCTCGCCACCGGCTCGACGCCGCGCTCGATCGGCTGCGCGACACCCTGGCCGGCTCCGAGGCCGCGGCGCTGGCCCAGCTGGCGCGGCGGGCCGGCGAGGTGCGGGTGGATCTGGCGGCGGTGACCGCGCTCGACCAGCCGACCCGCGTCTACTTCGGCGAGACCCGCGGCCGCGGCGTCTTCCTGCGAGCCGCGCCGCTCGACGTCGGCGGCGAGCTGAAGGAGCGGCTCTACCAGCGGCTCGACACCACCATCTTCACGAGCGCCACCCTCTGCGCCCAGGGGCGCTTCGACTTCTTCCGGCGGCAGGTCGGGCTCGACGAGACCCTGGTGGTGGAGGAGGCCCGCTTCCCGGGTCCGTTCGACTTCACCCGGCAGGCGGCGCTGGTGGTGCCCGACGGCCTGCCCGAGCCGAACCAGCCCGGTTTCGTGGAGGCGGCCTCGCGGGTCATCGCCGGGCTCTGCGAGGTGACCGGCGGGCGCGCCTTCATCCTCTGCACCTCCCACCGGAACATGCAGGCCTTCCACGCCGCGGCGGCCGGGCTCCCCTGGCCGCGGCTGCTGCAGGGGGAGCGGCCCAAGCACCGGCTGCTGGAGGCCTTCAAGGCCGAGCCCTCGCTGCTCTTCGCCACCGCCAGCTTCTGGGAAGGCGTTGACGTGCCGGGCGAGGCGCTCTCGCTGGTGGTGATCGACCGGCTGCCGTTCGCGCCGCCCAACGACCCGGTCACCGCGGCGCGGCTGGCGGCGCTCGAGTCGGAAGGACGCGACGGCTTCTCCGAGTTGCAGGTGCCGGCGGCGGCGCTGGCGCTGCGCCAGGGGTTCGGCCGGCTCATCCGCACCACCACCGATCGCGGGCTGGTCGCCGTGCTCGACCGGCGGCTGGTCACCAAGGGCTACGGCCGCGCCTTCCGCGCCACCCTGCCGCCCAGCCCGCTGCTCCGCAGCGTCGAGGAGGCGCGGGCCTGGTGGGGCGACGGCCGGCGCTGACGCGCCCGGCCGTCAGGTCTCGACCTCTCCGCCGGTCGCCGCCGAGGCCCGCCGCCGGCCCTCGGCATCGACGCAGGGGAGCCGGACCGTGAAGGTCGAGCCGACGCCCACCTCGCTGGCCACGTCGATCGAGCCGCCGTGGGAGAGGACGATCTTGCGGGCCAGGTTGAGCCCCAGCCCGGTCCCCTGGCCCGGCGCCTTGGTCGTGAAAAAGGGCTCGAAGAGCCGCTTCATGTGGCTGGCCGTGATTCCCTTGCCGGTGTCGGCGATGGTCAGCACGGCGTGTGGCCCGTCCCGTACCAGCTCCACCACCACCCGGTTCTGCCGCCCCTCCTCGCGCGCCTGCACGGCGTTGACGACCAGGTTGAGCACCACGTCGACCAGCTCGCCGCGGTGACCGGTGACCCAGACCGGCCCCTGCAGGTCGACGCGGGCCGCGGCGTTGCGCAGCTCGAAGGCAGCGGTCCGCACCACCGCCTGCACCACCTCGCCCAGTTCCACCGGCGCGGCCGGCTCGCCGGACTGATCACGGCGCGCCAGCGAGCGCAGGTTGCTGACGATCTGCCGGATCCGCTCCATCCCGGCCAGGCTCTCGGCGATGGCGCCGGGCGCCTGGCGCCGCGCGAAGGTGAGCTCGGGGCGGGTCACCACCGCCGAGGCCTGCTCCACCGCGCCGGCCTCCAGCGCCAGCTCGGAGAGCTCCACCACCGCTGCGTCGAGCCCGGCCAGGTAGAGCTTCAGCTCGATGAGGTTGGAGGTGACGAAGGCGGTCGGGTTGTTGATCTCATGGGCCACGCCCGAGGCCAGCACGCCCACCGCGGCCAGCTTGTCGGCCTGCACCAGGCGGGCGTAGAGCCGCTGCTGCTCGCCCACGTCGCGGGCCACCCGGACCACCCGGTCGTCCAGCCGCGTCGAGGTGACCTCGAAGACGGTGTCGAAGATCGGGTCCTCGATCTCGACGATGCCGTCGCCCGCCACCGACCACCAGCGCTCGGGGTGGCCGGCCAGCAGCTCGGCCAGCCGCCGCCCGGCCAGCTCGTGCGGCCGCGCCCCCAGCAGCTTGCCGAAGGCACGGTTGACCCGCACCACCAGCCCCTCGCGGTCGGTGATGAAGACCATCTCGCCGAGCGAGTCGAAGGTGGCCTCCCACTCGACCCTGGCGTGCTCCAGCCCGGTCAGCGCGGCGCGGAGCCGGCTGGCGGCCCACTCGCGGGCCTGGTGAAGGTAACCGGCGATGATGGCCACGGTGGCGATGATGCCGGAGTCCCAGGCCCAGCGCGCCACCATCCTCTGCTCGATGCGCCCCGGGTCGAACCCCACCGAGAAGGCGTCGCCGATGATCAGCGCGGCCACCGCCCACATGGCCACCAGCGCCACCTCGCCGGCCCTGGGAAGCACCACCGCGGCGCCCACCACCCCCACCAGCACGCCGTAGCGGACCGGGCTGTCTACCTCGCCGTGGAGGGCGGCCACCGCCACCGGGATGAAGACCACCAGGGCCGACTCGAAGCGGGTAAAGCGGAGCAGCGTGGCCACCCCGGCCTGCTGCTTCAGCACCCAGCCGAAGAAGGCGTTGGCCACCAGCAGCAGCGCGCCGATCACCAGCGCCGCCCAGGGAGCCCGCCGCCTGGTGAGCAGATCGTTGGCGATGTCGACGGCCACGAAGACCGGGACGATGAGCCAGCGCAGCCGGAGCAGCCACTGCAGCCGCTCCGCCATCTCGCTCTCGGGAATCTCGTCGACTCGGGAGGGGCCCGCTCGATCCATGCTGCCGGAATCCTAGTCCAAGCGGGGGCCACCTCCAAGGGAAGCCCGAAAAGGCGTGGCCAGACGGGGCTGTCTTCTGGATCGGCCCGCGGGGCGAGGCTATGCTCAAGGCAAGGCGAGGCCAATGGTCCAGATCAACAACGAGGCGCGCGAGCTGGCGATCAAGATCGTCTATTACGGCCCGGCGCTGTCGGGCAAGACCACCAACCTCCAGGCGCTCTACCAGAAGATCTCCCCGGAGGTCCGTGGCCGGCTCATGACGCTGGACACCAAGGACGACCGGACGCTCTTCTTCGACATGATGCCGGTCTTCTTCAAGACCGAGGCCGGCGTCAAGGTGAAGCTCCGGCTCTACACCGTGCCGGGCCAGGTGATCCACGAGTCGACCCGGCGCATCGTCCTGCAGGGGACCGACGCCGTGATCTTCGTGGCCGACAGCCGCCGCAGCGAGGCGGCCGCCACCTTCGCCTACTGGAACAACATGCTGAAGAACCTGGAGGCGAACGGGCTCGACTACCGCACCCTGCCCATCGTCATCCAGCTCAACAAGCGCGATCTCCCCGACGCCCGCAGCGAGGACGAGCTGGCCGACCTGCGCAAGGTGATCCGCCCGACCATGGTGCCCGCCGTGGCGGTGCGCGGCGAGGGCGTGGCCGAGACCCTCTGGGCCATGCTCTCGCTCACCTACCGCAGCCTGGACCGGACCATGCGGCTCGGTGAGCGCTGGAAGATGAGCGAGCGCGAGTTCCTCGATCGCGTCTTCGCTCACGTGGACCTGAAGGGCACCCGGCTGCAAGGAGAGGGGACGTCGATGTGAGCCCCGCCCCCTCCTTTCTGCAGCAGCGGCTGCCGCTCGCCGACCTGCTCGACCTCACCTCCTTCAGCGAGGTCTGCCAGTCCTTCGCCGAGCTCTACCGGGTGGGCTTGAAGGTTTTCGACGAGTCGGGCAACAAGCTGGTCGACGTCAAGGTCGGCAACGCCGACTTCTGCGGCTACATCTGGAGCAAGGCGGCCGGGCGCGAGCAGTGCGTGGCCACCGTCGGGCAGGTCAAGTCGGCGCCGGTGGACGAGGTGCCGAAGCCGACCGCCTTCCAGTGCTTCTCCGGCTGCCGCTACGTGGTCCAGCCGGTGCTCCACGAGGGCGACGCCATCGGCCGGGTGGTCTTCGGTCCCTTCGTGCCGGAGGACCTGAAAGAGCTGCCGGCCTCGCTGACCGGCATCTCCGCCGACTTCGACGCCACCCGGGCCGGCGCCTACCTGCAGAAGATCCGCCGGGTGCCGCAGGAGACCGCCGAGAAGATCCTCAAGCACTTCGTGGACCTGCTCGACGTGCTGGTCTTCACCGGGCACAAGAGCGTCATCGCCGCGCGGCTCCACATCGAGGCGGTGCAGGAGAGCTACCGCGAGCTGCAGGAGAAGAACCGGCTGCTGGAGGAGAGCTTCCAGAAGCTGAAGGAGCTGGACCGGCTCAAGTCCAACTTCATCGCCACCATGAGCCACGAGCTGCGCACCCCGCTCACCAGCGTCATCGGCTACTCCGAGATGATGCTGGAGGGGCTGGGTGGCACGCTCAGCGAAGAGCAGCGCGAGTACCTGGGCATCATCATGGAGAAGGGCGAGAGCCTGCTCCACCTCATCACCTCGATCCTCGACGTCTCCAAGATCGAGGCCGGGCGGGTCAGGCTGGTGCTGGGCGACGTCGACGTGGGGCAACTGCTGCGGGACGCCGCCGCCACGGTGCTGCCGGCGGCCCGCAAGAAGAAGCTGCGGGTGACCTGCGAGCCGGGGGCGCTGCCGCGCCTCCACGCCGACCGCGAGAAGCTGCGCCAGTGCCTCATCAACCTCGCCTCCAACGCCGTGAAGTTCACCGGCGCCGGCGGCGCCATCACCATGGCCGCCGAGGTGCTCCCCGGCGAGAGGCTGGCCCTCAAGATCTCCGACACCGGCATCGGCATCCCGCCAGAGCACCTCGGCCGCATCTTCGACGTCTTCTTCCAGGTGGATGGCTCGACCACCCGCGAATACGGCGGTTCCGGCCTCGGGCTGGCCATCGTCAAGAGCTTCGTCGAGGCCCATGGAGGCGAGGTAAAGGTCGCCTCCACGCCGGGTCAGGGCTCGACCTTCAGCATGGTCCTGCCCATCCTGCAGGGCCCCGCGCCAGCCTCGACGCCCTCGCTGCCGCTCCACCTGGTCGACCAGGCCTGACCGCCGTGCGCTCCAGGCCCGGCGAGTTCGAGCTGATCGCCGCCTTCACCCGCGCCCTGCCACGCTCCGGCGAAGGGGTGCTGCTCGGCCCAGGCGACGACGCCGCCCTGCTGCGACCGCCGCGCGGCGAGGAGCTGGTGGCCACCGTCGACGCCGTCGTCGAGGGGGTCCACTTCGACCGGCGCTTCACGCCGGCCGAGATCGGCTGGAAGGCGCTGGCCGTCAACCTCTCCGACCTCGCCGCCATGGGGGCTCGCCCTCTCTGGGCGCTGGTGGCGCTGGCGGTGCCGCCGGCCACTCCGGCCGGGCGGCTGCTCGGGATCTCCCGCGGGCTGGCCGCCTGCGCGCGGCGCCACCGCCTGGCGGTGGTGGGCGGCAACCTCACCCGCGCCGCCCAGCTCTCGCTCACCGTGACCGTGGTGGGCGCGGTCCGGCGCGGCCAGGCGCTGCGGCGCGACGGGGCCCGGGCCGGCGACCTGGTGCTGGTCTCCGGCACGCTCGGCGACGCGGCGCTCGGCCTCCTCCCCGGCGCCCCGCCTTCGCTCACTCGCCGGCAGCGCCGCCCCGAGCCGCGGCTCGCCCTCGGGCTTGGCCTGCGCCGCGTGGCCAGCGCCGCCATCGACATCTCCGACGGGCTGTCGCAGGACCTCGGCCACCTCTGCCGGGCCTCCGGCGTCGGGGCCACGCTCCACGCCGCCGCGCTGCCGCGCTCGGCCGCCGGCCGGGCCGCCACCACGGCGCGGAGCGACCCGTGGGGACCGGCCCTCAACGGCGGCGAGGACTACGAGCTCTGCGTCACCGTCCAGCCCGCGCGCCTGGCCGCGGCCAACCGGGCGGCGGCGCGCGCCGGGCTGCCGCTGACGGTGGTCGGCGAGGTGACCGGCCGGCGCGGGGTGCGGGTGCTCGGTCCGGACGGGCGGGCGGTGGAGGCCGGCCGCGGCCATGACCACCTGGCGTCGCGGCCGGGATCGGGCCAGGCGAGGGGCGCCATGAGGTGACCCAGCGCGGCGCGCCCTTTTGACTTCCACCGGAATCAACATAGGATTCAAGCAGATCCACGCGGCGCGGATTCCACCGCGCCGCTCGCCGAGGTGAACGTGGCACGGCCTCCCCGCGACGAGCGAGTCTCGACCCGGCCTTCCTCCCGGTGGCAGGACGCCCCGCACCTCCTGGCTGTGCGCGGCCGCGCCTCCGACCTGCCGCTCCGGCCCGTCAGCAGCGGCGGCGGTCCGACCGCCACGCTGCAGGTCAAGCTGCTGCTCAGCTACGGGATCATCGGCGCGGTGCTGGTGGTGGTGATGCCGCCGCTCCGCGAGGCGGTGCCCAACCCGTACCTGGCGGCCGCGCTGGTGGTGCTCGGCACGCTGGCGCTCGGCTGGATCCTCACCGTGGCCATCGCCCGCACCGCCCGCGTCGGCCGGCTCAAGGTCGCGGCCGTCGAGATCAGCCGCGGCGACCTCTCGCGCAGCCTGCTGGAGGAGCCGAACCAGACCTTCCACGACGAGATCGACGACCTGACCGTGGCCATCGGCACCATGCAGGAGAACCTGCGCGACCTGGTCTCCCGCATCCAGCGCACCGCCCAGTCGGTGGCCGAGAGCGCCAACGACCTGCAGGCCTCCGCCGAGGAGGTCAACGCCTCCACCGACGAGGTCGCCTCCTCGATGGAGAAGATCGCGGTCGGCGCGGGGCAGCAGTCGGACCTGGTGGAGCGGACCTCCAAGGTGATCGGCGAGATCGCCGCCTCCATCGAGCGGACCGCCAAGAGCGCCGAGGAGGCGGCCCGCGCCTCGGCCGAGACCTCCACCTCGGCCGGGTCGGGCGGCGAGGCGGCGCGGCTGGCCGGCGAGAAGGTGAAGAAGGTCTTCGCCCGCATCGAGGCGGCCAGCGAGCAGGTCTTCGCCTTCGGCGAGCGGACCAAGGAGATCTCCAAGATCGTCGAGGCCATCACCCAGGTGGCCAACCAGACCAACCTGCTGGCCCTCAACGCCACCATCGAGGCGGCCCGCGCCGGCGAGTACGGCCGCGGCTTCGCGGTGGTCGCCGAGGAGGTGCGCAAGCTGGCCGACATCTCGGGGCGCTCCGCCGAGCAGATCTCCGGCCTGGCCACCGACATCTCCGGCCGCGCCGCCACCGTGGTCGAGACCATGAAGCAGTCGGTCTCCGAGCTGGGCGAGGGGCGCGAAGACCTCAACGCCATCATCCGGGCCCTGGCCGACATCGCCCTCATCGCCCGCACCGGCGCCGACAAGGTCGGGGTCATCTCCGGCGCCGCCCGCGACCAGCTCAAGGGCTCGGCCGACATGGTGCAGGCCATGGACCACATCTCCGACGTGGCCAGCTCCAACGCCGGCGCCACCGATCAGGTCCGCAAGGTGATCGCCGAGCAGACCGCCGCGGTGTCGCAGATGGCCTCGGCCGCCCAAGAGCTGACCAACCTCTCGGTGGAGCTGCAGACCGTGGTCTCCCGCTTCCGGCTCGGCTGACCTGGCGGGGAACCGACCCAATGGACGGGCTGCCGCGCCAGGGAGAGTCCGCCGCCCCCGGCGAGCCACAGCCCCCGCCCAGCGAGCGGCAGGTGGTCTTCAGGGTCGGCGGCGAGCGCTATGCCCTGCCGCTCTCGGCGGTGCGCGAGGTGGTCCCTCCGCACCCGCCCTTCGCCCGGGTTCCGCGGGCCGGCGGGGCGGTGCGCGGGGTCATGAACCTGCGCGGGCGCGTGGTGGCGGTGGTAGACCTCGCCGAGCTGGTCGGGCTCCCCCCGCAGCCGCTGGCCGCTGGCGCCGGGCAGGTGCTGATCCTCGACCGCGAGAAGCGGGCTCTCGGCCTGCTCATCGGCCTGGTGCTGGGGGTCGAGCCGCTGCTGCTGGCCGAGGAAGCCGGCGAGGGGGTGGTGGCCGGCGTGGCCATGGGGCGGGCCGGCGCGGTCACCCTGCTGCGCGTCGAGCCGCTGGCGGCGGCGGCGGCGGCGCTCTTTGGGGGCGGGTGAGCTTCTCCCGCCTTGTCGCCTCCGAGCCAGCGGTGCTACCTTCGCCGCCCGGGGAGGAGCCGATGGCCATGCCCAAGAAGGTCCTGATCGTCGACGACGCCATCTTCATGCGGAACATGATCAAGGACATCTTCGCCGGCTCGGGCTTCGAGGTGGTCGGAGAGGCCGCCAACGGGCTGGAGGCGGTCGAGAAGCACCGGGAGCTGAAGCCCGATCTCACCACCATGGACATCGTCATGCCGTTCAAGAGCGGCATCGAGGCCACCCGCGAGATCATCAAGAACGACCCGCGGGCCGTCATCGTCATGTGCTCCGCGCTCGGGCAGGAGTCGCTGGTGATGGAGGCCATCGAGGCCGGTGCCAGCGACTTCATCGTCAAGCCGTTCAAGTCCGAGGACGTCCTCTCCGTCGTGAAGAAGGTCCTGGGCGAGCCGTAGCCCGGGACGGACCGGGCCCGTGCCGCTCGACCTCGCCCGCTACCTCTCGCTCTTCGTCGCCGAGGCCGGTGAGCACGTCACCAGCCTCTCGCGCCAGCTGGTGGAGTTGGAGCAGGCGGTCGGCGCCGGCACCGAGACCGCTCCTCTCATCGACGGGATCTTCCGCCACGTCCACAGCATCAAGGGGATGAGCGCGTCGATGCAGCTCGACGGCATCGCCGCCCTGGCCCACCGGGCCGAGGACCTGGTCGACCTCTACCGCCGCAAGCTCGCCAGGGCCGAGCCGGTGGCCGTAGACCTCCTGCTCGACACCTGCGACGCGCTCGCCGACATGATCGACGCCGCCTCGCGAAAGGAGCAGCCCGACCCCGACCCGATCCTGGTGGCCCGGCTCGGCGAGATCACCCGGCTCACCCGCGAGGGCCGCCCGCTGCCGCAGCCGAAGGCCGCGCCCGAGCCGGCCGCCGAGGCGCCGCCGCCGGTCCCGGTCGCCCCGCTCACCCCCGCGCCCACCACCCCGGTGGCCGGGACCCTCCTCATCACGCCGCGGGCCCCGCCGACCCCGGTCCCCGAGGCGGTGGTGGCCGGTCCGCGACGGCTCGAGGTGGAGGTCGAGGTGGCCGCCGCCAGCCCGGTGCCGGCGGTGCGCGCCTTCCTGGTCGTGAAGAAGCTGGCCGGGCTCGGCCCGGTGCTGCGCTCCACGCCGACGGTGGAGGAACTCAAGGCCGGGCGGCTGCCGGGCAAGAAGCTGACGGTGGTGCTGGAGAGCTCCGAGCCGCTGGAGCGGGTCGAGCGGGCTCTCTCGCAGATCTCCGGCCTCGGCGCCGTCACCATCCGTGCCCAGGACCAGGCCGCCACCGCGCCGGTCCCGGCGGCGGCCCCGGCCCCGCCGCGCGACGCCGGCAGCGTTGACTCGAGCCGCACCGTGCGCGTCCGCACCGAGGTGCTCGACGGCTTCGTCGACACCGTGGGCGAGCTGCTGCTGGCGACGGCCCGCATCCGCGAGGTGGGCCGGACCCTGCCGGAGTCGCTTCGGCCGCCGCTCGACGAGGGGGTGGACCGGCTCCATGCCATCGTCAAGGAGCTGCACGGCCAGCTCATGGGCGTGCGCATGACCCCGCTCTCGGTGGTGACCGAGCGGCTGCCGCGCACCGCCCGCGACGTGGCCCGCAAGCTGGGGCGGCAGGTCGAGGTGGAGGTCCACGGGGCCGAGCTCGAGCTCGACCGCGCCATCCTCGAGGAGCTCTCCGACCCGCTGCTCCACCTGCTGCGCAACGCCGTGGACCACGGCATCGAGGCTCCGCACCTGCGGCTCCTGGCCGGCAAGCCGGCCACCGGGCGCATCACCATCACGGCCCGCCGCGACCGCGACCGGGTGGTGGTCGAGGTGGCCGACGACGGCAAGGGGATGAACGCCGGCCGGCTGCGCGAGGCGGCGGTGCGGCGCGGCTCGCTCACCCCCGAGCAGGCGGCCGGCCTCACCGAGCGCGAGGCGCTGCAGCTGGCCACCCTGCCTGGCGTCTCCACCGCCGACAGCGTCACCGACGTCTCCGGCCGCGGGGTCGGGCTCGACGCCGTCCGCAAGACCCTGGAGTCGGTGGGTGGCACGCTGGAGCTGGAGAGCGCCCGTGGTCTCGGCACCCGCATCACCCTGCGGCTGCCGCTCACGGTGGCGGTGCAACCGGTGCTGTTGGTGCGGGTCGGCGACGAGGTGCTGGGCCTCCCCATCGCCAAGGTCCACGGCGCCGCCATCGTCAAGTTCGCCGCTCTGGACCGAAGCCAGGGCGGGCCGCTGCTCTGCTACGACGGCGAGCTGGTGCCGGTCCACGATCTGGCGGCCCTGCTCGGCTTCGCTTCCGACGGGCGCGACGACCGGGCCGTGGTGGTGGCCGACGGCGCCGACGGCCGCATCGGCCTGGCCGTGGACGGCCTGCTCGGCCAGCACGAGGTGGTCCTGAAGCCGCTTGGCCCTCCGCTGCAGGGGGTGGCTGGCCTCTCCGCCGTCACCGTGCTCGGCACCGGACGGCCGGTCTTCATCCTCGACGTGGCCCGGCTGCTGGCCGCATGACCATCGCCGCCCGCCACGTCGATGCGCTGCAGGAGTTGACCACCATCGGCTGCGGGTCCGCGCTCACCGCGCTGGCCAGGCTGAGCGGGCTGCGGCTCGACATGGACGTGCCCGAGTCCTGGATCGGCACCAGCGACGGCGCCATCGCCAGCTTCCTCGGCGCGCTGGGCAGCGACCTGGTGGCGGTCGGTGTCCGGCTGGAGGGGCCGCTCACCGGCCACCTGCTGCTGGCGCTCCCCGAGGCCGACGCCGAGGCGCTGGCCGGCGCGCTCGGCGTGCCGGCGCTGAGGGGGAAGTTCGGCACCCTGGCCGAGAGCGGCCTGATGGAGTGCGGCAACATCGTCGGCAGCGCCTTCGTCACCGCGGTGGCCAGGCTGGTCCACGAGACGCTGCTCCTCTCGGTGCCGGTCTTCGCCCGCGGCAGCGGCAAGGCCTGCGTCGAGCGGCTGGTCGACCACGCCGGCTCGGTGGCGCTGGCGGCCCGCTTCACGAGCGCGTCGGGGCCGAAGCTGGAGGGGCTGATCCTGGTGATGCCCGAGCCGGCCAGCATGGCCCGGCTGCTCAGCCACCTCGATCGGCCCAGGCGGTAGCCAACCCGCCCGGGAAGGGGAATCAACCATGGACGAGATCGCCCTCCGCCGCCTGCTGAACCGCGTCGCCTCCGGCGCCACTCCGCTCGACGAGGCGGTTGAGAGGCTGCGGGCCGCCCCCTACGAGCGGCTCGGCGACATGGCCACGATCGACACCCACCGGGCGCTCCGCCAGGGGATGCCGGAGGTGGTGCTGGCCGAGCACAAGACCGCGGCGCAGGTGGCGGCCATCGCCAGGAGGCTGGCCGCGCACGGGCCCCTGCTGGTGACCCGGCTATCGCCGGAGAAGGCCGGCGCGGTGAGGCGGGCCGTCAAGGGCTCGATCTACGACCCGGTCTCGCGCACCTTGCGGCGCGGCCGCATGGAGCTCCCGGCGCTGGGACCGGTGGCGGTCTGCTGCGCCGGCACCAGCGACGTGCCGGTCTGCGAGGAGGCGGTCGTCACCCTCGAGTTCATGGGCGTGGAGGCGCTGCGCGTCTACGACGTCGGCGTGGCCGGGATCCACCGGCTGCTGGCGCGGCGCGAGGAGCTGACCCGGGCCCGGGCGGTGGTGGTGGCGGCCGGCATGGAGGGGGCGCTGCCGAGCGTGGTGGGCGGCCTGGTGGGGCGTCCGGTCATCGCCGTACCGACCTCGGTCGGGTACGGCGCCTCGCTGGGCGGCATCGCCGCGCTGCTGGCCATGCTCAACTCCTGCGCCCCCAACGTGACCGTCGTCAACATCGACAACGGCTTCGGCGCCGGCTTCGTGGCAGGATTGATCGCCCGCGGCTGAGGCGGCCCGCGTAAAGGCTCGATGGCCGACCTGCTCCTCCTCGAACCGATCGGTGGCCTGGCCGGGGACATGTTCCTGGCCGCCGCGCTCGACCTCGGCGTAGACCACGCCGAGTTGGTGGCACGGCTCGCCACCCTGGGCCTGAGCGGCTGGCAGCTGGAGGTCTCGCGAGTGCAGGTGAGCGGCATCGCCGCCACCCACGTCGAGGTCCGGGTCGATGGGGCTCCCGGCGGCGAGCGGCGGCTGGCCGACCTGGAGGCCATCGTCGACCAGAGCGGCCTCTCCGAGCGGGCCCGCCAGGCGGCGCGCGGCCTCTTCCAGCGGCTGGCCCGGGCCGAGGCCAAGGTGCACGGCTGCGCCGTGGAGCAGGTCCACTTCCACGAGGTCGGCGCCATCGACTCCATCGTGGACGTCTGCGGCGCGGTGGTGGCGCTCGAGCTGCTCGGCTGGCCAAGGGCGGTGGCGGCGCCGCCCGAGCTCGGCAGCGGCTTCGTCAGGACCGCCCACGGCCTGCTGCCGGTGCCGCCGCCGGCGGTGCTGGAGCTGCTGACGGGTCTGCCGGTCCGGCCGGGCGGTCCACCGGGCGAGGCGGTCACGCCAACCGGCGCCGCGCTGCTGGCCGGCCTCTTCGAGATCGGCCCGCTGCCGCCGCACCGGCCGCTGCAGGTCGGGTACGGCGCCGGCACGGTGCGATGGCCCGACCGGCCCAACCTGGTCCGGCTCACCCTCGGCGAGGCCGGGATCGGCGCCGCCGCCCCGGGCGAGCAGCTGGTGGTGCTGGAGTGCAACCTCGACGACAGCACCGGCCAGCTGGTGGCCCACGCCATCGAGGCGGCGCTGGCGGCGGGGGCGCTCGACGCCTGGGCGGCCCCCATCACCATGAAGAAGGGGCGCCCCGGCCTCACCCTCGGCGCACTCTGCGAGCCGGCCCGCCGCGACCAGGTGGCCCGGGTCCTGCTCACCGAGACCAGCACGCTCGGCGTCCGCTTCACCGCGGTGGAGCGCCAGGCGCTGCGGCGCGAGCTGGTGCCGGTGGAGACCCGCTACGGGACGGTGCTGGTCAAGGTGGCGCGGCTCGACGGCAAGGTGGTCAACGCCCAGCCCGAGTATGACGACTGCGAGGCCCGGGCCCTGGAGTGTGGCGTGGCCGTGAAGGAGGTGCTGGCCGAGGCGGCCAGCGTCTGGCGGGCGGGCCGCTGATGGCGCCCCTCAGCTCTCGGGGCGCAGCACCGCGTAGCCGGTGAAGGTCGGCAGCTCGATCTGAACCGCCGCGTCGCCGGCGCTGCTGAAACGCAGCTTCGCCTCGGTGGCGTCGCTCATGAAGAAGCGGGCCTTTCGGGCCCCGCGGACCACCGTCACCGGGAGGCGCAGGGTGACGCGGCTGGCCCGCTCGGGCCAGGCGGTGGCGACGTGGACCTCGACGGCGTCGGGGGTGGAGCGGACCGCGGCGATGAGCGGCCCGGGGGCGCGGACCGTGAGGGCGCGCCGCTCGGCCGGGAAGAGCGCGTCGATGGCCTTGCCGAAGGCCGCCTCGTCACCCGGGCCGGCGAAGCCGAGCAGCGTGGCACCGGCCGCCCGACGCTTCTCCACCTCGCGGAGCTCGAGGCGGGAGAGCGCCTCGGCGTCGGCCAGCACCAGCGGGACCCCGGCAGGCAGCTCGGAGGGGCGCAGCACCACCGTCACCTGGAGCTGGAGCTGGATGAGGAGATCGAGGGCCGACTCCACGGCGCGCCGATGGCGGCCGGCGCTCCAGACATCGGCCTCGGCCGAGTAGAGGACGCCGATCTCGGTGAGCGGCGTGGCCACGCTGGGGGCGCCGCCGCGCTCCGCCACCCCCCGCATCAGCGCCCGGATCCCGGCCAGCACCGCGCCAGCCTCACGCCCCGGCTGCACCCCGGCCACGCCGATGCCGGAGGGGCCGCCCAGCGAGGCGAGCCGCAGCCAGGCGGCCGGCGGGGCGTCGGCGGGCAGCTCCACGGCCACGGCGCGGCGGTGAAGCGCCCCCCGCAGCAGCTCGAAGCGGCCGGCCACCGGGTAACCGCTCAGGGTGACCGGGAAGATGACGGCGTCGAGGTGGCGGGCGGCCCCGAGTTGGGAGGGGCCGAGCGCCGCGAACCGGCCGCAGAGCGGGAAGGGGCGGGCGGCGGCCCGGGCGGCGTCGCGGGCGGCGCGGACCGTGGCGCGAACCGCCCGCTCCAGCGACTCGTGGCGGAAGCGCCAGAAGTCGCGGCCGAAGGGGAGGGTGGAGAAGGAGAGGGCGCTGGAGGCGCCCGCCACGGCGCTCCTCGCCATGGCGAGGAAGTCAACCGGCTGGAACTGATCGCCGTACTTTCGCGTCAGCCGGCGCTGGAACTCGCGCTGGCAGTCGGGGCAGAAGCCGGCGCCGAGCAGCCCCTCGACCAGCGGACCATCCGGCTGCTCGAAGACCGCCCCGGCGTACCCGGCCTCGAGAGCGGCGCGGACCTCGGCGGCCACCGAGAGCCGGTGACGCTCCCCCACCAGGCAGGCGCGCGGCGCCGAAGCACTCCCGGCCAGCGCGCCGTCGGCCCCGCGGCAGGCCTCGGCCTCTCCGGCGGCGTGCCCGGCCTCGATGGCGGCGAAGGCCTCGGCCTTGAGCGGCGGTGGCAGGGGCTGATCCATCCCCACCAGCAGCGGTCCGGCCCCCACCAGCCGAGCGGCGCGCGCCCCTTCCTCCGGCAGCGCGCCGGGGGCGAGGCGGTATGGCGCGAAGGCGGAGGGCATCTGGGCTACTGGACGTTAGCCGCTCGTCCGGGCAGCGACAAGCGCCCAACCTCGCGTTGACGCGAGGGAAATTCGCGTGCTACGCATACGGCACGGCAAGCCGGCGAGGCGCGTCCGACCCCTCGGGTCGAGGACGGCTCGCGCGGCACCCGCATACCGGAGGTCTCCGCGATGGACTCGATGTTCGGGACGCTGGCCAAGGCCTACCACGACGGCGGTTGGATGATGCACCCCATCCTCGTCGCGCTGATCTTCACCCTCGCCGTGATGATCGACCGGATCGTGGTCCTGTACTTCAAGGCGTCCATCGACAAGGAGTCGTTCCTGCGCGGGCTGAAGCAGCACGTCTTCGCCGGCGACCTCGACAAGGCCATCGCCTTCTGCGCCGCGCAGAAGAAGGTGCCGCTGGTCTCGGTCATCAAGGCCGGGCTCATCAACGTGCCCAAGGGCGAGGAGGACGTGCAGGCGGCCATGGACGAGGCCACCCTGCGCGAGTCGCCAAGGATCGAGGCCCGCACCGGCTACCTCGCCATGCTCGGCAACGTCGCCACGCTGCTCGGCCTGCTCGGCACCATCGTCGGCCTGATCGGCGCCTTCGGCGCGGTCGCCAACGCCAACCCGGCCGACAAGGCGACCATCCTCGCCAACTCCATCTCCGAGGCGATGAACTGCACCGCCTTCGGGCTGATGGTAGCCATCCCGGCGCTGGTCGCCTACTCGGTGCTGCAGGGGCGCACCCAGCACATGGTCGATGACATCAACGAGTCGGCCGTCTCGGTGCTGAACCTGATCGTGGCCAACAAGGACAAGATGAGGATCCCGGCCACCCTCTCGGCGGCCGAGTAGTCTCCCGGTCCGGCGCGACCCCAGCAGGACTGGAAAGGAGGCGAGGCGATGAGCGGCGGTTCGATGCCCGAACAGGGCGGCGGCGGCGGAAAGAGGAAGAAGAAGGCGCTCGACGCGAACATCAACGTCGTCCCGGCCATCGACCTCCTCTCGTGCTGCATCGCCTTCCTGCTCTACACCGCGGTCTGGACCCAGATCTCCCGCCTGCAGGTGCAGCAGCTCGGCACCGGCGCGCCCGAGCAGGCCCCCGCCGAGCAGCAGCAGAAGGCGCTGGCCGTGACCCTGGCGGTGGGCGAGCGCGGCATGGCCCTTCTGGTGGGCGACTCGAGCTACGACATCCCCCCGCTGGGCCGCAGCCCCGAGGGCGTGGTGCTGCAGGATCTCAAGACCCTCAACACCCGCCTGAAGGCGGTCAAGGGTGAGTTCCCCGACCAGGGCTCGATCATCGTCACCGCCGAGGACACCGTCCCGTACGGCGACCTGGTCCACGTCATCGACGCCTGCCTCGCGGTCGGTCTGATGCAAGTCTCGGTTTCCGGCGTCTAGGAGCCACATCGGAATGGCCATCGTCCAGCCAGGCAAGCGCCCCAGCAAGCGGCTAGCACGCAGCAAGGTGCTTGGCGGCAAGATCGGCGGCGGCCGCCGCGGGACCAACGCCGAGCTCAACGTGGTGCCCATGGTGGACATGATGACGATGCTGGTCATCTTCCTGCTGCAGCAGTACAGCGCCACCGGCGAGGTGCTCTACATGCAGAAGGACATCCGGCTCCCCGAGGCCCGCCACGGCCAGGTGATCGAGCATGCTCCCACCGTGGCCATCTCCGCCGACCAGGTGGTGGTGGCCGGCCAGAAGGTGGCCGACGTGGCCGACCTCGATCGCGACGCCGGCTACCTCAACATCCCCGCGCTGGAGGAGAAACTGCGCGAGGACAAGAAGCGCTGGGAGTTCATCCACCAGTCGGATCCCAACCGGAAATGGGACGGCATCGTCAATATCCAGGCCGACCAGAAGGTGCCGTTCCGCATCGTGAAAAGGGTCATGTACTCCTGCGGCGTGGCCGGCTACTTCAACCTCAACTTCGCCGCCCTCGACATCGGCAGCAGCTCGGCAGCGGCCCAGGCTCCGAGCCCATAGCCTCACCCGCCGCCGCGGGCATGCAGCCTCACCCGCCGCCGCGGGCATGCAGCCTCCACCCGCCGCCGCGGGCGCAACAGCCCGGGCCGTCAGGGCGGACTGGACAAGGCGGTTTCCGGCCTATAGATTCCGCCGTTCCAAAATCCCCTTCGGCCGCGCCCCCCGCGCAACGGGCCGGGTTTCCGCGGGGATTCACGACATCTCCCCAGAGGGACCGACACCGCCATGATCCTCTCATCCGCCATCGCCTCGCTCGTCGTCGCCAGCGGCGGCGAAGCCAACCTGAAGCTGCCGGACCTCTCGCTCGAGCGCTTCCTCGGCGGCTCCATCAGCGGCTGGACGCTGCTCGCCACCGGCCTGGTGGTCTCGGCGGCCGGCCTGGTCTTCGGCCTGCGCGCCTCGGCCAGCCTGAAGGCCCTGCCGGTGCACCGGTCGATGCTGGAGATCTCGGAGTTGATCTACGAGACCGCCAAGACCTACCTGATGACGCAGTTCAAGTTCATCGGCGTGCTCTGGGCCTTCATCGCCGTCGTCATCATCCTCTACTTCGGCGTGCTCTCCGACGGCTTCGGCCCCGGCAAGGTGGCCATCATCCTGGCCTTCTCGCTGGTCGGCATCCTCGGCTCGTCGGGCGTGGCCTGGTTCGGGATCAGGGTCAACACCTACGCCAACAGCCGCACCGCCTTCGCCTTCGCCTCGCTGCGCGGCAAGCCCTTCCCGACCTACGCCATCCCGCTGCAGGCCGGCATGTCGATCGGCACCATGCTCATCAGCGTCGAGCTGCTGATCATGCTCTTCATCCTGCTCTTCATCCCCGGCGACCTGGCCGGGGCCTGCTTCATCGGCTTCGCCATCGGCGAGTCGCTGGGCGCCTCGGCGCTCCGCATCGCCGGCGGCATCTTCACCAAGATCGCCGACATCGGCTCCGACCTGATGAAGATCGTCTTCAAGATCAAGGAAGACGACGCCCGCAACCCCGGCGTGATCGCCGACTGCACCGGCGACAACGCCGGCGATTCGGTCGGCCCCTCGGCCGACGGCTTCGAGACCTACGGCGTCACCGGCGTGGCGCTCATCAGCTTCATCCTGCTGGCGGTCGCCCCGCCCGCCATCCAGACCCAGCTGCTGGTCTGGATCTTCGCCATGCGCATCATGATGGTGATCGCCTCGGTCGGCTCCTACTGGGTCAACGACGCCATCGCCCGGGCCCGCCACGGCGCCGCCGACAAGATGGACTTCGAGCAGCCGCTCACCCAGCTGGTCTGGCTCACCTCGGCCGTCTCCATCGTGCTGACCTACCTGGTGAGCTGGCTGCTCATCCCCGCCCTGAACGGCGACACCACCCTCTGGTGGAAGCTCTCCACCATCATCACCTGCGGCACCGCGGCCGGCGCCGTCATCCCGGAGATGGTCAAGGTCTTCACCTCGACCAACTCCCGCCACGTCCGCGAGGTGGTGACCGCCTCCAAGGAGGGCGGCGCCTCGCTCAACGTGCTGGCCGGGCTCACCGCCGGCAACTTCAGCGCCTTCTGGCTCGGCCTGGTCATGGCCGTCCTCATGGCCATCGCCTACGGCGTCTCCACCACCAGCGGGTTCGACCTGATCATGGCCGCCCCGGCGGTCTTCGCCTTCGGCCTGGTCGCCTTCGGCTTCCTCGGCATGGGCCCGGTCACCATCGCCGTGGACTCCTACGGCCCGGTCACCGACAACGCCCAGTCGGTCTACGAGCTCTCCCTGATCGAGA
>JANPOM010000387.1:0-3072 GCA_031427995.1 Anaeromyxobacter sp. | reverse complement strand
ACGTCGGGCACCCGTCCTGTAGGGTGAGCGCGTCGGCGTTGTTGTCCACCTCGGCCCTCGGCACGCTCTCGGTGTCCAGCAGCGGTAGGCAGGCGGTCGGGAGCGTCAGCGCCGCCCTCTGCCGCGCCAGCTCGCGCGCGGCCGTCTCGGCGCGCACGGCGTGGAGCCGCGCCGCCCGCGCCGCCGGCCCGACCGGCTCCCGGTCCTCCGTCAGCGAGGCGAGCCGGGACTCCTGCTCCGGGGTGAAGCGCCGCGCCGGCATGGCGTTGACCAGCACCGCCGCCGGCTCCAGCCCGACCAGCTCTCGCAGTTGCTGGTCGAGCTCGATGGCCTCGGTGACCGGCATCTCCTCGGGGAGCGTCACCAGCACCGCCGCGGTCCTGGCCGGGTCGATGAGCCACTCCTGCATCCACTGGGCGTCGCTGCGGAGCGGCCCGGGCGGCACCATTCCCAGCATGGCGCCGGGGATGCGCAGCAACTGGACGGCGTGCCCGGTGGCCGGGGCGTCGATGATCACCTGGTCCCAGCGCGGGCGGCCCCTGGTCTCGGCGCGCGCCTCGTGAAGGATCTTGCCGAGCATCACCAGCTCGCCGAGCCCCGGCACCACCCGGAGGAAGTGGCGCACCAGCCGGTTCTCGAAGACGGCGTCGTAGAGGGCCTGGAACCGGACCACCTGCAGGCCGTACTCGCGCAGCGCCGCGGGCGGCGTCACGTCGACGGTGGAGATCCCGGGGCGGGCCTCGCGGATGACCGGCCCGGCCGGTGGCGCTCCCAGCAGCGGCGCCACGCGCTCGGTGGCGTTGACCTCGGCCACCAGCACCCGCTTGCCCTGGCGGGCGGCGACCAGGGCAAGCGCGGCGGCCACCGTCGACTTCCCGGTACCTCCTTTTCCGGTGACGACCACCAGGCGACGGTCGAGGTGGGGGACGGGCGCCACGCTTGACAAGCTAGTGAGGGGAGGGGGACAAGTCCACCATGCTCTTCGACGATGTGCTGAAGCACCCGGTCGTGAAGCAGGTCATCGCCACGGGCGAGGAGCAGGCCACCAAGGTGGTCGGCAAGCTGCTCAGCGACCAGCGCGTCAGCCACGGGCTGCAGGAGCTGCTGGCGGCCGCGGCGGCGGCGCGCGCCACCGTCGAGGCGGGCGTGCAGGCGGCGCTGCATGCCGCCAACCTCCCGACCGCGGAGGAGCTCCGCACCATGCGCCAGAAGCTGAGCGAGCTGGAGGCGCAGGTCGAGGCGCTCAACAGCCGGTTCAAGTTCGAGGGGGAGGCCGCGCCCGCCCCCGTCGCCGCCACGCCCGCCGAGACGCCGCGGGAGGCGTCCGAGCCCTGAGGCTGGAGCCCGGTCCGGGGATTCCCTCAAAGGCTCTGGGGCGAGAACGGGCCGCGGCGCCGCTAATTCTTGTCCTGGTCGTCGAGCTTCTTCTCGAGTGATTCGATCCGCCTGGCGATCTCGTCGAGCTGACGCTTCACCTCGGGGAAGTTCTGGATCCCCTCGGCGGCGCCGCGGACCCGTGCGTCGATGCGCCGCTGCAGGCCGGCCAGCGCCTCCTGCGACGCGCTCACCAGTTCGCGGGCCTTCTCGCCGGTCTGCTGGCCGCGGGCCAGCAGGCTCTGCACCCGCTGCTCGGCCACGTGGCGCACCGCGTCGACCCGCTCTCGCAGGTCGCCACCGGCGCCGCCGACGACCTGCTGCGCCATCTCACTTCCCTGGCGGATCAGCCCGAGCAGCGTCTTCATGCTGGTGCGGGAGCTCTTCTTCTCCTCCTCGAAGATGATCTGGGCCAGGGTGACGGCGGTGAGGTCGTCCTTGGTCCGGTTGTCGATCACCTTCACCTCGCCGCCCGCCTTGATCATCTCGGCGATCTCGTCGAGGGTCACGTACCGGGACTCGACGGTGTCGTAGAGCTTGCGGTTGGTGTACCGCTTGATCACCTTCGGCTCGGCGCCGGGGGTCGCGGGTTCGGCGGAGGTCTCAAGCTGTTCGGTCATCGCTTCCCCCGGAGGGATTCCAAGTGCCTGCAACGCAAGGGATTGTTCTGGTGATGGCGCTTGGTGTCAAGCGTTTCGGGGTGTAATCTCGAACCAACCTACGGTTCCTCGATGATCGTCGTCTGCACCGGTTGCTCAGCCAAGTTCCGCGTCGCCGACGAGAAGGTCGGACCGCGCGGCGCCAGGCTGCGTTGTTCGAAGTGCCAGACCGTCTTCCAGGTCAAGCGCCCGCTCGAACCACCCGCGCCTCCCCCTCCCCCGGCTCAGCGGCCTGCCGACCAAGCCTCGGCGGTGGCAGCGGCCCCACCACGGGTCGGACCTCCACCCCTGCCGCGCCACACCACCCTCGACGCCCGCGCCGCCTTCGAGGTCGACCTCGAGCCGCACCACGGCCAGGCCCCACCCCCCGCCGATCCCTTCGCGCCGCCGGACTCGTTCGATCCCTTCGCCCCGGCCGCCCCCGCGCCGACACCGGCACCGGTGGGGGCGTCGTCGTTCGATCCCTTCCAGTCTCCCTCGGTGAACACGGCGTCATACGATCCGTTTGGCGCGCCGGGGAGCGGCCGGCTCGATGGGTCGCTCCCGCCGCTACCCGAGGCGGCCCTGGCTCCCGGGGAACCGGCGCCCGGCCTCGATGATCCCTTCGGTTCCGCGGCCCGGGACCTGTCGGATCCCCTCGACCAGCCGGTCTCACCGGCGTCGCCGCGCTACGCCGCGGGAAGAGCCGCCAGCAGCCCGCTCTCGCTCGAGGAGTTGACGACGCCACCGGCCCGCCGGATCGCGCCGGCCGGTCCGGCCCCCATGCCGCTATTGGGCGCCACCGAGGATCCCTTCGGCCACCAGGCCCCGCTCGGTCCTGGGCTCTCCGAACTGGACCATGGCGTGAGGGGCACGGCCTCGCCGGCCACGGGAGGGCTGTCGCGGGGGGCGGTCACTCCTGGCCCCGAGCCGGCCGATGAGCCGCCGCTTCAGCTCGACCCGTTCGTGGCCGCCGCCGTGGCCGCCGACCCGTTGGTGGTGGTGGAGCCGGCGCGGCCACCGCCGCCGCCGCTGGCCGAGTCGACCGCCGAGCGCGCCT
>JANPOM010000386.1:0-2153 GCA_031427995.1 Anaeromyxobacter sp. | reverse complement strand
CCGGGTGAGGGGGCAACGTTCATCGTCGAGCTGCCCTACGTTCCTCCGCCACCGGCTCCGTCGGCTGAAGATCTGACGATGGCGCGGGAAGAAAAATCGGGGCGCCGCATGCTCGTGGTGGATGACGAGCCGGCCATGCGCGCGGTGGTCTCCGGCTTCCTCATGTCGCTCGGCCACCGGGTCAGCGTCGCCGCGTCTCAAGGCACTCTGGCGAGTCGCGCCAGGTAGCGGTCAAACACGAGCAATTGACGGCGCCGGGTGATGTCGGCGCCGGCGGAGGCCACCGTTCGCAGCCTCTGGTTGAGCTTGGCCATCTCGGCGCAGGGCCTTTCCCATGCGCCCAGAGGGTCCGGCAGCCGCGCTGGCGCAGCGTGGGTCCTGCGGTACGAGAAAGCCTGCTGGATCGCCGCACACATCCGGGCCATGTCCCGCTCTCCCACGAACTCCCTGGCCGGGAGCCCGACGAGGCGGCAACCTCCCTCACAGCAACCGCCGGAGCTCCGCGACGGTAAGCACCATCCCGCGCCCCTCGAGGATGGAGAGGAGCTCCGGCACCGTCGCCGGCGGTGCCTTGAGCCCTGCGACCTGGGCCAGCACCGCCCTGACCACCGCTCCTGGGTCGAGTGACAGCAGGTGGAGCACGAAAGTATCGGGGTGCTGCGCTTCCATCTCCCACGGGGCCAAGGCGTCCGCCGGGAAGTCGCGCAGGTTGCTCGTCACTATGACCTGGGCACTGCACCTGATGGCGGCGGCCAGGACGTGCCGGTCGTCTTCATCGGGGAGCGTCAGGGTCGGCACCAGGGGCTCGTAGCCGGTCACCGTCGCCGCAGGGATGGCCGCCTGCATGAGCGCACGGGTCCGGTCGAGCTTGCCGGCAAGCTCGGGGCGCGCCGCGACGATGCTCCTGAAGCACTCGTCCAGGATGCGATCAGTCCAGCGGGCTTGGAAGAGCCCCGCAGCGGCGAGCCGTATGAGCAGATCCCGGACGGACGCTGGGTAGAGTACGCAGGCGTCGAATACGACGACGAAGGCCATGGTCAGTAGTCGAACCCCAGCCGCTGCGCCTCTGCCGACAGCTCGGCCATCACCTTGCTCCGCTCATCGTCGTCCCGCTGCCGGAAGCGAGCCAGGTCCTCGAAGCGGACCCGCCGCCTGGTCCCCACCAGCCGGAACGGAAGGCGACCTTCCTCGAGCAGCTTGACCATGAACGGGCGCGACACGTTCAGCAGCTCGGCCGCCTGCTGGGTCGTCAGCTCGGCCTGGACGGGCACGATGGTGACGGCGTTGCCGCTGGCCATCTCCCCCAGGATCCGGACGAAGAGCTCCAGCGCAGCACGAGGCACGACGACGCGCGCTGGCACGTCGCCATCGGCGACCAGGGTGATGTGCTGCCCGCCCTTCCGCTTCTTGAGGAGCGGGGCGAGCGAGCGAGCCGCCTCCCCGGCCTCGGCGGCGATGTCGGGAGAGGGACGGGCGATGTCGGCGAGTGAGGTCATGATGCCCTCCGGTCTGGAACGACACATACGAAACTATCGAAACAAACGCAACGGCCGCGGCCTGCCGCTCGCCAGGGCGGTGGAGGCCTGTGGCGCCCGCAGCGAGGCCCAGGTGCGCGAGGACATCGCCGCGGTCCAGAACGTCTGGGTCGATCCGAGCGGCGCCGAGGAGGCCATCGACCTCTACGTGGAGGACGACGAGGTGCAGCTCACCTACGCCCACCACTTCGGCACGCCCCCCTCCTTCTCCATCGCCGAGGGGGCGGTGCTGCTCTCCGCGCTCGAGCCGTTCGAGAAGGACGGCGGCCGGCCAGTGAAGGAGGCGATCCGCAAGCTGCGCAAGGCGGTGCCCGGCTTCCTGCGGGAGGAGACCGACCGGCTTGCGAAGGGGCTCGACCTCGGCGAGAAGCCGCCCGAGCCCTGGGCGCCGTCGCTGCAGCAGGCCATCGCCCAGCGGCTCGAGACCACGCTCGAATACCGGGCAGTCGCCGACGCCGAGATCGGCAGGCGCGTCGTGGAACCAAGGCTCCTCTTCCAGCGCGGCGGCGCCTGGTACCTGGCCGCCTGGAACGTCGAGAAGCAGGCCGAGCACCTCTACCGGCTCGACCGGGTGGTCTCGGTGGAGCTCGGGGCGCGCGTCTTCGGGGCCCACCAGGG
>JANPOM010000385.1:0-22476 GCA_031427995.1 Anaeromyxobacter sp. | reverse complement strand
TACGCCCGCCAGAGCCGTGGCTGGAAGCGCACCTTCTACGCGGCGCTGGCGCTCGGCACCTACGACTCCTCGCCCGAGGCCGTCGCCGTCGACCACCGCGCCGCCACCATCCTGGCCGCCATCGGCCTGCCGGGCGCCTGCCTGCTCCACGGCTACGTCGGCTTCATCTTCGGCGCCATCAAGGCAAACCCCTGGTGGTCGACGCCGCTCATGCCGGTGATCTTCCTGCTCTCGGCGGCGGTCTCGGGCATCGCCTTGCTCACCATCCTCTACCAGGTGGTGGCCAAGCTGAACCGGCGGGTCATCGAGGGTCGCACCGTGGCGGCGCTGGCGCGCTGGCTCTGGTTCTTCCTGATCCTCACCATCACCCTCGAGCTCCTCGAGATCGTCATGCTGGCCTACGAGAAGTCGGAGTCCTGGCACATCATCTCGCAGCTGCTCACCACCCGGCTCGAGTTCTCCTTCATCACCATGCAGATGGTGGTGGGCGGGCTCATCCCGTTCATCCTGCTCGGTATCGTGGTCTTGATGGACAAGTACCTCCACGACCGGATCCGCAACACCCTCTGCATCGCCTCCTCGATCCTCCTGCTCATCCAGGTCTTCTCGATGCGCTGGAACATCGTCATCGGCGGCCAGCTCCTCTCCAAGTCGATGCGCGGCCTGCGCTCCACCTACAGCCCCGAGGTCTTCGGCCGGGAAGGCGTGCTCATGGCCATGGTCCTGATGGTCCTGCCGTTCGTGCTGCTCTGGCTCTTCAACCGGGTGCTGCCAATCTTCGGCGACGACACCACCGAGGCGGAGGCCCACCACCAGCGGGCGCCGCCGGGCACGGAGGTACCGACATGACCACGTCCATCCGCCGCTCACTCGCCACCGGCGCGCTGCTCCTGGCGCTGGCCCCCCCGGGCGCGCTCGCCCAGGGGCAGGCCGGCAAGAAGGGGGTGGTCTGGGAGTCGACCACCTCGATGCAGGCCTCCGGCATGGAGCTGCCTCCCCAGACCATGCGCAATTGCCAGCCCGAAGGGGACTGGAAGGAGCCGCCCTCCACCCAGCCCCCCGACTCGAAGTGCAAGGTGACCGACCTGAAGCAGAGCGGGAAGACCACCAGTTGGAAGATGGCCTGCCAGGGTGAGGAGAAGATGACCGGGGCGGGGACCATGACCAGGGAGGGGGACACCTACCGCGGGACCATGGACGTCACCTCCACGCAGGGCACCATGCAGCTGAAGATGAGCGGCCGGAAGATCGGCGGCGCCTGCGAGATGGGGAAGCCGGTTCCAGGCGACACCCGCCAGGCCGAGATGATGGCCACGATGGAGCGGTCGAAGCAGGGCATGGCCAAGGAGATGGAGAAGGAGTGCACCAAGGCGGTCCGCGACATGCAGCCGACCCTGTTCCTGATCCAGGGCGTGTACACCTGCAAGGGGACCCCGCAGCAGGCCGAGTTCTGCAGCCGGCTCCAGACCGATGAGGGGTTCCGCAAGGCCGGCAAGAGCGGTGAGGAGTCCATGGAGAAGTCGGCGGCGCTCTGCAAGGTCGACCTGGCCGCCTTTCGCAGCCGGTTCTGCGCCGCCGCCGTCAAGGCCAGGGACCTGGCCGTCATCGGGAGCAGCTGCCCGGCCGAGCGAAAGGCGCTGGCGCAGAAGGAGTGCGCCGGCAAGGAGGACTCCAACCTGTCGTCCCAGCTCCGCGACTTCTGCCTCACGCATGGCAAGGAACTGCTGGTCCAGGACCCGAAGTCGAAGAAGAGGAAGCAGAAGGCCGACCCGGAAGAGGAGGAAGTGAAGCCCGCGGACGGCGCTGCCGAACAGGGCAAGAAGGCGCTCAAGGGGATGCTGGGCTTCTAGTGCCCCGACCCAGGCTTACTGACTACTGCGAGCGCCGATCCTCTCGCTGCGGCAGGCGGCCTCGTCGAGTCATCAAGCCTGGGTCGGTGCTCTAGTGGAAGCCGGCCTGGCTCCTCTGCTCCTGGCGCTGGCGCTGGCCGTCCCCGCGGAGCCGGCCGGAGCGCTGACCGATCCCTACCCGGCGGTCTCGGCAGCCTCATACCTGGTGGCCATCGACGGGCGGGAGCGCTGGGGGCGTGCTCCAGGGACGCCACGCCCACCCGCTTCGCTCACCAAGATGATGACCGCGCTCCTCCTGCTCGAGGAGCGCTGGGACCCGTCGGCGCTGGTCACGGTGAGCCGGCGGGCGGCCCGGGAGACCGGCACCCGGCTCGGCCTGCGCGCCGGAGAGCAGCTGACCGCTCGCGACGCGCTTCGGGCCATGCTGATCGGCTCGGCCAACGACGCCTGCCTGGCGCTGGCCGAGTTGGCGGCAGGGAGCGAAGGCGCCTTCGTGGAGCGGATGAACCGGCGGGCCAAGGTGATGGGGCTGGCCGCCACCCGCTTCGAGAACCCTTGCGGTCACGACGGGCCCGGCCAGCGGAGCTCGGCGCGAGACCTGGTGGTGCTGGCCCGCGCGGCGCTGGCGCAGCCCGAGTTCCGCCTCACCGTGGGTGCCGCCAGCGTCAAGCTCTCGACGCGGGGTGGGCGCGCCTTCGACCTGCCGAGCCACAACCCGCTCATCGGCCGGGTAGACGGCGTGCGCGGCGTGAAGACCGGGTGGACGCCGGGGGCCGGCAAGTGCCTGGTGGTGCTGGCGGAGCGGGGAGGGCGGGAGGTGCTGGTGGTGCTGCTCGGCTCCCCCGACCGCTTCTGGAACGCCGCCGGGCTGGTCGAGCTGGCCTTCGAACAGGCCGATGACTGACGGGGCGCGCCCCGGAGCGTGGGCGCGCTGGCTGCTGCTCGTCGCCGTGGCCTTGGCCGGAGCCACCTCCTTCGCCGGGGGATACGTCAACGACGACTGGCGGGTACTGGTGGACGACCCGCGAGTCCAGTCGCTGGCGGCCTGGTGGGGGGCCATGCCCGGCATCCGGCCGCTGCTCAAGCTGAGCTACGCGCTCAACCACCAGTCGGGGCTCGGGCTGGCCGGCTTCCACGCCGTCAACCTCCTCATCCACGCGGGAGCCGCGCTCCTGGTACATGCGCTGCTGCTCCGGCTGGAGCGCCGCGGCGATCCGGCGGCGCCACCGGGAGGCGCCGCGCTGCTCGGCGCGCTGATCTTCGCCCTCCATCCGGTGCAGACCGAGGCGGTCACCTACCTGTCCGGCCGCTCCGCGTCGCTGGCCGGGATGCTGGCGCTGGGGAGCGCGCTGGCCTGGCTCGAGGCCCGGGAGTGGGTTGGGCGGGAGCGGGGCGGGTGGTGGTGGCCGCTCCTCTCGGCCGGGCTCTTTGCCGCGGCCCTCGGGGTCAAGGAGTACGTGATGGTGCTGCCCATGGCGCTCCTGCTCATGGAGGCCGCCGACCCGAGGCGCCCCTTCTCGGCGCGGCGCGCGCTCGCCGCCGCGGTGCCCCACGGGCTGGTGTTGGCGGGCGCCGCGGCGCTGGTGCTCTCGTCGCCCACCTACCGCTGGCTCCTCGGCGCGGGGAGTTCCCTCCGCTCCTTCGGGACCAACTTGCTCACCCATCTGGAGGCGGTGACATGGCTCGCCGGGCAACTGGTGCGCCCCTGGCACCTCTGCGCCGAACCGGGGCTTCGGCCGGTGACGGCGCTGACGCCGGGGCTGGCGGCGCTCGGGCTGCTGCTGGCTGGGCTGGTGCTGCTGGGCTGCTGGCAGCTTCGGCGCCGGCCGGCCGCCGGTCTGGCCATCCTCTGGTTCCTGCTCTGGCTGGCGCCGACCGGTTGGCTGGTGCCGAGAGGCGACCCGGCCAGCGAGCGGCAACTCTACCTTGCGCTGCTTGGGCCGGCCTGGCTGGCCGGGAGGGCGCTGGCGGCCTGGGCTGGCGCCGCCCCGCCGCGGCGCCTCGCTGTCGCCGCGGTGGTGCTCGCGCTCGGGGCCGGCTTCGCGGCCCGCGGCCTGGTCTACCGGGACGAGCTGGCCTTCTGGGGCGACGCCGCCGCCAAGGTGCCGGCCAGCGCCCGGTCCTGGAACAACCTCGGGGTGGCGTTGGCCGAGGCCTGCCGGACCGGGGAGGGCGAGCGCGCCTTCGAGCGGGCCCTGCGGGCCGACCCTGCCTACCTCCGCGCCGGTCTCAACCTGGCCCTGCTCCGCCAGGGCGGGGAGGTCGCGCCGGGGCCGGATGGCCGGTGCCGCTTCCCTCCTCCCCCCGTCCCGGAGTAGTCCGCCCGCCGGCATCTCCTGTCCAGGTCTCCTCCCCCGGGCCCTCGCCCCTCGGCTCCGTCATCCCCTCCACCCGGACGCAGCGAGGCCCCGGTCGCTGGCGCGGCCGGGGCCTCCGAAGCGTGGGCTCGACGAGCCCTGGCTACTTGAGCGTGGCCACCAGGTCGCGGACCGCGGCCACCGACTTGTCCATCATGGCCTGCTCCTCGGCGTTGAGCTTGAGCTGCAGGATCCTCTCGGCGCCGCCCGCGCCGATCACCACCGGCACGCCGACGTAGAGCCCGGTCACGCCGAACTCGCCGTTCAGGTAGACGCAGGTCGGCAGGACCCGCTTCGCGTCCTTGAGGAACGACTCGGCCATGGCGATGGCCGACGAGGCCGGCGAGTAGAAGGCCGAGCCGGTCTTGAGGAGGGCGACCACCTCGCCCCCCGCGCCGCGGGTGCGCTTGACCATGGCGGCCATGACTTCGGCGGCCTTGGCGGCGCCGTACTTCTGCTCCAGCAGTTCCATGACCGGGACCCCGCAGACGCTGGTGTAGCGGACCAGCGGCACCATGTCGTCGCCGTGGCCGCCGAGGGTGACGGCGGTGACGTCCCTGACCGAGACGCCGAGCTCCCAGGCGATGAAGGCGGCGAAGCGGGCCGAGTCGAGCACGCCGGCCTGCCCGACCACGCGGTGGTGGGGGAAGCCGGTGAGGCGCTGGCAGAGCGTCACCATGGCGTCGAGCGGGTTGGAGATGACGATGACGAAGGCGTTGGGCGCGTTGGCCTTGATGCCCTCGGCGACCGCCGTCATGATCTTGGAGTTGGTGGCGATCAGGTCGTCACGGCTCATGCCCGGCTTGCGGGGCAGCCCGGCGGTGACGATGACCACGTCCGAGCCCTTGATGTCCTCGTAACTGTTGGTGCCCTTGACGCTGACGTCGAAGCCGTCGACCGGCGCGGCCTCGGCGATGTCGAGGGTCTTGCCCTGCGGCAGCCCCTCGACGATGTCGAACAGCACGATGTCGCCGAGCTCACGGAGCGCCGCGAGCTGCGCCAGCACGCCGCCGATCTGCCCACCACCGATCAACGCAATCTTCTTCCTGGCCATGGTTCTCTCCCTGGTTGGATTGAGTCCGCTGCGGGTGCGCTACGAGATGGATGCAACGATGGCGTTCAGCGTGGCGCTGGGACGCATCGCCTTCGACGTCTTGACGGGGTCCGGCTGGTAGTAGCCGCCCAGGTCCAGCGGCTTGCCCTGGGCCGCGATCAGCTCGGCCGCGATGGTGGGCTCCTTCTCCGCGAGCTGCCTGGCCACCTGGGTGAAGCGGGCCTTCAGCTCGGCGTCCTGGTCCTGGGCCGCCAGCGCCTCGGCCCAGTAGAGCGCCAGGTAGAAGTGGCTGCCGCGGTTGTCGATCTCGCCGACCCTGCGGGCCGGCGACCTGTTGTTGTCGAGGAACTTGCCGATGGCGGTGTCGAGGGTGGTGCCCAGCAGCGCCGCCTTGGCGTTCTTGAAGGCGCTGCCGATGTGCTCCAGCGAAGCCGAGAGCGCCGAGAACTCGCCGAGCGAGTCCCAGCGCAGGTAGCCCTCCTTGACGAACTGCTGCACGTGCTTGGGGGCCGAGCCGCCCGCGCCGGTCTCGAAGAGGCCGCCACCGGCCAGCAGCGGGACGATGGAGAGCATCTTGGCGGAGGTGCCGATCTCGAGGATGGGGAAGAGGTCGGTCAGGTAGTCGCGCAGCACGTTGCCGGTCACCGAGATGGTGTCCTGCCCCTTGCGGATCCGCTCCAGCGAGAGCTTCATGGCGTCGACCGGGGCGAGGATGCGGATGTCGAGCCCCGCGGTGTCATGGTCCTTGAGGTAGGTCTCGACCTTGGCTATCACCTGGGCGTCGTGAGCCCGGCCCTCGTCGAGCCAGAAGACGGCCGGGGCGCCGCTGGCGCGGGCCCGGTTGACGGCCAGCTTGACCCAGTCGCGGACCGGGATGTCCTTGGTCTGGCAGGCGCGGAAGATGTCACCGGCCTCGACCTTCTGCTCCATCAGCACCGCGCCGCTCGACTCGACCACCACGCGAATCGTGCCGGTGCCGGAGGCGAAGAAGGTCTTGTCGTGCGAGCCATACTCCTCGGCCTTCTGCGCCATCAGGCCCACGTTGGGCACCGACCCCATGGTGGCCGGGTCGAGCGCGCCGTGCTTCTGGCAGTCCTCGATGATGGCCTTGTAGATGGTGGCGTAGCAACGATCCGGGATCATCGCCTTGGTGTCGTGGAGCTTGCCGTCCGGGCCCCACATCCTGCCTGACTCGCGGACCACCACCGGCATCGAGGCGTCGACGATGACGTCGTTGGGGACGTGCAGGTTGGTGATGCCCTTGTCCGAGTCGACCATGGCCAGCGCCGGGCGGGTGGCGTAGACCGCCTTGATGTCGGCCTCGATCTGCGCCTTCTGGTCGGCCGGCAGCGACGCGATCTTGGCGTAGACCTCGCCGAGGCCGTTGCTGGTGTTGACGCCGAGCTTCTTGAAGGTCTCGCCGTGCTTGGCGAAGACGTCCTCGTAGAAGACGGTGACGGCGTGGCCGAACATGACGGGATCCGAGATCTTCATCATGGTGGCCTTGAGGTGCAGCGACAGCAGCACGCCCTTCCGCCTGGCGTCGTCGATCTGCTCCGCGAAGAAGGCCCGGAGCGCCTTGGCGCTGAGCGTGGAGGAGTCGAGGATCTCACCGTCGAGCAGGCCGAGCTTCTTCTTGAGCACCGTCACGGCGCCGTCGGCGGCCACATACTCGATGCGGACCTCGCTGGCCTTGGTCACGGTGACCGACTTCTCGCTGCCGTAGAAGTCACCGCCGGTCATGTGGGCGACGTGGGCCTTGGACTCGGGGGTCCAGGCACCCAGCTTGTGCGGGTGCTTCCTGGAGAAGGCCTTGACCGCGGGCGGTGAGCGCCGATCCGAGTTGCCCTCGCGGAGCACCGGGTTTACGGCGCTGCCGAGCACCTTGGCGAAGCGGATCTGGAGGGCCTTCGCGGCCTCGTCCCTGGGCGCCTCGGGGTAGTTGGGGATCCGGTATCCGTGCGCCTGCAGCTCCTTGATGGCCTCGATGAGCTGGGGAATCGAGGCCGAGATGTTGGGCAGCTTGATGATGTTGGCCTCGGGCACCAGGGTCAGCTCGCCGAGTTGGGTCAGGTAGTCGGCGACGCGCTGCTCGGGGGTCAGGTTCTCGGGGAAGTTGGCGAGGATACGACCGGCCAGCGAGATGTCGCGAGTCTCGACCTCGACGCCCGTGCCCTTGGTGAAGGCCTGCACGATCGGCAGCAGCGAGTAGGTGGCCAGCGCGGGGGCCTCGTCGATCTGCGTCCAGATGATCTTCGACTTCCTGATCGTCATTCCGTCTCCATGGAAATACAGCGGTCTTGGCCCGCGTCGGGCTGGGCGTGTGCGGCGGGGAGGCTGGGCGCCCCCAGCGATCTCGGTGGGGTAGCTAAACATCAAGAGTGGGCGCACCTGTCAAGGCATTGAAGGCGGCCAATCTGGACCGGTCCGCACCAGAAATGCAGCTCGCGCCCCCTCCCGGGTTAGGCCCTTTCGCGTCGAGGAGCCCGCTGCGGTGCAATTCGGAGCGGGGACGGGCCCGGCCATCCTGAGTTGACGGAAGGTGCGAGGCCAATTCGTCGCACCGGTCACAGGGCGGAGCGGCCAACTCGGGCAGGTCTGGTCCGCCGCGGTGCGGTATGAAGGGGCCATGCGCTCCCGTGGCCGCCTGGCCGCGCTCATGGTCCTGCTGGCCGCCTGCTCCTCCAGCCCACCGCCGCCGGCCTCGCCGTCACAGCTGCCCGACGAGGGTGATGCCCGCATCCTGCAGTGGGTGCTCAACGGTACCTTGCCCCCCGCCGAAGGCCTGCAACTGGTGGCCGCCTCGGGTGGCTGGCCCATCCAGACCAGCACGGGCTTCCTCTTCGCCACCCTCGACGGCGGCTACGGCCCCTACGTCGTCAGCAGCCCGAACGGCGCCTTTGCGACGACCACCATGAAGTCGGAGGTCGGGGTGGCTTGGGCGCTGGTGCCGGTGGCGACCGCGGCCGGCGCCACGTACCGGTTCGCCACCCACTACGGCGACGGCTTCGCCGATCCGCTGTCGCGGCGCTTCCTCTACACGCCGACGGAGGTGGGGCTGGTGGCGGCGAGCGGCGCGCACCTGGAGCGCTGGACCGCCGTGGGCGGCGTCGACCCGCGTATCGCCCCGCGGACGCTCCGCGTCTGGGTGCCGGCCGATCCGCCCAGCCACTTCCTCTACGCCCACGACGGCCAGAACCTCTTCGACCCGGCCGGCCCATGGGGCGGCTGGCGGCCGGACCTGGCGGCAGCGTCCACCACGCTGATCGTCGGCATCGACAACACCTCGTCGCGCATGGAGGAGTACACCAACGTGCTGGATGGCGCGCCGCCGCATGGTGGCTGGGCACCTGCCTACGCCGACTACGTCGAGCAAGTGGTCCGCCCGCTCATGGAGGCGCGCTACGGGGCGCCGGCCAGGACCGGGGTGATGGGTTCGTCGCTGGGCGGCCTGGTCTCTCTCTACATCAACCTGCGCTTCACGGGGCGCTACGACTTCGTGGCCAGCCTCTCCGGCACCGTCGGGTGGGGGTCGATCCAGCCCGGGCTACACAACCTGACCGTCATCGAGCGGTACCAGGCGCTCACGGCCTGCCCGGCCGGGGTGCTCTACCTCGACTCGGGCGGCGGCCCCGGCACCACCGGCTGCCTCGACTCGGACCTCGACGGGATCTTCGATGACGGCAGCGGGAGCGACAACTACTGCGAGAACGCGCAGCTGCGCGACGTGCTCACCGGACTCGGCTGCGGCGGCAGCCTCCACTACGCTTGGGAACAAGGGGCGTCGCACGACGAGGCCGCCTGGAAGAACCGGGTCAACCGGACTGCGGGCGTCCTCGACCTCTTCGAGGCGCTGTAGCCGAGCTTCGGGTTGACGATCAGTCTGTTGTCCGGCACGGGGGGTCGGCTACCCCGTGCTGGAGGCGGCCGATGGTCTCGAGGCCGTTTCCCTGTTCGACGCGTCGAGGCGGTCACCTCGCCGGCCTGGCTGCTCCGGTCGCCCGCTCCAGCGCCTGCACCACCGCGCCGAGCGCCGTCGGCGAGACCAGCTCACCGCGGTGGCGCAGCAGGACCGCCAGGAGCCGCCGCGCCGACTCGATCACCGGGTGGCGCAGCGCCTCGTCGAGTTCGCGCGAGGCGCCGGGGAGGGCCAACTCCAGCCGCCGGAACGGGTCCAGGTCGTCGAGCGCGCTCGCCTCCCCGGGCGGGAGGCCTGCTCGAAGCAGCGCGACCAGGTGCCCCAGCGCCGAGACCCGGACCAACTGGTGGCCAGAGAGCCGCTCACCCCTCGTGGCCCGCCCCGCGCCGGCGACCAGGTTGGTGAGGAACTGGCCGGCGTGCAAGGCGAGGTCGACCTGGTGCCCGGCCGTGACCGCAACCGTCGTCTCACGCACCCGAGCCAGGCGCGGCGCGAGGCCAGCCCGATCGAGCAGGATGGTGTAGCGGTTGACGCGCGCCAGCGAGAGCTCGTCCGGGGCGAAGGCGGCGAACTCGACCAGGTGGCCACTGGCGAACAGCACCTTCACTCCGTGCGCCGTCTCCCGGAAGGAGAGGGCCACCGGCCCCTCGGTGGATGGGAGCCACCCCAGGTCGGCGCGGAAGCGCTCCGCCGCCCCCGGGCTGGTCACCAGGAAGAGATCGTGGTCGGAGAAGTCGTCCGGCACCGGTGGCAGGTCGGAGGTCGAGCCGAGCCCGACCAGCCCGAGCACGTCGGGGTCGTCGGCGAGCCGGGCACGCGCCGCGTCAGTGAAGGCTCGATGTTCGGCCGGAGTCATCGGGACGGGATCTCATCACTGGAGGGGAGAGGGAGAAGGACCTTTTCGGTGCGTGGACCGCCTCGGTGCCGCGGAGCCTCCGCTGGCCCGTCACCGCAGCGGCAGCAGGGCCTTGAGCCTCGGCTCGCGCAGCCAGAGCGCCAGCCAGATCAGGACACCGAGCAGCAGCTGGGCAAGGAACGGCTCGCCGATCCGGACGTGGGTGGCGATGGCGCCGCCCATGTAGCCGGTGAGGAGCACGGCGCCGAGGATGGCGGTGCGCGGGATCAGGTAGATGACCGTGCAGCCCAGCTCGACGAAGCCGAGGGCGACCAGCACCTCCACCGGCCAGCCGAGGTGTGGCGCTCCCTCGACCAGTTGGGGGTTGCGGGTCAGCTTCATGATGGCGCTCAGCAGCAGGGCCGCCGCCGGGAGCGCGCTCAGCAGGTAGCTGGTCAGGCGCAGCCATTTCCCGGTTGCCGCCTGGCCCTGCGCTTCGCTTGTCTGTGCCATCGAGTCCTCCGGAGCTGAAGGCCAGGATGTAAGAGGGCGCCGGAGGCGGCGCAACGATGGTGAGGATCGAGGCCGGCACCACGTGAGGCCGCCCCGCGGCGCGACGCCACGCGCTCGAATGTCTCACCCCTCCGGAGGCTGCGCGGGTACGCCGAGCGTGCGTGGTAGCCTCACCGCGGTGGCAGGGCCTTGCCGCGACGGGGGAGGGAGCGATGCGCTCGCGCTTCAGCCGGGGAGTCAAGACCGGCACGGCCGCGGCGGGAGGAAGACCTTGAGCCCCGGTCGGATTCCGCAGGAGCCTACCCAGGCCATCCCGTGGCTCCATCGCCTCTCGACCCGCCTGCTGGTGCTGCCGGCGCTCCTCTTCGTGGTCTCGGTGGCCGCCTTCGCCGGCTTCGATCGAACCATGCGGCAGGCGCTCATGGAGCAGGCGCTGGCCGGCTCGGCGCTCTTCGCCGAGACCATCACCAGCGCCACCCGCCACGCCATGCTGGAGGACCGGCGCGCCGACGCCTACGAGATCATGCGGTCCATCGGCAGGCAGCCAGGCATCGACCTGATCCGCCTCATCAACAAGGACGGGCGCATCACCTTCTCCTCCGACCCGGGCGAGGAGGGGGTGGTCCTCGACCGGACCGAGCCGTCCTGTCTTCCCTGCCATCAGGGACCGCGAACGCTCACCAATCTGGGCCTGCAGCAGGCCAGCCACGTGGTGGAGAGCGGAGGCCACCGGGCCCTCCACATCATCACGCCCATCCACGGAGAGCCGCGCTGCGCCGCCTCGGCCTGCCACCAGCACTCGCCGGGGGGACAGGTGCTCGGCATTCAGGAGGTGCTGGTCTCGCTCGAGGAGGCCGACCACCGCCAGGCGCAGGTGCGCTGGTTCGGGCTGGGTGGCTCGCTGCTCGGCGTGCTGCTGCTGGGGGGAGCGCTGGTCGGCTTCGCCAGGCGCCGGGTGGTCTCGCCGGTGTCGGCGCTGCTGGAGGGCACGCGCCGGGTGGCCCGGGACCAGCTCGACCTGGAGATCCGGGTCGACGACCGGGGTGAGCTGGGCGTGCTGGCCGCCTCCTTCAACGAGATGACCGGGGCGCTCCGGCGCGTCAAGGGCGACCTGAAGGCGCTCAACCTCGAGCTGGAGCAGAAGGTCGAGGCCCGCACCGCCGACCTTCGCCGCGCCCAGGCGGCGCTGGTCCAGACCGAGAAGCTCTCCTCAATGGGGCAGCTCTCGGCTTCCATAGCCCATGAGATCAACAACCCGCTGGCCGGGATCCTGACCTTCGCCAAGCTGGTCTCGCGCGAGCTGGAGACGGCCGTGGCCGACGAGGCCCTCCGGGCGACGCTGAAGCACAACCTGTCGCTGGTGGAGCGCGAGGCGGGGCGCTGCGCGGCCATCGTGCGCAACCTGCTCGACTTCGCCCGCGAGCGGCCGCTCAGGCTGGAGCAGGTCGACGCCAACCTCGCCATCGAGGAGTCGCTGCAGCTGGTTGGGCACAAGCTGAGCATCGCCGGCTACCGGCTGGAGCGCCGGCTGCGGACGGTCCCCATGGTGCTGGCCGACTTCGGGGAGCTGCGCCAGGCGGTCGTCAACCTGGCCCTCAACGCCATGGAGGCGATGGGGGCGGGCGGGACGCTGACCGTGGAGACCCGGACGCTGGAGGGCGGGCAGTCGGTCGAGATCGCGGTCCAGGACGACGGCCCCGGCGTCCCCGCCGCCCTGCTCGGCAAGGTCTTCGACCCGTTCTTCACCACCAAGGAGAAGGGAACCGGCCTCGGCCTCTCGGTGGTCTACGGCATCGTGGTACGGCACGGTGGCAGCATCGAGGTCCAGCCGGTGGAGCCGCACGGGGCGCGCTTCGTGATCCGGCTCCCGGCGGCTGGCCCCGGTCCGCCGGCCGACGAGACCAACCGGGACTGACGACCCCGGGAGCGGCGGCCATGGGTCTGGGTCCGGCCTTCGACTCAACGTCCGACGAAGGCGTCGGCCAGCTCGTGCCACCCCTCGTCGCCGAGCAGCCACGGCGCCGGCGCCACCAGTTCGCCGCCGTCGGCGGTCGCGTAGCCGAGCCGGCCTTCCACGAGGTGGTTCCAGCGGACCGACTCCTCGCGGAGGAACTGCTCGGCGGCGAAGCCGTGCGGCAGCCGCGCGAACTCGAGGTCGGAAGGGACCACGGTGACCAGCCAGCCGCGGCCGTAGCCGTCGCTCTTCACCAGCCCGGGGTCACGGAGCGCCGCCGCGTTGACCGCGACCACCACGCCGTCGACGGGGGAGCGGATGGTCAGCGCCCGGGCGCCGGCGTGGATGGTGGCGATGGCCGAGCCCTTGCTGACCCTGGTGCCGGCCGGCTTGAAGTCGACCGCGTTGACGCTGGGCATGAGCCGGAGCGCCAGGGCGTCGAGGCCGATGCGCAGCGAGCCACCGGCGAGCCGGGTCATCCAGGTGTGGCCGGCGCTGTACCAGGCGTCGGGCCGGAAGATGAGGCCCGCCACCTCGCGGAGGCCGAGCGACCGCTTCTTCAGCTGGTTGGCGCCCCTCATCATGGCGGCGATGAGCAGGATGGGGATGGTGAGGAGGACCACCAGGGCGAGGACGATGCCGGCGCGCGCCGCCAGGCCGGCGAGGAAGACCGCAACCAGTTCGATGGCTCCGTAGATGGTGGTCATGACTGAATCCCTTTCTCCTGCTGCGTCCTACAGATTCCCGCGTGATTCGCTCTCACTTCGCGTGACAGGTGGTGCAGTCATCGAGACCGAACGCCTCCTTCCCATGACAGGCGCCGCAGTCGCGCCCCGCGGTCATGCGCTGGTGGGTGATGGCCGGCCGCTTCCTGGTCGAGGAGGCGCCCAGCATGCTGAACCGTTCCGGGTGGCAGGACAGGCAGGCCGGCTTGGCGGCGTCGATGTGGCTGTCGTGCCGGAAGGTGACCTGGCCCGGGCTGTCCGCGCCGCGCCCGAGGAGCAGCCCGCCGGGGAGGCGGGGCAGGTCATGGGCCAGGGCCAGGCCGGTCCCCAGCAGCAGGGAGGTGGCGGTCAGCAGCAGGCCCCGGGTGAGCGTGGTGGTCATGGCGTACCCTTCTCGGTGTGGAAGAACTCCCGGGCCAGGGCCTCCCAGCCGTCGTCTCCGGCCAGCGCGCGGGCCAGGCCGTCGACCGGCACGCCGCCGTCCTGCAGCACCTGCCCCACCTCGGGGCTGGCCCGCATGGCCAGGGCCTCGGCCTCGCCGTCGAGGAAGTGGCGGGCCGCCTGGGCGTGGAGCAGCTGGCGCTGGTCGGCCTCGAGCCGCGGCGCCTTGACCTTGAAGAGCCAGCCAGTGCCGTAGGCGTTCTGCAGCAGGTTCGGGTCCTCGGCCACGGCCCGGTTCACGGCCACCACCGTGCCGTTGACCGGGGAGACCAGCGGCACGCTGTGGCGGCCGTCACCGAGCGACACCGCCGCCTCGCCCTGCGTCACGATGGCGCCGGCGCGCGGCAGGTCGACCTGGGTGGGGGCCACCAGGCGCTGGGCGAAGTCGTCGATGCCGACCGAGACCAGGCCGTCGGCCTCGAGGCGCGCCCAGGTGTGGCCGGGGTGGAGGGCCACGCCGGCCGGGACCTGGAACCAACCGAGGCTCGGCCACGGGGCGGCGACGGCGACGGCCGGCCAGCGCTCCGCGTCATGGAGCCCGCGGACGGTCTGCGCCGCGGCCTCCTTGCGGCCGCCCTGCACGTAGCGCCACATGGGGACGAAGAGCAGCAGGTAGGTGACGGCCAGCCCGTACTCCATGAGCTTGGCGGGGTAGATGGCGAGGAAGTCGGAGGTCATGGCGGACTCCTATCCGTGGCCCTGGGGGAAGGCGGGGTCTTCGCGGACGATGGGCATGCGGTTGACGATCCAGCGGAAGGCGACGACGCCGAGGGTGACCAGCGTCAGCGAGATCCAGACTTCCATCCAGGTCGGCACGTAGCGGACGGGGTTGGTCCAGTTGAAGGCGATGACCGAGACGTTGAGCCGGTTGAGGATGATTCCGCCCACCGCCAGCAACGCCGCGAACTTGACCGCCTTGGGCTGGCGGTTCCGGGCGCCCCAGGCGAAGAGCAGAGAGGGGAACAGCACCAGTCCGACCGTCTCGACGAGGAAGAGCGCGCCCCAGCCGGTGGCGAGGTGGGCCCAGGCGTGGCCGTCGACGACCCCCTGCAGCTTGATGAAGAAGTAGGCGAAGGCCACCACCGCGCCGGCCTTGCCGAGGCCGACCACCAGGCCGTCGACGTCGACGTGGCGCCCGGCCAGCTGGCGCGCGAAGACCCGGTGGGAGATGGAGCTCTCGATGACCGCCATCGAGATGCCGGCCAGGATCGCCGAGATGAAGAAGAAGATGAAGATGAACGGGGAGTACCAGAGCGGGTGGAGCTTGGTGGGGGCCAGCAGGAAGAGCGACCCGAGCGCCGACTGGTGCATGGTGGAGAAGACCACCGAGAGCACGGTCAGGGCGATCAGCATCTTCTTGAGGACGGCGTGCAGCTTGCGCCAGCCCATCCACTCGAAGAACGGCACCGTGAACTCGAGCAGCAGCACGGTCGTGTAGCACATGACGCACCAGGCGACCTCGAAGAGCGGCGAGGCCGAGCCGTAGTTGAAGACCGCCTGGACGATGTTCCAGGGCCGCCCCAGGTCGGCCAGCAGGCCGATGACCGCCATCAGGTAGCCGAGGAAGGCGGTCAGGATCGCCGAGCGCTCGATGGCGTGGTAGTCGCGCAGGCCGAGCAGCTGCACCGAAGCGCCGATGGTGAAGCCGCCGGCGGCCAGCACGATGCCGGTCATCATGTCAAAGCCGATCCAGATGCCCCACGGATAGGCCTGGGAGAGCGCGGTGGTGGCGCCGAGGCCGGCGGCGAAGCGGTAGGCCAGCAGCGGGAGGCCGACCACCAGGATGACGGCGGCGACGGCGTTGGCCGGGGTGAGCAGGGAGCGGAGGTACTCGCCCCAGCCCATCCCCAGCAGCACCTTCTCGCGGAGGAACGACGGCGACCCGGGCAGCGCGACGGCGTCAGCCATGGTGATCCTCCTTCTCCTCGACCTGGTCGCGCCGCTTGGAGAAGGCGTAGAGCCCCATCAGCAGCGGCGGCCAGAGCGTCATGATGAACGCGGGGGCGCCCAGGGCGCCGGCGACCAGCTCCGAGTACGGCCGCTCCGGCATGCCGGTGGCGAGCGCCAGCTTCTCGAAGGGGATGTCGGAGATGTAGAGCCAGCTGGTGCCGCCGGCCTCGTGCTCACCGTAGACGCGGCGCAGGTAGGTGGAGCCCTCGGCGTAGATGCGCCGCTTGGCCTCCTCGAGGAGCGCGGTCCGCTTGCCGAAGGTGAGGGCGCCGGTCGGGCAGACCGAGGTGCAGGCCGGCTCGAGCCCTGCCGCCTGGCGCTCGGAGCAGAAGCCGCACTTGCGGACGCGCGGGGCGGCCCGCTCGTACTCGTACTTGGGGATGTCGAAGGCGCAGGCCACCATGCAGTAGCGGCAGCCCATGCACTTGCTGGCGTCGTAGACCACCGGGCCGCTGGGGAGCTTGTCCATGGCCCGCACCGGGCAGGCCGAGGCGCAGGCTGGCGCCAGGCAGTGCATGCACTGCTTCTTGCCGAAGCGCGGCTCGCCGGCCGGCCCCTCTGCCTGGTTGATGACCGTGAAGACGTGCTGGCTGGTGTCGCGCCGCAGCGACATGTCGTCGGCGGCGTGGGGGGCCGGGTTCTGGTTGGCCTCGGCGCAGGCCCCCTCGCAGGCGCGGCAGCCGGCGCAGCGGGTGGTGTCGACCAGCACGCCGGGCAGCCCCGCGTCGACCGGAGCCGGGCCAGCCGCCGCCGTCGCAGCGCGGGCCAGCCCGGTGCCCGCCGTGACTCCCGCCACCTTCAAGAAGCCTCTCCTCGTGAGCCTCATGGCTGCCTCCCCGGATTCCAGTCAGGCATGGCCAGAACCTTCCAGCGCCTCGTCCTCGTCCACCGCGCCCCGCCAGCTCCGCGCCGCCGCCTCGGTGAAGAGCGGGCAGGCCCGGAAGGCCTCCCCCTCGCAGCTGCTGGCGGTGGTGACGCGGTCGATCGGGACCAACTTCTTCACCGGGTAGGCCCGGCAGAAGACCATCGACACTTCCTTGCGATACGGGCAGGTCATGCGCGCCTCCATGGCCCCCAGTCGCAAGGATGGGGCCAAGAGGCGCCTGGAGCCGCCGGTGGCGGCGGAGTGCCTTGTTCACGTGGAGTTACGGGCGGCCGCGCCCGGGCGCACGGCCCCGGGGGCGCGGTGGAGCGTGGAGGAACTCAACGCCGCTCTACAGCCGGGATGGGGAGGGTGTGGAGTTTTTCGACGGCGCTCAACGGGTGGGCGATGGGGCCGGCTCGTCGTCGGCGTCTCGCTTGAGGCCGTACTTTCGCATCTTGTTGTAGAGGGTCACCCGGTCGACCCCGAGCACCCGGGCCGACTGGCTGACGTTGAAGCCGGTGTGGGCGAGCACCGCTGAGATGTGCCGCCGCTCCACCTCGTCCAGCGACTCGTCAGGCGACGCGGCCTGCCCGGGGCCTGGCGTCGCGCCGCCGCCCAGGGGCGGGGCGTCGAGCCCGAGGTCGATCAGCTCGATGACCGGTCCGCGCGCCACCACCGCCCCCCGCTCCAGCACGTTTCGCAGCTCGCGGACGTTGCCGGGCCAGGGCTGGGTCGCGAGGGCGTTCATGGCCTCGGGCGAGACCCCCTCGATCTCTCGCCCCAGCTCGGCCGAGAGCCGCTCGAGGAAGTGCTCCACCAGCAACGGGATGTCCTCGCGCCGCTCGCGGAGCGGCGGCAGCCGGACGGGGATGACGTTGAGCCGGTAGAAGAGGTCCTCGCGGAAGCTCCCGGCCGCCACCGCCTTCTGCAGGTCCTTGTTGGTGGCCGCCACGATGCGGACGTCGACCTCGACCGGCTCGTTCCCGCCGATGCGGTGGAAGCGCCGCTCCTCCAGGACGCGCAGCAGGTCGAGCTGGAGCTTGGGGCCGATGTCCCCGACCTCGTCGAGGAAGAGGGTGCCCTGGTGGGCTGCCTCGAACTTGCCCTTGCGGCGCGCCGTGGCGCCGGTGAACGAGCCCTTCTCATGGCCGAAGAGCTCCGACTCGAGCAGGGTCTCGGTGAGGGCGGCGCAGGAGACCTCGACGAAGGGGCCCGCCGAGCGCGGGCTCTCGGCGTGAATGGCCCGGGCCAGAACCTCCTTGCCGGTCCCCGACTCGCCCAGGATGAGGATCGTGGAGTTGGAGCGCGCCGCGCTCCGGGCCAGCTCGAAGACCGCCTGCATGGCGGGCGCCTTGGAGGCCAGGTCGTGGAGCTGGTGCTCCTTCCTGAGCGCCTTGCGGAGCACGGCGTTCTCGCGAACCAGTTCCTGCTGCGCCACGATCTTCTGCATCATCATCGACAGCTCCTCGGGATCGAACGGCTTCACGAGGTAGTCGAAGGCTCCCTGCTTCATGGCGGTGACCGCGGTGTCGACGGTGGCGAAGGCCGTCATGATCACCACCGCCAGGTCCGGCCGCAGCTTCTTGGCCTCGGCCTGCACCCTCAAGCCGTCCATCTCCGGCATCTTCAGGTCGGTGATCAGGATCGAGAAGGGCCGGTCCTTGAGCCGCGCCAGCGCCGAGGGGCCGTCGGCCGCCTGCTCCACCGTGTACCCATCCTTGGCGAGCCAGCCGGCCAGGGACTCGCGGACGATCTCTTCGTCATCGACCACCAGGATGCGGACGCGCTCATTCGACGGCATGGCGGCTCCTCCCCGGCTCGGTGAGCCGGCGGCGACAGCGTGGGCAGAGTTCGAGCGACTTCTCGTCGACGTCGCGGACGCCGCCGGCGCGGCTCATGACGCAGCGAGGGAGGGGGCAGTGGAGCAGGCCGTAGCTGTGACCCACCTCGTGGATCGCCTCCTTGGCCAGCCGCTCGACGAAGCGGCGCTGATCCCGGGGGTCGAGATCCTCGCGGAGGCGCGCCGTCGAGGCCACCGCCACCCGTCCGCCGAGCTGGGCCTCGCCGAAGACGTAGGTGAGGATGGGGATGAAGAGGTCCTGGTCGGTGAGGCCGAGCAGCTTGCCGGGGGGTGGTCCCGATTGGAGCAGCCACGACAGCATGCGGCTCGAGAGGTGCTGTCGGCGCCCCGGGTCGAGGGTGTGGTGCGGCCGGCCTGGTGGTTCGCCGCGCACGGCGGGAACCCGGTAGGCGTGGGCCAACTCCTCGCGGACCCGCTCCATCACCTCGGGCGCCATCTCGCGCTCCCCGATCCACCAGATGGAGATGGGATCCATCGCCTCGTCACTGCCCCGCGCCCCCGCCGGGCACCGGTGGCGCCGGCAGGTGGATGGCGACGCGGGTGCCCCGTCCCGCGCCGCTGGTGACCTCCACGCTCCCGCCGTGGCGAAGGATGATGGCGTGCACCTGCGCCAGCCCGAGGCCGGCGCCGGCGGTCGCCGAGAAGTCAGGCTCGAAGACCCGGGCCAGCCGCTCCGGATCCAGCACCCCGGCGTCGGTCACCACCAGCTCGACGCCGGGCCGGCCGCTGGCCGCGCCGCTCTCCACGGTGAGCTCTCCGCCACCCGGCATGGCGCCGAAGGCCCGCAGCAGGGTCTCGAGCACCGCCTGGCGGAGCAGGCCGCGGTCGGCCAGGACCGGTGGCGCGGGGCGCGAGCGGCGGCGGAGGGCGATCCCCTGCAGCCGCGCCTCGCCGCCGGCCACCTCGAGCGCCTCCTCGACCACCGAGTCGACGCCGACCAGCTGGGCCGAGAAGGGATGCTGGTGCGAGAGGTCGCAGAGCCTGACCACCACCTCGCCGGCCCGCTCCGCCTCGCGCTCGACCAGCCGTAGGTCGTGGGCCAGCCGGTTCCGCTCGGCGTCGGCGAGCGGCCCCGCCTCGAGCGACCGGGCGCCGTGGCGGGCGATGGTGAGGATGCCGGAGAGGGGACTTCCGAGGCGGTGGCCGACCGCGGCCGAGAGCCGGCCCAGCGCCGCGAGGGTCTCGCCACGCGCCAGCTGCTCCCGGGTCTCCACCAGCGCGCGGGTGCGGGCTTCCACCTGCTGCTCCAGCCCCTGGTTGAGCGCATCGAGGTCGGCCCGGGCCGCTCGCAGGGAGCGGACCATCTCGCCGAAGTTGGCGGCCAGGAGCCCCAGCTCGCCACCGAAATCGGGCGCGGCCGGTTGCTCCAGATCCTGCTGGGCGACTCGACGGGTGGCCGCGACCAGCGCCGCGACCGGCTGGACCAGCCCCCGGCGGGTCAGCCACCAGAAGGCGAGGCCGAGGCTGGCGGCCACCAGGGCGGAGACCCCGAGCGAGCTCCAGCGGAACCCCTCGAGCCGAACGTCGGCGGTGGCCAGCGAGCGATCGACGGCGAGGAGCCCGAGCCAGCGTGCCGCGCTGGGGTGGACGTGGCAGCCCGCGGCGGCGCAGGCCGGCTGGTTGGCGATGGGGACGACCAGTTGCAGGACGCGCTGGGGGCCGGAGGCGTCGATTCGGCTGCGCCCCTCCAGCCCGTCGAGGCGCGCCGCGCCCGGGGCGTGGCAGCCGACGCACCCGGGGCCACGCTGGTCGAGCGTCCTGCCGATCTCGCCCGCCTCGGTGGAGAAGGCGACCCGGCTGTTGGCGTCGAGCAGCCGGATGCGATCGACGCCGGGCTGGTGACCGACGTCCTCGAGGATCCGGTAGGCGTCGTCGCGCCGGTCGAGCAGCATGGCCCGGTGGATGGCTTTGGCGACGGTCTGCGCCAGCAGCTCCGACTCTTCGGCCGCCCGCTGCACCACGAACTTCTCGAAGCGGAGCTCGGCGATGAAGAAGGTGGCGACGACGACCAGCCCGGCCGCGGCCGTGTAGAGCAGCAGGCGGGAGGAGAGCCGGTCGCGCCAGCGGAGCTCGTACCCGAGGTCGGCAGGAGGCTCCGTTGGCGCTGCGCTGGTCGCCATGCTTCTCCCCTCCCGGGGAGTGAGAGCCGCTGCGGCGGGGCGGGACGGCCCTGCGGTCGTGCGCCCGACGCGGAGCCATCATCGTTCACTTTCTCCAGACCCGCGCTTGCGTCACGTTGGCGCACGCGTCACGGTGCCACACGGCCGCTCCGTACCGACACCTATCCACCCGGTCTTCTTGACGCCCGGCCGCCGGGGCGGTTCACTCGGTGGCGGGGGGAGCGATGACGCAGCCGACGCCGCCGCGAGGCGAACCGCCGAAAGACGGAGAACGTGCCGCGCCGCTGGCCACCAGCGGTCCGGGAGGCGCGGCGGCCCAGTTCGTCGCCGCGCTCTCCAAGGCGGCCCGCTCCTTCACGCTCTACGCCCCGGACAACGCCGTGGTCCGGCAGTTCCTGGCCGACTACCAGGCCCGCGCCGCCGACGCCACTCGCGGCGGCGAGCTGGTCCTCGAGGTCCGGCCGTTCGAAATGTTGCGCGATGGCGAGGCGGTCTACCGCGAGGAGGACCGCGAGCGCTCGCTCGCCTTCCGGCTCTTCCGCGACGGCGTGCGCCGGCTCAGCTTCCGCCCCGGCGTGCCCTGGACCGAGCTGCTCGCCTTCCTGGAGATCCTCGCCGTCCGCTACGTCGGCATCCGGCAGCAAGAGGAGGACGTGGTCACGCTGCTCCGCAAGGGGGCCTTTCAGGGAATCGGCTTCACGGCGGTGGAGGGCTTCACCCCCGACGAGGACAACCCGGAGCCGGAGGGGGTGCGCCGCCGCCGCGGGGAGGGGAGCAGGCCGCCGGCCGGCTACGACACCCCTTTTCCGCTCCTGCCGCCGCCCGGCCCCATCGAATGGCGCGCGGTGCCGGCCGAGGCGCTGGCCTCGCTCCGCGCCACCGAGGCGCCCGAGGCCCTGGCCGCCGACGCCCTCCGGTTGGCGGCCCAGTTGCTGGTCGAGACCTCGCGCGGCCTGGTCCAGGCGCGCGAGCTGCGGCTCTTCCTGGTCGAGCTGCGCGACTACTTCGTGGCCGACGCCGCCCTCGGGCCGCTGGCCGACCTGGCGGAGCTGGTGGGCCAGACCGCGCCTGGCGAGCTGCGCGACGAGCTGCTGCGGACGCTGGGCGATGAGCGTTTGCTGGACGCGCTGCTGGCGGCGGTGCCGGCCGGCGCCAGGCAGCTGCCCCCCGAGGCGCTGCGGCTCATCCCGCTGGTGCCCGCCAAGGCGGCGCTCGACCGGCTGGTGGCCGAGGCCGACGGGGGCCGGCGCCAGGTGCTGGCGCTCATCGCGGAGGCCCGGCTTCCGGCCGACGCCGCCGCCATCATCGAGCGTCTCACCACGCTCGACGCCACGGTGGCGCGGGCGCTGGTCCGTGCCATCGGCGCCAAGGCGCCCCGCCAGGCGGTGCAGGCGGCCGCGGCGTTGCTCGATCACAACGACGAGCACCTCCAGGTGGCGGCGCTGCAGACCCTGGAGTCGGCCACGGGCGACCTCCCGGTGCAGCGGCTGCTGCGGCTGCTCCACTCGCCGCGGTCGCCGGTCCGCATTGGCGTGGCCCAGGTGCTGGCGCGGAGCGGCAAGGCGGCCGCGTTCCAGCCGGTCCAGGAGGCGCTGGTGGGGCGCAAGGAGCTCACCACCGCGGAGGCCGACGCGCTCGGCTCGGCCATGGCCCGGCTCGATCCGGGGAGGGCGGCGCCTTTCTTCCTGGAGTGGCTCAAGCCGCGCCGGGGGCTCTTGAAGGCGCTGGGCGGCTCGAAGCATGACGAGCTGCTGCGCTTCGCGGCCGCCTCCGGACTGGCGGCGCACCCGGCCCCCGAGGCCCAGGCACAGCTGGAGGCCCTGGCCACGGAGGCCGAGGACGACACCTTCCGCCGCCACTGCCTCGCCATGCTGGCGCGCCGCCGTCACCAGGGAGCCCGCCATGGATGAGCTGGCCCAGGCACAATCGAGCCTCGGCCGGGCGCTGGGTCGCGCCCGCGCCGGCGAGGACCGCGAGCTGGCCCAGAAGGTCCGCGAGGGGGGCGAGCACCTGGTCCAGCTGCTGGCCGGCC